>JBEPUS010000103.1:0-8571 GCA_041691435.1 Chloroflexota bacterium
GACCGGAGCCGGGGGGCGGCGGTAGACGTTGCGGCGGGGCTTCGTGGCGATGGTTCGTTACCTCACGTGCACGTACGACGGCGGAGGCCCGGCCGAACCGGGCCGCCTGACACGATAGCCCATCCACCGTCGCGACGGAAACGCAGCCGCCGAGCGCGGGTGCGCGCGGGAACCGGATCCCGTGCATACTCGGGTCCAAGCGGCCTGCCGGCCTTCGGCGGGCCGGAGCGGCGACTGAGGGATCGATGACCAAGCACTCAAAGCGAGAGCGCGAGCGGCGCGCCCAGGAGACCGAGCGCGTCAACCAGATCCAGACCGCCTGGATCGGCAGCGTGCCGCCGGCCGTGGCCAAGGCCTTCGCAGCCGGCGTCGAGGCGGCGCGAGCCCGCGCTCCACACGTTCCCGCGCCGGACATGGCGCCGGGCACGATGCCCCGGCCCCCTCGCCCGGGCCACGAGCCCAAGGAAAAGCCGGAGCCTGCCCGCCCCCGTCGCAACGGCTGACGCGCCCCGCCGCGACCAGGGCCGGCTAGGGCGCGACCGCGCTCCAATGCGTATAGATCCCGTTCGAGTCGCCGACCGCGCCGTCACCTGAGAAGAAGTACAGCGGCACGCCGTTGTACGTGACCTGCAGCACGCCTGAATCGGCCCGGGTGATCGTGCCGATCGTGCCCGACAGGCCGCTGCCGCCCGTTGGCGTCGTCCCGGCGGGGACGGTCAATGCCGGCCACGTGGTGATGCACGCATCGGTGGCCGTGCACGCGCTGCTGCCGCTGTTGGCGACGTCCTGGTCGAACGCGTAGACCGTCATCTGGTTGGAACCGGCAACCAGCAGGATGCCGTTCGTGCCGACCGTCTGGGCGACCAGGGTGGCCGGCTTCGAGTTGGCGGAGCCACTCGAGCAGGCGGCCGGGACCAGGGTCAGCGTGAGGAGTGCGGCAGGCAGCCGCGTCATTCGGTGCATCGGGTCCTCCAGGGTGATGAAGCACGCACGTCGCGCGCCAGTCGGCCCGGACAGGAGCGACTACGCAGGATGCCCCGGGGCTGGTTTCCGAGCTGCGCGTTTCCGAGCTGCGCGCGGGTATACTCTGGACCGCATGCCGAAGTCGAAGGGGGCTCGGTCCGCCGCCGAACGACCGATGATCCGCTATCCACTCGATTGGCTGCTGGCCGTGATCGACGACCCTCGTGCAGCCCAGGGCGCGGCCGGCGCCCTCGTCGAGGCCGGCTTCGATCCGGAACAGGTGAAGGTCCTCGAGGGCGCGACCGCCGACGGCTCGCTCTCGGACCTGCCGACCAGCAAAGGCGCCATCGGCCAGCTGATCCGGCTGGTCCAGTTCATGTCGATGGACCAGACGCCCGACCTGCGGCTGTACGAGGCCGCCCTCGACGACGGACGGGCAATCGTGGCCGTCCATTGCGCGAACCACGACCGGCTCCTCGAGGCACGTGACATCCTGGCCGCAAGCGGGGCCCATTTCCAGAACCATTTCGGCCGCTACGCGACCGAGGAATTCTCGCGCTGGCGGGGCCCGGAGCTCCATCCGCGCTGGTGAACACGGGCTGAGCGACCTGCTCGGCTAGAGTCAGCGGATGCAGGTTTGCGTCCTGGGCCCGCTGCTCCTCCGTGGCGACTCGGGCGACGTGCCGGCCGGTGGCCGGCTGCAGCGACGGATCCTGGCCCGGCTCGCGATGACCCCCGGCCAGGCGGTCGCCCTCGATGACCTCGAGGAGGCCGCGTGGGGCGACGAGCCGCCGGCGGCCGCTCGGCACACGATCGCCAGCCACATCTTTCGTCTGCGCCGGCTGGGCCTGGACATCGAGACGCTCGACGTTCGCTATCTCCTCCGGACGCCGACTGACGTGGCCGAGGTGGAGCGGCTCGCGGCGGACGGCCGCACGGCGCTCGAGCGGTCCGACCGGGCGGCGGCCTCTGAGGCGTTACGGACGGCTCTCGCCCTGGCCCGGGGACGGCCCCTGGCCGACCTCGAGGATGTGCCCGCGGCGCAGATCGTGGCGTCCCGGCTGGAGGAGCTGATCGAGGGGGTCCGGGAGGAGCTGCTGACGCTTGCTCTTGACGCGGGCTCGTCGGCCGAGCTGGTCGGCCAGGCACGCCAGCTCGTGACCGAACAGCCCTACCGCGAACGGCGCTGGGAGCTGCTGATGCTCGCCCTGTACCGCGCGGGCCGGCAGGCCGAAGCACTCGACGCATACGCGGAATGCCGGCGGCGCCTGCTCGACGACCTGGGCCTCGACCCGGGCGCCGGGCTCAAGCGGATGCAGCAGGCCGTCCTGGCCCAGGACCCGGCGCTCGACGCAGCCCTGCCGGCTGCCGTCGCCGACCAGGCTGATCCCGGCGGCATCGCAGCCGGCCGGGTACGGGTTCCCGGCACCTCGACCCGCCTGATCGGCCGGACCGTGGAGCACCGCGACCTGGCCGAGGTCTGGGACCGCGCTCGCCTCGTCACGCTCCTTGGGCCGCCGGGCGCCGGCAAGACCCGGCTCGCGCTCGAAGCAGCGCGGGCCGCGGACCCTCCGGTCTGGTATGTCGCCCTCGAGCAGGTGCCGGCTGGGCAATCGGTGGCCGGTGCGATCCTCGATGCCGTCGACCCCTCGTCGCGAGCAGCGGACGCGGGTCAGGGCGTCACCGACGCGATCGGCGCCGGCGCGGGCCTCGTCGTGCTCGACGGTTGTGAAGGACGCCTGGTCGAGGTCGCCGCGCAGGTCGAGCGGCTGCTGGCGGGTTGCGCGCGGGTGCGCGTCCTGGCCACGAGCCGCGAACGCCTGGGGATCCTTGATGAGGCCCTCGTGCCCATCGGGCCCCTCGGGGCCGCCGAGGCGCTCGAGCTGCTCGTCGACCGGGCGCGCCTTCTCGACCCACGTTTCCGGCTCGGGTCGGACGAGCTGGCCGCCGCGGATCGGCTGTGCGCGCTCGTCGACCGCCTGCCGCTGGGAATCGAGCTCGTCGCCCGCCACCTGCAGCTGCTGCGCCTCGACGAGGTGATCCTGCGGGTCGAGTCGGATCTCGGCCGCTGGGCCGGCGGGCCCGTCGGCGGCCGGCCGGGCCTCTGGGCAGCCCTCGACACGAGCATGGAGCGCCTCGGGCCGGCGGAGCGTCGTGCGCTGGGCGCCCTGGCGGTGATGGTCGCCGATGCCGACATCGCCCTGATCGAGGCTGTTGCCGGCTTCGAGCCCGTCGTCGATGCCTTCGAGATCGTCGCCAGGCTCGTGGACGCGAGCCTCGTCCAGGTGCGCAGTGCGGTGGGTCCCACCCGCTACGAGCTGCTCCGGACCGTGGCGGCGCACACGCTCGCCGCAGCGTCGGGCCAGGATCTTGTCGCCGCCCGGGAGCGGTACGTCGATGCCATCGTCACCCGCGTCGCCGGCCTGACCCTCCAGCTGGCGACCTCCGGACGGAGCACGACCCTGCGCCTCCTGGATCGCGAGATGCCCCACGTCCGCTCGGTGCTCGAGCACCTGGCAGCCGATCCCGTCGAACGAACCAGCGCCATCCGGGGGCTCGAGATCGCGGTCGGCCTCACCGACTACTGGCTGGGGCGCCATCCGGCGGAGGGCCTGCAGTGGCTTGGGCGGCTCATCCACGCTTCCCAGCCGGACCCGCCGCTGCGCGCCGCAGCACTGCTCGCTCGCGGCCACCTGGCCTACTGGGTGACGGACTTCGTCCTCGGCGCCCGGGTGGTCCAGGAAGCCCAGGACCTGTACGCACGGCTGGGCGACGCCCTCGGCGAGGGGCGGGCGCTGCGCCGGCGCGGGGCCATCGCCGCGGCAACCGACGACCTGGCCGCCGCCCGCGCCTACCTCGAGGCGTCGCTCGCCCGGCTGGAAGAGGCCGGCGATGACCAGGAAGTGGGGACGACGCTGCTCCACCTCGGATCCCTGCTGGCCGATGAGGGCGTGGTCGATGCCGCTCGCCCGGCCCTCGAGCGGGCGCTCGCGATCGCCACGGCAACTGACGACCCGCTGGCCAACGGCCTGGTCCTGGCCGCACTGAACCTGGCCCATTGGAAGGCCGGCGATCTCGAGGCGGCCATGCAAACCGGCAACGAAGCCCTGCTCATCTTCCGCGAGCTCGGCCACCGGCCCACCGAGGGAACCGTTGCCTATCGCCTGGCGGCCGTGGCCCGCGGCCTTGACCGGCCCCGTGCTGCGCGCCGCTACGCCGAGCTGGCGATTGACGCCGGCGAACAGTCGAGCACGCGCACGACGATCGCCCTGGGGCACCTGAACCTGGCCCGGCTCGAGCTGGACGGGGGCGATCCGTCGGCCGCGGCGGACCACATCGTGCAGACCCTCGGCCTCATCGATCCCGATGCCGACCGCTGGGTGCTCGTGGAAGCCCTGGAGGCGACCGGCCGGCTGCTCGTGGCGCTGAACCGGCCGGGGTCGGGCGCGATGCTCGCCGCGGCCGACGCAATCCGCCGCGTGATTCGCCAGCCGGTCGCCCCGACCGAGTCGGCCGATCGAGACTGGACGCAGGCGCACGGAGCGCTGCTCGATCGCCCAGCGTCGAATCCGAAGGGTGGCCCAGCGCCGATCATCCTCGACGCGCCGGCGGCGCACCAGCTGGCTGAGCAATACGCCCGGGAGGCCGCCCGACCCGAAGGCGCCCCTCGCCGGGCCAGGCGCGCCCGAGGCTGACGAGGCCCGAGACGCCGTCGACGATCACGGTGTCCCTGGCGGCGGCCTGGCTTGGGGGGATTGACAAGAGGGTATTGACAAGAATCGTTGTCAAGGCCTTGACAAGGTGGTATAGTTACGGCCTGAGTGGCGTGTCAAGTCTTGACACGCCCGTACTCATGCCCGGCGCGGTGCGTGGCGGGTAGCAGACCTGGAGGGTCCGTGGCTGTCGGCGTCGCCGCGGAAGTGAAGAACAAGCTGTCGGTCGTCGACGTGATCGGCGAGACCGTCCAGCTCAAGAAATCGGGTTCGTCCTACAAGGGCCTGTGCCCATTTCATGGCGAGAAGACAGCGTCGTTCTACGTCACGCCCAACCGGGAGAGCTGGAAATGCTTCGGTTGTGGGCTCGGCGGCGACGTCTTCAGCTTCGTCATGCAACGTGATTCGGTGACCTTTCCGGAAGCGCTCAAGATCCTGGCAGCCAAGGCCGGCGTCGAGATCGACGAGCGTTCGAGCCGCGAGGATGCTCGTCGTGCCCGCCTCCGCGAAGTGCTCGATAGCGCGATCGCCTGGTATCACAGCGTCCTGACCGCTCATGTGTCCGGCGCGCCGGCCCTCGAGTACCTGCACGGCCGCGGCTTCACCGATGCCACCATCTCCACCCACCAGCTGGGCTGGGCGCCGGCCGGCTGGGATGCGATGTCGCGCCAGCTGATCGCCAAGCGCGGCGTCGATCCGGCGGTCCTCGCGGAGGTCGGCCTGACCCAGGCACGCTCGTCGGGCCGGGGTGCCTACGACCGCTTCCGCGCGCGAATCATCTTCCCGATCCGGGACGCCAACGGGCACGCGGTGGGGCTCGGCGGGCGCTACCTGGTTGCCGATGGCGACACGGCCGATCACGGTCCCAAGTACCTCAACTCGCCGGCCACCCCGCTCTTCGACAAGAGCCGGACGCTGTACCTGGTCGATCGGGCCAAGACGGCGATCCGCAAGTCGGGCCAGGCCGTGATCGTGGAGGGCTACACCGACGCCCTGATGGCCCACCAGGCCGGCTTCACGAACGTGGTGGCCAGCCTGGGCACGGCACTGACGCCGGGCCAGGTCGCGGTCCTGACGCGCTATGCCAAGAAGGTCGCCCTGGCCTACGACGTCGATCCGGCCGGCCAGTCGGCCGGCAGCTTCGGGGTGACCGAGCTCAACAACCTGATCAGCGAGGTCCAGCAGGATGGCGGCGTGGGCCTGACCGACGTCGGCGTCGTCCGGCTGCCCGACGGCAAGGATCCCGACGAGGTGATCCGCGAATCGCCGGACCTGTGGCGAGAGGCCGTTCGGGTGCCGGATCCGATCCTCGCCTACCTGATCGACTATCACGCCGGCCGGATCGATACCCGGACCGCGGACGGCAAGAAACGGCTGGTCGATGCGGTGATGCCCACCCTGCGCAAGGTCTCGGACCCGGTTGTCCGTGACTCGTATCTGCAGTTGCTCGCGCGGCGCTCCGGCGTCGAGGAGCGAACCCTGCTCGAAGCGCTCCATCGGCGGCCCGAGCCGGGCCGGCCGGGCGCGCTCGGCGGCGGGGGATCGGGCGACGATCACGCGGGTGCGCGGATCACCCTCGATGCCGTTCGAGCCGCGGCGGAGAGCGTCAGTCCCGAGGAGGTCGTGAAGTCGATCAGCCCGGTCGAGCGGGACCTGCTCCGCCTGCTCCTCCTGGTGCCCTCGCAGCAGGCCCGCGTCGTGGAGCTGCTCAAGCCGGCCGAGCTGCCCAGCACCGTCGCCCGCGAGCTCTACCGGGCGATCAGCGCCGACCTCGAGACGGGCGCATTCGAGCGCGGCCGGATGCTCGATGCGCTCGATCCCGAAACACGGGCCCTGGCGCTCGCGTTGTATGCGTATGGCGGGCCGGACCCGAGCGCCCTCTCGGACACGCGAATCACCTATGCCCTCGACAAATGCCTCCTCACCCTGGAGGCCGACCGCCTCGAGGAGCGAGGCACCTGGAACCAGGCCGAGCAGGCCGACGCCGAACGCCGCAGCGATGCGGACGAGATGCGCCGGCTGCTCGACGAAGAACGACAGATCAACGAGGCGCGCCGATCGCTCGATCGCAGGATCGAGCAGACGCGCCTGCTCACCCGTCCGGCTGTTGCCGGTCGCGCATAGCTGGAGGCACACGTGGCACAGGATCCAATGGACAAGCAGCTGGTCGAGGCGGTTCTCGCCGGTCGTCCACGCCGGACGAAGGTCGAGCAGGAGGAGGCGAAGCTCGCCTCGAAGCGCCCGGCCCGGGTCGGGGTGGCCGCCCTCTCGCCGGCCCGCGACCTCGACGACGACGATGACGACGACCTCGATCTCGACCTGGCCGTCGCGGCCGACCCGGCGGAGGCCGTGGAGATTGGCGTCGAGGTCGTCGGCGACAACGGCGAGGTCGTAGCCGAGAAGCTGCCTGCCGATGCGCCGGCCAAGCTCGACGCGAAGGAGCTCGAGGAGCCCACGCCCGAAGAGCTCGAGGCCCTCTCGGCCGACATGATCGGGATCGACGACCCGGTCCGGATGTACCTCAAGGAAATCGGCAAGGTGGCCCTGCTCACCGCCGAGGAGGAGGTCGTCCTGGCCAAGGCGATCGAGCTCGGCGAATGGCTCGTCGAGGCGCCCTGGAAGGGCGTCGTCTCACTCCACGAATGGACCACCCACGATACCGAGCGCAAGACGCGCACGGCCAAGCCCCAGCACCGGCTGCCCCTCGGCGACGAGGCCCACATGCTCGTGCGCAAGGCGATCTCCGCCGGCTCGGCCGCGGACCTGCTCGTGCCCACCCCCGACTTCCACCTCGTCAAGGCCGCCAAGGACGTCCAGTCCGATGGCACCAAGACGCTCCTGCGCGAGGCCAAGGCGCTCCTCCATACCTACAACGAAGCGCCGGACCCGGATTCGTTCATCAAGCTCCTCGACTGGGCGTACTTTGCCGTCCATAACGGCGACCTCGACTCGCGCGACAACATCGGCCTCCGGGCGATCTACGACTGGACCCGCGAGTCGGTCTCGTTCCCGGCGCTGGAGCGCTGGATCACCGAGGGCAACGACGCCGAGCTGCTCAAGCGGATGGGCTTCGACCCGGAAATCCCGCTCAACACGAAGCTGCGCGACCGGAAGGGCGAGCTGGTCAAGATCGGCCGGGACGCTCGCGAGCAGCTGACCAGCGCCAACCTGCGCCTGGTCGTCTCGATCGCCAAGAAGTACATCGGCCGCGGGATGAGCTTCCTCGACCTGATCCAGGAAGGCAACATCGGCCTGATCCGGGCAGTCGAGAAGTTCGACTACGAGAAGGGCTACAAGTTCTCGACGTACGCCACGTGGTGGATCCGCCAGGCCATCACCCGGGCCATCGCCGACCAGGCCCGGACCATCCGGATCCCGGTCCACATGGTGGAGACGATCAACCGCCTGATCCGGGTCTCGCGCAACCTGCTCCAGGAGCTCGGCCGCGAGCCGACCGTGGAAGAGATCGCCGAGGCGATGTCCAAGGGCCAGGAGGTGGTGGTCACCCCTGACAAGGTCCGCGAGATCATCAAGGTCAGCCAGGAGCCGGTCTCCCTCGAGACGCCGATCGGCGAGGAAGAGGATTCCCACCTGGGTGACTTCATCGAGGACCGGGGAGCCCTGGCCCCGGCCGAGGCAGCCTCGCATCAGCTCCTCAAGGAGCAGGTCGAGGCGGTCCTCGACTCCCTGACCGGCCGCGAGCGACGCGTCCTCCAGCTCCGGTTTGGCCTCGAGGACGGGCGTGCCCGGACCCTCGAGGAAGTCGGCAAGGAGTTCAACGTGACCCGCGAACGGATCCGCCAGATCGAGGCCAAGGCGCTGCGCAAGCTCCGCCACCCGTCCCGCAGCCGCAAGCTGAAGGACTACTTGGAGTAGAACCGGGCTCGGACTCGGG
>JBEPUS010000104.1:0-8527 GCA_041691435.1 Chloroflexota bacterium
GGTCAGGGCCGGCGGCAGGTTGGCAGGGCCGCGGCGCGGACGGCCGCCCCGGCTGGGTGTGGGACTGGCCGTCCCGGCCGCCGCGGCGGCACCCAGGAATCGCTGGAGATCGCCGAGCCGGTAGCGCCGGTCACCGCGCGGATTGATCCGGTAGTAGCGCAGGCGACCCTGGTCGCTCCACGCTCGGATTGTGTTGGGATGGACGCCGAGGAGACGGGCCGCCTTCGTAACGGAAAGCGTCCCGTCCGTCGGCCGGACATTGGGAACTGTGGTCACGATCGTCATGCTGGAGGAATTGGTAAGTCGACTGGAGGGTAGGGAAACTACCAGTTCTTGCCAATAGGACGAACGTACCCGCGCGCACCACCGGCGCCGGAATCACCGATCCCGGGTGCCTAGTTCTTGCGGTGCGGATCGACCGCCAGGAGCGACGGCCGTGGATCGAACGAGTCGACCCGGCGGACCACGCCGTGGACAACGTAACGGATCAGGAACGGTGCTCGCAGCTCGAGGTGCAGGTGGGGGATCGTGCCGGCCGCATCGCCGCTGATCCCGGTAAGGCCCACCACCTGGCCGCGGGTCACATGGACGCCGATCGGCGCGCCGATCGAGGAGAGGTGGACGAGGATGACGGTGTAGCCAAGCGATGTTGGCTCGTCGCTCTGGATCGCCACGACCTTGCCGTAGCGCGCGGGATCCCACGGGATCCAGTGCTTGCGCGGGTCGATCACGGTGCCGCTGAACGGGGCGAGCACGGCCGTACCCACCGGCACCTGGAGGTCGAGCCCGTCGTGGCCGCGCAGCAGGGCACCCGACTTGGAGACCCCCGAGATCATGTTGAACGGCTCGAGGGGGCCCACCCGGAAGACCCCGAAACCCGGCCCGTAGTGGACCTTGACCGAGGCGCCAAACGGCCAGCCCATCGACACGATCGTCTTGCCGGCCACGAACGTCGCCGCGCTGGTCGGCGCCGGGGATGGCCCGCCCGGGCTGGTCGAAGGCCCGCCGATCGATGGGCTCACCGACCCGCCTGCCGGCGGTGACCCGCTCACCGTGCTGGTCGAAGCCGGGCTGACCACCGCGACCGGTGCTGACGGGCTCGGTCCGCCGGCCCCGGGCCCGGACGTGAGCGCCGCGAGGCCGGCCCCGGCGGCGACCGCGATAACCGCGCCGACCACGATCAGGGCTCGACCGGTGGATCGCCCGGCCATGGTCAGCGCCCGTCCGGATCGGCGGGCGGGGCAGGGGAGACGGCTGCCGCGCTGGCTGCCGTGGCCCGCACGTAGACGAGGGTGAGCCCGATGCTGACGAGGGCCACCACGAGCACCCCGCCGATCGCGTAGAGGGGCGAGCCAACGAGGCCCGGGCCCTGGCCCGACGTGCGCGTATCACCGCCGTAGTCGCCGCCGGCGCTGGGCGCTGGCGACGCGCCGAGGGCCGGGCTCACGGCGCCGCCCAGGAGCCAGGCCAGGGCGAGGGTGACGATCGCAAGGCGGGCTCGAGCCCGCCACACGTCAGGCGCCGGATGGCGGGTCATCCGGCAATGATCCGGGCGATTCCCCAGCCGGTGCCCAGCGCCAGGATGGCGAGCCCGCTCACCAGCAGGACTGCCACGACGAGGGCCCGGTTGCGGCCCCCGGAGAGCAGTTGCATCGCCTCGGCAGGCTCGAGCGTCGAGAGGATCAGCGGCCGGCCGCGGCCGGCAGTGAGGACCGGCTGGCCGGACGGGTCGAGCGCCGGCGTCCCGACGACTGTCGCGTGCTCGACCGCCGAGATCTGCTCCACCCTGAGGCGGACCTTCGTGCTCGGGTCGAGGTCGTCGGGCAGCATGCCCGGCGCCTCGGCCGCCGCTCCGACTGCCTCCCGGGGCAGCACCACCAGCCCGACGTCGAGAGCGGAGCCGTCGATGCCGATCGATGCCAGGCCCTCGTTGACCTGGAATGGCACGAGATCGCGGGCCTCGCTGAGGATCTGCCAGCCCCGGCCCCGCCGGGCTTCGAGGCGCCGGCGGCGAAAGATCAGGGGCTGGTCACGCTCGTCGGGAAAGTCCTCGTCGCTGTCCAGCCGGCCGTCGACCCGGACGTAGCGCGGCACGCGCTCGGTGCTGAGAGCGATCGCTTGCTCAACGCTGATCCGGGGCGTCGATGCCAGCAGCCGGCCAACCCGCTGACCCGGACCGAACGATCGCAGATAGAGGGTTCCGGCGGCGAACAGGCCAAGGCCGAGCACGATCAGCGGGAGGGGTTCCACGTCTGGGGATGATACCCGCAGGGCATGGAAAGGCCCGAAGGAACCTACCCGGCGCGTGGGTCTTGATGTCATCTCGACCGTTAGCGCTCGCTCGGCCCCTCCGGGCTGCGCCAACCATAGGTGCCGGCAGCTGACCCGGTCAATCCAGTTATCCACAATCTTGGGGCGGGACCGCCGGTTGCGATCCACCGGTCATCCACGTTCCGCGGCGGTCAGCCTGTCGGCCGGCCCGTACGCGGATCCAATGCGCTCAATTGACCCGCGAAGCTGGTCAGGACCAGGCGTCCGCCGACGATCGCTGCCTCGGTCACAACGTCGGAGTGGGCGATGCGCCAGGCCACCTCGCCATCGGCCTCGATCGCAAACGTCTCGATCTCGGCCTGCACGATCACGTGCGCGATCCGGGACGAGCCCAGGATCGCGACGAGCGGCGTGTGTGATCGGTGGCTCCAGCGCAGCTCGCCGGTCCGGGCTGCGAACGCATAGGTGAAGAAGCCGTAGCCAACGACGAGGAGGCCCGGCTCGTCCCACAGCAAGACGGCTGGCTCATCGAAGATCGGTGAGGCCAGCCGGATCGCCCAGGGGCCCGCCGGGGTCTCGATCCGGAGCTCCGCCCGGCACATCCGCTCGAAGACCGGCGACACGAGCTCGCCATGCTCCACCAGGGCGCCGCCCGATTCCGAGAGGGCCACGACCGCCGGGCCGTCACCGCTGCCGCCCCACGTTGCGCGGACCCGGATGCCGCCGGGATAGCTCGCAACCGCAACGTGCGGCTCGCCGCTCACGTCGCCGGATCGGCCGGTGGGTCCTCGGTGATCGGGGCGACGATCGCGTTCGAGATCGAGCGCAGCGTCGCCGGTGGGACGGGAAAGACGGCGGTGGCCGTACCGGCTGCTGCCCAGACGACCTGGAAGCGACCCAGGTCCGGATCCATGATCACTCGCATCGGCCGGCTGTGGCCGATCGGGGGAATCCCGCCGATCGTGAAGCCTGAGAGCTCATTGGCCTCCCGGGCGGTCGCCCGGCGCACGTCGCGGGCGCCGGTCACAGCGGCCAGCCGGGCGACATCGACCCGGTTGGGGCCGGAGACCAGGCACAGGATGGGCTCGAGCGTCCCGTCGTCGGCCGGGTTGACGAAGACCAGCGACTTGACGATCTGGCCGAGCTCGGCGCCGACGGCCGCCGCAGCGTCGGCGGCGGTATGGGTGGACTCGTCGAAGACCCGGATCTCGAGGCTGACACCCTTCCTGGCGGCA
Source organism: Chloroflexota bacterium (assembly GCA_041691435.1). Classification (GTDB taxonomy): domain Bacteria; phylum Chloroflexota; class Limnocylindria; order Limnocylindrales; family CSP1-4; genus Palsa-1033. Next base: position 3,507 of record JBEPUS010000104.1, read on the forward strand.
GCGTCCAGGACGCGCTGGATGGCGGGATGGTCGACCGGTTCGGGCACGGCCGGAAGTCTAGCATCGGGCGTCGAGTACGATCCGCCCGTGGCTCCCCGCGCCCTGATCCTGGCCGGTGGCGCCGGTCCTCGACGACCGGAGCTCGATGGCGCGTGGCCGGGCTGGGACCAGGCGGTCGACCTGGTCATTGCCGCGGATGCCGGAGCCCTGCTCGCCGCCCCACTCGGCCTGCACCTGGACCTCCTCGTCGGCGACGGCGATTCCCTGGGGCCTGCGGCAGTGAACGCGTTCGAGGCAGCTGGCGTCACGGTCGAGCGCTCGCCGGTTGACAAGGACGCGTCCGATACCGAGCTGGCGCTGATCGCAGCCGTCGAACGCGGGGCGCGCGAGCTGATCGTCGTCGGTGCCTTCGGCGGACGTCTCGACCACACCCTGGCCAACCTCTGGCTCCTTGCCCACCCTGTCCTGGAAGGCCGGGTGGTGAGCCTCCTGGACGGCCGTACCCGCGTCCGGATGCTGAGCGTGACGGGTCACGATCGAGGCATGAAGGTGGCCGGCCTGGACCTCGCGGAGCGGCCCGCTGACCTGGTCACCCTGCTGCCGTTTGACGGTCCGGCGACGGGCGTGACCACCACCGGCCTGCGCTGGCCGCTGGCCGACGAGACCCTGCCCGCGGGGTCCTCGCGGGGCCTCTCGAATGAAGTCCTGGCGGCGCCCGGCGGCCCGCCTCGCGTCGAGGTCCGCGGCGGCCGGCTCATCGTGATCGAGACGACCCTGCTACGCTCCGAGGCATGAACATGCCAGTCGCCGGCGATAAGGCTCCCGCGCTCGAGTTGCCCGATGAGCACGGCGTGGTCCACAGGCTCGCGGACCAGCATGGACGCTGGACGATCGTCTACTTCTACCCCGAGGACGACACGACTGGTTGCACGACCGAGGCTTGCCAGTTTCGCGACCTCGACGCGCCCCTGCGCGATGAGGGCGCCGATGTCTGGGGGATCAGCCCGGACGGGGCTGACAGCCATCGCCGCTTCCGCGAGAAATACGAGCTGCCGTTCACGCTCCTGTCCGATGAGGACCATGCCGTGGCGACCACCTATGGCGCGTGGACGCTCAAGCAGAACTACGGCCGGGAATACATGGGCATCCAGCGCTCATCGTTCCTGGTCGACCCCGCTGGGGTCGTTGCCTACGCCTGGCCGAAGGTCAAGGCCGATGGCCACCCGGCGGACGTCCTGGCCCGGCTGGCAGCGGCCAAGGCTGAGCGTGCGGCCCCGTCTGCCGGCTGATCCAGGACAGCAAAAGAGGCCTCGCTCGTGGGGGGATACGAGCGAAGCCTCGGTCGGGATAATACGCCAATTCACCTGTCACGGTGACCTGATCCGGACGTACCGATGAGCCCTGAATCGAGCTCCCCGCCGGTCGAGCGCGTCGAGCCGCATGACTGGCGACCGGACCGATTCATGGTCATCGCCGCCCATCCCGACGACGCCGATTTCGGCCCGGCGGCGACCGCCGCCCGCTGGATCGACGCCGGCTCGACGGGCTGGCTCGTGTGCTGCACCAGTGGCGACCAGGGCGGCGAGGACCCGGACGCCGATCCCCTGGTCCTTGGCCAGCTGCGCGAGCGTGAGCAGCGGGCGGCCGCGGGAATCGTCGGCTATGCCGGTGTGAGCTTTCTCCATCAGCCGGACGGCGGCCTGCTCAACGACCTGGTCCTGCGCGAGCTCCTCGTCCGTGAGATTCGCACATTCCGGCCGGACGTGGTCCTTGCCCAGGATCCCGAGGTCCTCATCTATCCGGGCGGCGGGATCAACCACACCGACCATCGCGCGGCCGGTTTCGCAGCCCTCGACGCGGTCTATCCGGCGGCTCGCAACCCGATGGCATTTCCGGCCCTCGCTCGAGCGGGCCTCGCCGCCCACCGGGTGCGGCGCGTCTACCTGTTCTGGACCCAGAACCCAACCGCCTGGGTGGATGTCAGCGCGACGATCGACCGAAAGGTTGGAGCTCTGCGCGCGCATGCCAGCCAGATCCAAGAACCCGAAAAGCTCGATGCGCGGATTGCCGAGTGGGCCGCCGAGGATGGTGCCCGGATCGGCACGGCGGCTGCGGAGGATTTCCGGCTCGTGATCATCGACGAGGACGAGGAAGCCGCCAGATCCGAGGCCTAGGCCCGGATCGTTTCGTCAGACCGCCAGGAGCAGGGGCCTGATCCTGCCCCAGTTGTTCCAGAGGTCTGCGAGCGGCTCCGCTCGGCCGCGCAGGAGGGCGACCATCTCGCCCAGGGTCAGGTCCCCGGCTGCTGCCGCGACATATTCGTCGGCCGCGACCCTGACCCCGTCGAAGATCTGGCCCATCGCCTTCTCATTCGGCCAGGTCCGCATCCGCATCGGATCCAGACCGGCGTACCCCAGCGCCAGCGACAGGTCACGCTGGCTCGGGAGCCGGCCATCGGCGAACCCACCCAGCCCGTCGAAGCGATAGCCAAGCGACGCCAGCGCCGTGACGATGTCCCGGCTCTGGGCCTGGCTGAACGGTGCCCAGAAGCCGCCGCCGGCCGGGAACTCAAGCGACGACGCCTCGATCGCCCGGGCGACGCAGGCGTCGACCAGGCCGCTCAACAGGAGCTGCCAGCGACCCTTCGCCTCGTTGTCATCACCGGCCAGCTCCTCGACCACCGCGTGCATCGCCTCGCGATCACCTCGCAACATCCGCAACATCCGCGGCTGCCCTCCGGAGAAGACGCGTTCGGATGGTGCGGTGAACTCCTCGAGCTCGCTGGGCTCCAGCTCCGGTCCGCCGATGAGCTTGGGCCGGACCGCTTCGATCGGCACTGCCGCCGGATCGACGGGGACCCGACCGGCGCGCAGGTCCACCTGGGCCTCCTCGCAGGCCGCCAGCACCTCGCGGGCCAGGTGACATGCCTCAGCCGCCGACTCGGCGTTGATCCGGGCAACGTCCGCATCCAGGCTCAGCCGTTCGATCGCCAGCGCAACCTGGGCCGCGGCCTCGCCCGCCCGGGCCCCATCCGTGGCTGCATCCTTCGAGGCCTGGTTGATTCGATTGATCTCGGTCAGCCAGTCGCCGGCCGCTGTCTCGACGGCCTCGCGCGTGCGCGCCGAGGCATGCGCGCGCCGAAAAGCGATCCGGGCCGTCTCCTTGGCCGCGCGGATCTCGCGCGGATCCGCGATCAGGGCCGCCTGCGCCGCGCGCAACGACAGCTCGTCATAGGTCCGCTGCTGCTCGCCCAGGAGCAGGTTGGCCGCGGTCGCCTGCTCGCTGAGGCGATCAGCCAGGGCGCAGCGCTCGGCCGCGATGCGCCGTTCATCGGCGCACGGCCCCGTCAGCGGCGCGGCTGCGGCCGGCTCCGGCGGCGGCGCCTGGCGGCCCTTCGGCCCGGCCGGCTTCGGCTCGCTCGCTTCTGGCGCGCTGACATCGGCCTGGCCGCCCTCCAGCCGTTGTCGTTCGGGCGGATCTGATGGCCGGTCGGCGACGGCCACGGGGCCCTGCCTTGGGATCGCGACCGGCTGAGCCACGACGATGAGGTCGACCGGACGTGCCCGGGCGATCGGGAACGCGAGCAGGCCGCCGTTCCCCGAACCGGATGGAACGTGCGTTCCAGTGCCAGCCAGCGTCACGGCATCGGCCGGTCCGCCGCGAACGTCAGGCGTGGTAAACGAACGCTGGTGATCTACCGCCAGGGTCGCAGCTCGCCTGTGGGGCAGCGCGTTGGGCGTGACCGTGACCCGAATCTCACGCGGAGGACGGGGCCGGACCTGCAGGAATGAGACGAGGACAGCGCCGCCGACGACGCCGATCAGCAGGGCCGATGCCAATGCCATCATCTCGCTCAGACCCAGGTACTCCTCGAACGGCTTCGCCCGGCCCGCAGACCGTGCGAACCTGCGCCCGAGCGTAGCTGCCCCATCCGCGGGCGTCAACTTCGGCGGGCGGCGCCCAACGTGCGCGGCAAGCCTTGGTCAGCGGGCCGATCGGTGCATGGCAACGGGCCTCGGTGGTAGATTCGGCTCGGTCGGTGATCTGCCGGCGCTTCCTCCTGCCCGAGCCGATCAAGGGAAAGGTACGACCTCGACTTGGCCATCGACCCGAACCAGGAATTCCTCGTTCAGCCCGTCGACGCGTCATGGCTCCAGTGCAACATCGAGTGCCAGGAGGCGTGCCCGGTCGGAACCAACTGCCGGGGCTACCTGAATCTTGCCGCCGAGGGCCGGTTCGAGGAGGGCTACATCCTCAGCCGCGACCCCAACCCGGTCGCCGCGATGTGCGCCTATGTCTGTTCTGCCCCGTGCGAGCGCGCCTGCCGGCGAGGCGACATCGACCGGCCGCTCGCGATCCGGGCGATGAAGCGCTTCCTGGTCGAGTGGCACGAGGCCTCGGGGATCCCCGACGTGATCCCGCTGATCACAGCCCGTGACGAGCGCGTCGCGGTTGTCGGCGCCGGTCCGGCCGGCATCGCGGTTGCCCGCGAGCTCGCCCTGAAGGGCTTCCAGGTGACCGTCTTCGACAGCCTGCCCTACGGCGGCGGCACGATGCTGATCGGCGTTCCGGCCTTCCGCCTGCCGCGCGAGGCGATCGAGATGGACATCCGGCTGGTGGAGCAGCTCGGCGTGAAGTTCGTGTTCAACACCACGATCGGCAAGGACATCCCGTTCGACCAGCTCCAGCGCGATTTCGACGCGATCTCGATCACCGCGGGGGCGATGGACGCGGTCGCCCTCGACGTCCCGGGCGGAGACCTCGATGGCGTCCAGTACGGCGTCGACTTCATGAAGATCGCCAACCTGGGCCAGGATCTCGAGGTCGGCCGCGACGTGGTGGTCATCGGCGGCGGCTACACCGCGATGGACTGCTCCCGGACCAGCCTGCGACACGGTGCGGAGAACGTCGCGATCGTCTATCGCCGCACGCGCTCCGAACTCGTCGTCGACGAGGAGGAGCTGGGCGAGACCGAGCGCGAGGGCGTTCGGATGGAGTTCCTGGCCAGCCCGATCGAGGTC
>JBEPUS010000105.1:0-8511 GCA_041691435.1 Chloroflexota bacterium
GGTTGCGCCCGTCCAGACCCTGCCGGATGCCGTCCACCAGCGCCTGCGCAGCGCCGCCCTCGACATCATCCGGGCGCTGGGCGTGGAGGGCGGCTGCAATGTCCAGTTCGCCCTGAGCCCGGACTACGACGACTACGCGGTGATCGAGGTCAACCCACGGGTCAGCCGGTCATCGGCCCTGGCGAGCAAGGCCACCGGCTACCCGATCGCCCGCGTTGCCGCCCAGATCGCCGCCGGCCGGCGGCTGGCCGAGATCCCGAACGTCGTGACCGGCACCACGGTCGCCGCCTTCGAGCCGGCCCTCGACTACGTGGTGGTCAAGCTGCCGCGCTTCCCGTTCGACAAGTTTCCCCTCGCCGACCGCTCGCTGGGCAGCCAGATGAAGGCCACCGGCGAGGTGATGGCGATCGACCGGACGTTCGGCGCGGCGCTCAACAAGGCGCTCCGCGGCCTCGAGCAGGCCGGCGTCGGCCCGCTCGCCGAGAACCGTGAGTGGGAGCCCAGCCTCGCCTACCTGAGCGCGGTCTACCGTCCGGTACCGGACGAGGGATCGCCCCTTGGCGGGCTGGGCGTGGAGCTGGATGCGGCGCCGATCCGCTGGGTCGATGCCGCTGGCCAGGCCTGCGAGTCCACCCGCTTCGCCGAGCGAGCGGCCGCGCCCATCGTCCTGCGCCGCTTCCTGGAGCCGTCCGATACGCGGCTGTGGCGGGTGCTGGCGCTCCTCCGCCGGGGCGTACCCGAGGCAACGATCGGGATTGCCACCGGGATCGCCTCCTGGTTCCTGGCCGAGTTCGGCCGGGCGGTGGCCCTCGAGACGGCCGTCGCCCGCGCCGGCTCGCGAATCGGTGATCCGGCCGATGGCGATGCCATGCGCCTGCTGGCGACGGTCAAGCGGGCCGGGTTCGGCGATCGGGAGCTGGCCACCCTCGCGGACGTCGAACCTGCCCGGATCCGGGTCGCCCGGCGCACGGTTGGCCTCCAGCCGGGCTACGCGATGGTCGACACATGCGCCGCCGAGTTCGCCGCCGAGACGCCCTATTTCTACTCGACGTACGCCGCCGCCGGCTCGCCGCCCGAGGCACCCCCGATCGCGCGCCCGGCGGCCCTCGTGATCGGCTCGGGACCCGTCCGGATCGGGCAGGGGATCGAGTTCGACTACTGCGCGGTCCAGGCTGCCGACACGCTCCGCCGGCTGGGCTGGAACGCGGTGATGATCAATTCGAACCCGGAGACCGTCTCGACCGATTTCGATGCCAGCAGCCGGCTCTATTTCGAGCCGCTCGATCCCGAATCGGTGCTCAACGTGATCGAGGCCGAGACCCGGCCGGGCGATGAGCTCCTGCCGGCGTTCGTCCAGTTCGGCGGCCAGACGCCGCTGAACCTGGCCGGACCGCTGGCCGCCGCCGGCGTCAACCTGCTGGGGGCCGACCTCGAGGCGATCGACCAGTCCGAGGATCGGACACGCTTCGCCGCCCTGCTGGATCGGCTGGGCATCCCCCAGCCGGAGGGCGGGATGGCCCACAGCAACGAGGAGGCGCTGACCCTCGCCGAGCGGATCGGCTACCCAGTGATCGTCCGGCCGAGCTTCGTGATCGGCGGGCTGGCCATCGACTTTGCCTATTCACCGGACGACCTGGTCCGGCAGCTGGCCGCGGCGACGATCGTCGATCCCGACCGCCCGGTGCGCATCGATCGCTACCTGGAGGGCGTCGAGGTGGATGTCGACGCGATCAGCGACGGGACCGATGTCCTGATCCCGGGCCTGCTCGAGCACGTCGAGCGGGCGGGCGTCCACTCGGGCGACTCGGTGGGCGTCTTCCCACCACAGACGGTGAGCGCCGGTGACCAGGGCCTGATCGTGGCGACGATGGAACGGATCGTGCTGGCGCTTGGCGTTCGCGGTCTGGTCAATGCCCAGTTCATCGTCCGCGACGACGGCGTCTACCTGATCGAGGTCAATCCTCGCGCATCACGGACGGTGCCGTTCCTGTCCAAGGTCACGGGCGTGCCGATGGTTGAGCTGGCCGTGCGGATCGCCCTCGGCGCAACCCTGGCCGAGCTCGGCTGGCCCGGCGGGCTGCTCGCGTCGCCCGACTTCGTCGCGGTCAAGGCGCCGGCCTTCTCGACGGCCAAGCTGCGCGGGGTGGATCCCTCGGTCGGGCCCGGGATGCAGTCGACCGGCGAGGTGATCGGGATCCATGCCGACCCCGCCGTGGCCCTGGCCAAGGCCCTCGTCGCGGCCTCGCTCGTCCCGCCCCGGCCAGGCGCTGCCGGTGGCCGGCCGCTCGCGCTCCTGTCGATCGCCGACCGCGACAAGGGCCTCCTCGGCCGGCTGGCAGCCGCGCTCGAGCGCGCCGGCTTCGAGCTGGCCGCCACATCGGGCACGGCCCGGGCCCTGGCCGGCCTGGGCTTCGGCTCGCGGCTTGTCGCCAAGACGGCGACCACGGCCGTCCCCGACGTCGGCGCTGGCGTGCCAATCCTGGACCTGATCGGCTCGGGCGAGGTGGGTCTCGTCGTCAACACGCCCACCCCGCAGTCGGGCGCACTGCGCGACGCCGTCGAGATCCGCCTGGCGGCGACGGGCGAGGGGATCCTCTGCCTGACGGCGATCGAGACGGCTGTCGCGGCCGCCGAAGCGCTCGATCCGGCGGTCGCCGGACGAATTGCCGAGGTCCGTTCGCTCGGCGACTGGGTGCCGGGCGAGAGCCAGGTTCCGATCCCGGCCTGACGTCCGCGCTGGGACGGCGTGGTGCGGTACCCTTCCCGCGATGGTCAATCCCTCGGTTCCGTTCACAGATGAGCGCCTGCCCAATGGCCTCCGCCTGGTGATTGCCGAGGACCACCTTGCGCCCGTCGTGGCCGTCAACATCTGGTACGCGGTCGGCTCGAAAAACGAGGTGCCGGGCAAGACCGGCTTCGCCCACCTGTTCGAGCACGTGATGTTCCAGGGTTCCCGGAACGTGAAGAAGGCCGAGCACATCGCCCTCGTCCAGGCCGCCGGGGGGACGATCAACGGGACCACCTGGCTGGACCGCACGAACTATTTCGAGACGCTCCCGTCGAACCAGCTCGAGCTGGCACTGTGGCTCGAGGCGGACCGCATGGGGACCCTGCTCGATGCCCTCAGCCAGGACAACCTCGATAACCAGCGCGCGGTGGTCAAGAACGAGAAGCGCTCGTCGTACGACAACCGGCCCTATGGCAGCTGGTCGGAGAAGCTCCAGGCGCACCTCTATCCCGAGGGCCATCCCTATCACCATCCCACGATCGGCTCGATGGAGGACCTGGACGCCGCCTCGCTCGAGGACGTCTCGGCTTTCTTCCGGACCTACTACGCGCCGAACAATGCCGTCCTGGCGGTGGTCGGGGATGTCGATCCCGCGCAGGTTCGCGCCTGGACCCAGCACTATTTCGGGGGCATCCCGGCCAACCCGTCCATCCCGCCGGTCGGCGACATGACCCTCCAGCCGACGCTGGGTGCCGAGGTCCGGGAGACGGTCACCGACCAGGTTCCGCTGCCCCGGATCTATTTCGGCTTCCGTGCGCCGGTCATGGGCGACCGGCGCCTCGACGCCCTCGAAGTGGCCATGCAGATCCTGGCCGGCGGCAAGGGCAGCCGACTCGACCGGCGCCTGGTCCGCGACGACCAGATCGCCCAGGACGTCGTCGCCTTCGTCCTCGGGTTCGTGGGCGGCGGCTCGATCGCCTCGGGCTGGGCCACGGTCAAGCCGGGCGTGAGCCTGGAACGGGTCGAGGCTGCCTACCTCGAGGAGCTCGACCGGCTGACCCGCGAACCGGTGACCGACGATGAGCTCGCCCGGGCGAAGGCACTGATCGAGACCGAGGAGCTCGGCGCCCTGAGCCGGGTGGAGGAGCGGGCCGACCGGCTGGCGATGAATGCCACCCTGTTCGACGACCCGGCGCTCATCGACACGATGCTGGCCCGCTACCTGGCGGTCACCCCCGAGGCCATCCGGGCGGTTGCCGCGGACGTCTTCCGGGCAGACAACCGGCTCGTCCTCACGTACCTGCCGGCGAACGGCAGCACCGAGGAGGCCGCCGGGTGAGCGAGCCGACGGTGATCGCCACCCGGCCCACGCCCGGCCAGCCACGGCCGTACGATTTCCCGCAATTCGAGCGCGCCACGCTGGGCAACGGACTCCGGGTGATCACCGCCCAGATGCCCGGCCGGCCCCTCGTGACGGCCTCGCTCATCCTGCGCAACGGTGCCGCCGACGACGCTCCGGCTGTCGCCGGGGCCATTTCGCTGGCCGCCCGGGCCCTCTCCGAGGGCACCCAGCGCTACGACGCGGTCGCCCTGGTGGAGGCGACCGAGCGGCTCGGTGCCGGGCTCCATGCGGACGCAGGCTGGGACGCCGCGACGGTCAGCGTCGAGGTGCCTGTCGCCCGGCTCGAACCGGCGCTGGAGCTCCTGGCGGAGCTCGCCGCTCACCCCACGTTTCCGGTTCGCGAGGTGGATCGCCTGCGCGAGGAACGCCTGAACGACCTCCTCCAGGCCCGGGCAGAGCCGCGCCGCCGTGTCGACGAGGCCTTCATTGGCACGATCTACCAGCCGAGCTCGCCGTACCACCAGCCGTCGGGCGGCTTGGCCGGCACGGTGGCGACGCTCGACGTCGAACGGCTGTCGGCGGCCTGGCAGCGAGGCTTCGATCCGGCCCGGATGACCCTGATCCTCGCTGGTGACCTCGCCGGTGCGGGTGGCCGGGGAGCAGTCGCGATCGCCGAGTCCCTCCTGGGCGGCTGGACGGCCTCCCCGGGAGCAGCGGCAATCGGTGGTCCTGTGGCCTCGGGGTCGGTGATCGATGCGGTCACGATCAGGCTCTTCGACCGGCCCGGCTCGGTCCAGACCGAGATCCGCGTCGGCCACGTGGGTGTGCCTCGCCGGATCGATGGCTACGCGGCGCTCAGCGTCATGGGTGCGATCCTGGGCGGGCTGTTCAACTCGCGCCTGAACATGAAGCTGCGCGAGGAGAAGGGCTACACGTACGGCGCATCGGCCGGCTTCGATCCACGCCGGGGGGCAGGCCCGTTCTCGGCCCGGGTCGCGGTCAATACCGAAGTCACCGTGCCGGCTCTGGTCGACCTGCTCGCTGAGCTCGACCGTATTCGCCAGGAACCCGTCACCCCGGCCGAGCTGGCGGGGGCCCGCGACTTCCTGGTCGGCGTCTTCCCGCTCCGCTTCGAGACGCCCGGTCCAGTGGTGGGCGCGCTCGGCGGAATCGTGGTCCACGACCTGCCCGACGATGAGCTGGCGACGTACCGCGGACGAATCGAGGCTGTCACCGCCGGCGATGTCCAGGACACCGCCGAAGCCCGGATCCATCCCGACCGGGCGGCCATCGTGATGGTCGGAGACGCCGCCCGGATCACTGCCGAGCTGGAGACCGCGGCGATCGGCCCGGTCGAAGTCGTCCGCGACGAGGAATCGACCGAAACCGCTTCCTGAAACCTTTGGCGCCCGAGGAATGCCGCGGCCCACGGAGACGCCCCGGCCCACGGAAACGCCGAACCGACCGAGACGCCGAGGCCGGGGACCACTGATCTCGGCGCCGGGTATCCTCCGGAAGTGATTGTCGTGATCGGCTGCCCGTGGATCGTGCCCGGCGACGCAGGGCGGCGCTCAACGGCGGCCGGGCGCCCGGTGGCTGTTGCGAGTGGCGCGATCGCCGCTGGTGCGGCCGTCCAGCTCGTCGGCAAGGTCGGCGACGACCCAGCCGGTGACGCCCTCCTGCTCGCCCTGTCCGACGCCGGGATCGGCCACGTAGCCGTCCTGCGAGACCCCGCCCGGGCCACGCCGGTCGCCGCCCCGCCGGTCGTCGACATCGAACCGATGCTGCCTGGGGACGAGTTCGAGCCCCCGGAGACTGCCGCGCCGGCCGGGGCTGCGGGCGCCAATGGCCCGTTGCCGGCGATCGACGCCGGCGACCTGGACCTGGCGCTGCGCTACCTGCCCGATCACCGGGTCGTGGTCGTTGCGGAACCGATAGGGCTCGACGCCCTCCAGGCGGTTGCCGCGGACTGCTCGTATGTCGGCGCCGCGCTGATCGTGGTCGTCGAGGCTGGCCACGTAACGCCCGACCTGCCCCGCGATGCGACCGCGATCGAGGCGCCCGAGGCCGATCCTGATGGTGTCTTTGGCCGAACCGTGGGGCGCTTCGCCGCTGCGCTCGACCAGGGGATTCCCGGTCCGGCGGCGCTGGCCCAGGCCACCTCCGGCGCAGGCTGGCAGGCCACGCCTGCCTGACGTCTCGTCCTGTGCCGCGTCAGGCGGCTCGGATCACATGGGTTCGATGAGCTCGGGACCGTTGTTGCGGACGTTGTTGACCAGCGGCCGGACCGGATAGAGCACGATCTCGTCGTCGGCCGATGGCTGGAGCAATCCGCCGAGCTCCTCGGTTCCGGCATTGTCCGGGTCGAGCCAGCGGTCCCAGTACTCCGGCGCGAGCACCACCGGCATCCGATCGTGGATGGCCGCGAGGATCCGAATGGCGGTGGTCGTGATGATCGTGAAGCTCCGGATCACCTGGTCCGTTTCAGGGTGATGCCAGCCCGACCACAGGCCGGCGAGGGCAAGCGGCCCACCGTCGCTGCGCCGGACCAGGAACGGCTGCCGGGCCCCTCCCTGGCGTTGCCACTCGTAGAAGGCATCCGCGGGCACGATGCAGCGCCGGCGCCGGAACGACTCGCGAAACGCCCCGCTCGTCGCCAGCGTCTCCGCCCGGGCATTGAACAGCTTCGACGCGATCTTCTCGTCCTTCGCCCACGACGGGATCAGGCCCCAGCGGTACGCCCGGATCGCGCGCCGATCCTGTCGTTCGACGACCACGGCCGCCTCATCGGTGGGGGCCAGGTTGTAGGTGGGCAGGAGGTCGGCCAGCGGTGGCTCGGCGTCGAACAGCGCAGCGAGCTCGGCCGTGGGTCGCTGTTGGGTGAACCGGCCGCACACGCATCGATTCTAGCAGCGCCCTGCTATCGTCCCGCGAATGGATGACCCGACCCGTGCCCGCGCGCCGCAAGGGTCGTTGAGCCCGCCGGAGGCGCTTGATCACCTGGCCCGGGCTGATGCCCTGCTCGCCTCGGGCGACCTGCAGGACGCCCTCGGCCTCTACCAGCGCGTGATCGGCCACCCGGATCCGACCATCACGGCGGCCGCGCTGCTGGGCACGGGCAACGTCTACTTCCGTGCCAGCCGCGAAGACCAGGCGATGGTCACCTGGCGTGCCGCCGCAGCCGTCGGCGAGACCCCGAGCACGTATGGAGCCTGGCGAAGCATCGCGGCGGAGCTCGTCCGGCAGGGCAACCTGGGCGAAGCGATCCGGGCCTACCGCGAAGCCGACCGCCGGGCGCCGCCGGCCGACAAGGCGGAGATTGCTTCGAGATTGGGCTGGCTGGCCAAGGAGACGGGCAACAGCGGCGCCGCGAATCGCTACTTCGCCCGGAGCCGGGGCGGCGGCCCGGCGGTCTCAGTCACCTACGCGATCATCGCAATCACCGTCGTTGCCTACTTCGTGGCGCCGCCGACCGGTGACCCGAACTCCGTCTTCGGCCAGCTCCTGCTGGACAAGAGCCTCGTCGCGACCGGCCAATACTGGCGCCTCTTTACCGTCGCGCTGCTCCACGAGAGCCCAATCCACCTCGCGTTCAACATGTACGCGCTCTACCTCGTTGGTCCGGTGGTCGAGCGGATCTACGGCTGGAAGCTGTTCATCTTCATCTACCTCGCCTGCGACCTCGCCGCCTCGGTCGCGAGCTTCGTCTTCGGCGATCCACTGATCGCCTCGGTCGGCGCGTCCGGCGCGATCTTCGGCCTCTTCGGCTGCCTCTTCGTGGCCGGCCGGCTGCACAATCCCATCCTCGATCGCCAGAGCCGCAGCCTGGCTGCCCAGGTCGGGACGCTGATCATCCTCAACCTGGTCCTTGGCTTCACCTTCGGGGCGGGCACGATCGACAACTTTGCCCATGTCGGCGGCCTCCTGGCTGGCGCCTGGCTGGGCTTTGCGCTCGTTCCCCGCGGCGTGCCCACGCTGGCCAGCGGATGGGTCCGGACGAGCGGCCTGCCGTTGCCCAGCGACCCACGCTCCGCGACCTGGCTGCGGGTGCTGGCCGTCGTCGCGTTGCTCCTGCTGTGTGTGGCGGGCGTGCTCCTTGGGAGCGATCCCTCGAGGTTCGCCGGCCTCCAATAGTCTGCCGATTCGTTGCCCGCTCGCGGCGGACGCGGACGTACGTGGGTCGTGGCGAATCGCGGGTCGTGGGCTGCGGGCGAATCGCGGGTCGTGGGCGCCCGTGGCGGGCGCGGCCGACGTTGGGTCGCGGCGAATCGCGGGTCGTGGCCGGGCGCGGGTTGCGGGCGCGGCCGTCCGTGGGCGCGGCCAATCGTGTGCGCGGCCAACCCTGGGCGTGGCCAACCCGGTGCGCGGCCAACCGTGTGGGCGGCCCACCGTGTGCGCGGCCAACCGTGTGCGCGGGCAACCGTGTGCGCGGCCACCCGTG
>JBEPUS010000106.1:0-8505 GCA_041691435.1 Chloroflexota bacterium
AGGACGACAGCCCGGCCGCCGCGGCCGGCATCACCCGGGGCGATCTCATCGTGGCCGTCGCCGGCAAGCCGGTGACCGACGCCGACGAGCTGCTCGATGCGATCGGCGCCACCCCGCAGCCCTACGAGATCCTGCTCGTCCGGGGTGCCGATGACGTCACCGTCACGATCGGAACCAAGGTGACCGGCGCGAACTAGGGGATCGGAACCCCGCGCTCTCGGAGCCTGCTGAGGGCACGCTCGAGGACGGCGGCGGGCGTCCGGCCGTCAACGCGGATCCGCACCGGATCCACTGCGGCGAAGAGCGGATCCCGGATGCGGGCCTGGTCCCGGGCAACCACCTCGGGATCCGCGCCGTAGACGGGTCGATGCGACCCCCCTGCGAACCGCCGGGCCAGGACGGCCGGTGCTCCCCGCAGCCAGATCGCGACGACACCCGGTTCGGTGAGCGCCGCCCGGGCCGCAGAGACCTCGATCGTGCTGGCCGCGGCGCAGATGACGGCCGGCCCGGGCTGGCCGAGCGCCTCGAGGAGCGCATGTGCCTCGGCGACATGCAGGGCCTCGGTCCCGTGTGCGGCGCGGATCTCCCGCGCCGTCAGGCCCGTCGAGACCCGGAGCTGCTCGTCGGAGTCGCGCAGTGGCCAGCCAAGCCGTCTTGCCAGGCGCTTGCCGAGGGTGGTCTTGCCCGAGCCCATCAGGCCCATCACGACGACCCGCGTCGCCGCCTGGGGAGCTCCGCCCACGCCGCCCGGATCGCTCACGGGGCGCCCGGGCCTGGCTCGGCCGAGCTTGGCTGGCGACGTTCCTCTACCGGCCGAAGGAGCAGTCCCCCGATCACGAAGAAGGCAACGGCCAGGCCATAGGCTGCCCGCGGTCCCAGCCCCGGCTCGATGCTTCGATCGACCGCATCCATGAGGGTTCCGCCGACGGCCAGCGCAAAGATGCTGGCCGAGGCCGTCGCGACATTGCTGATCCCCATGTAGCGGCCGGATGAAGCTCGCGGGATGATCTCGGTCATCAGGGCCCAGTCCACGGCCAGGAACGTCCCCGACGCGATCCCGAACAGGGTCACCCCGAAGTAGGCGACCGGCAGGACGGGAGCGAACGCGACGACGGCCATGCCCAGTGCGCCCAGGCCGAAGCTGACGTAGAGGAGTCGCTTGCGTCCGACCCGATCGGACAGCCGTCCGGCCGGAAAGACCGCCAGGAGGTTGGCGACCAGGACCAGGCCGACGACCACCAGGAACGTGGTCCCGCTGGCCGACTCGTCGAGATGGAACGTCTGGTGCAGGTAGAACGGGCCCAGGATCACGAGCATCGACGCGCCCATCAGGAACAGCAGGCGTGACCCGACGAGCCACAGGAAGCTGTGCTCACGGAGGACATCGGTGCCCCACGCCTCCCGGGCGATCGAGACCCACGAACGTCCCTCGCGTGACTTGCTGGCCTTGCCGTCGTCGACCCGCAGGACGACGCCGAGCATCGTGACCAGCTCGAGCACACCCAGGGCCATCGTCCCGGCGACATAGTTGTGGGTGGCTGCGGCGATCGACCCGATCGTGAAGCCGGCCACCTGGCCCATCACCTGCATCAGGCCGACGAGCGAGCTGGCCAGGCCCACCTGATGGGCCGGCACGAGGTCGGGCACGTAGCCCTGGAAGGGGCCCTGCGCGAAGTTGCTGCTGAACTGGAGCAGGATCACGAAGGCGGCGATCGCCAGCACCCCGTTGGAGACGGCGATCCCGTACAGGAACGCGACATCGAGCAGCGAGCCGATCAGGATGTACGGCTTGCGCCGGCCCCAGCGGGTCATCGTGTAGTCGCTCAGCGAGCCGACCGTGGGCTGGACGAGGAGGGCGACGATCGACCCGCCGATGGTCAGCTGGAAGAGGGTGGTCCCCTCGGTACCCGGCGCCACGAGCCCGGTGAACTGGAGCCGGTTGCCGAGGATGTTCGTGAGGCCCGCGAAGATCGAGGAGAGGCCCAGCCAGTACAGCGAGAGGCGGACGAGCTGCGGGCGAGGCAGGGTGGCCGTTGGCCGGCCGGCGACGCCTGTCGCCGTCGGGCCCGCTGCCTCGGCCGCCATCCGGCCTAGGTGACCCGGCTTGGACAGAGCGCCGCGAAGTCGCACCGCTCGCAGGTCTTCTTCGACGGTGTCGCGGCGAAGTCACCCGACCGGATCCGGGCGGCCCGCTCCAGGATCTGCTGCCTGGCCACGTCGAGCTGCTCGTCCGTCCGGGTAGTGCTCATGCGGATCGAGGACTCGGTGAAGTAGAGGGTCACCTTCGCGGGCGTCCCAAGGCCGAGGGCGTCGCGGCAGGCAAGCGCATAGACCGAGAGCTGGAGGTTCTCGTTGACGTCCTTCTGGGACGTGGTTCGGCCCGTCTTGTAGTCGATCACCTCGATCCCGCCCGAGGGCAGCCGGTCGATCCGGTCGATCGATCCGCCGATCATGACGGGCGGGCTGCCATCGCCCGGATCCAGGGCGAGGTTGAAGGCGAGCTCTTCGTGGATCGCCTGGCCGGCAGTGCTCAGCTCGCCGTCCCAGAACCGCTCGAGGAGATTGCCCACACGGCGCTGGTATTCGGCTTCCGTGGTCCGATCGCCGAACTCGGTGGGCTTCCATTGCGCGGCGAAGATCCGCTCCAGGTCGGCCTGGGTGGGCGGCGGCTCGCCGCGTGCGAGGCGTTCCCGACGCTCCTTGGTGAACTGCTCGAACGCGCCGTGAGCGATCGAGCCGAACGCGAAGTAGCCGGCGGTCTGGTCGGTCGGGATTCGGTACACATGGCTGAAGGCGTAGCGCAGCGGGCACTGCTCGTACGTCGAAAACTGGGAGTAGCTGAACCGGGGCGGCAGCGGCGCGACCTGGAGCAGGTTGGCGCCGGAGGCCTGGTCGCGGGCAAGTGACTCGAACGTGAACGGGTCGAGGCCGAGGGCCCGGGCCGCATCTGCGCTCAGGGCAGCCGAGCGGCCGACATCGGCCAGCTGGCTCGTGAAGCGCTCGCGCGCGCCCTCCGACTCGGGGTTGGCCGGATTGGTGCCTTCGAGCATCTCGAGGAGCTCCGCCGCCCGCAGGCGGAGCGCCAGGCGGCGCTCACGCTTGGTCGGCAGGGGCAGCACCTGGCGGACCGCGGCCAGGGTCCGTTCGAGGGCCGGGTCACGTCCCTCCGCGGCCACGCGATCGGCACCGGTCCCGGTGAGCGTCCGGTCGATCAGCCGGAGACCGGCCAGGACGACATCGCCGGGGTCCCCGCCGCACAGCTCGGCGATGAACGGCGACGGTCCGAGGCTCTTCTGCGCGGCCGGTCCGCCGTGGGTCGTGACGACCAGGCGATCCATGGCCCGGGTCACGGCGACATACAGGAGCCGGCGCTCCTCCTCGAGGTTGAACTCGGGCGTTGGCCGGCCTTCGCGAAGCAGGTCGACCGGAAAGAAGTCGCTGCCCATCGTGTTGCTGGGCCATTCGTGCTCGAGGAGGCGCGGGACGATGACGATCGGGAACTCCAGGCCCTTGGCCTGGTGGACGGTCATCAGGCGGACACCTTCGACGTCCTCGCTCAGCTCGACGCTGGTGGGCAGCTCGCCGCCCGCCTCCTGGTAGGCATCGAGGTAGTCGACGAACTGGTTGAGGTGGCCGGCCGGGAAGGCCGCCTGCCACTCGCTGGCGAAGCGCAGGAAGCTGGCCAGGTTGACGGCGATCCGCTGGGACTCGCGAGTATCCGTCCCGATCAGGTCGAGGATCTGGCCGGTCCGCTCGATGAACCGCTCGAGGAGGGTGAAGGGGCCTTCCCGCCAGGTCTGCGGGGCCAGCTCGTCGATCGTCTCGAGGAGGCGGCGCAGCTTGGACCGCGTGTCCGGGCTGACGGCCACGGCCTGGGTGACCTCCTCGGTGGTCTCGCGCCGCTCGCCGACGCGCTCAACCTTCATCTGGCCGGAGGCGACGACCTCGCGGGCAACGTCGACGAGGTGGCGCCGGTCGAAGCGGGCCATCCGGCTGACCTCGAGGATCTCGAGCGGATCCAGGCGCCACGGACCGGCCGACATCATCCGCACGAGGGCCACGTCATCCTGCGGATTGGCGATGGCCCGCAGGCCCTGCTCGAGGTCGCGCACCTCGGGTGTCTCGAAGAGCGAAAGCCCGCCCACGACGGTGTACGGGATCTCCTCGTCACGCAGCCGGGCGACCACCTCGTTGCGGTGCTTGTGCTTGCGATAGAGGACGGCAATGTCCGCCCAGGCCGGTGGACCGTCCGGCCGGGCGGCCAGGCCCCGGATCGCGTCGACGATCGCCACGGCCTCGTCCTCGGGCCCGGCGCAGACGACGACCTCCACCGGCTCGCCCGCGGGCCGGTCGGTGGAGAGGCGCTTGTCCGGCTCCTGGCGCGCCAGGTTGTGGCTGATGAGCCGGTTGGCTGCCGCGAGGATCTCGGGGACGGACCGGAAGTTCTCCTCGATCCGGAGCTGCGCGGGCGGGCGCGGCGGGCGTCCGCCCGTATCGTGCCGGGCCGGCCGCGAGAACCGCGTCCGGAATTCGCCGAAGGCAGCCGCGCTGGCGCCCCGGAAGTGATAGATCGACTGGTCGTCATCCCCGACGACCATCACGTTGTCGGGCCGATCCGGTGTTCGGCCGATCAGCTCGATCAGCTCGATCTGGGCGATGTTCGCATCCTGGAACTCGTCGACCAGGAGGTAGCGGTATTGGCGCTGCCAGCGTCGCAGCACGTTGGGCCGCAGCTTCCAGAGCTGGGTCACGGCCGCGATCTGCTCACCGAAGTCGAGCTGCCCACGGCGCACCAGCTCGGCCTGGTAGGCCCGGTAGACCCGGCCCAGCTCGTCGAGACGGAGGACCTCGAGCGCGGCGCCGTCCTTGACGTAGGTGCTGGCGAGCGCCTCGATCTCGACCTGCTCGGCGGTGCTGTAGCGATCGAAATGCTGCACGGCGCCGGTCCCGAGCACCGTCCGGCGGGCTTCGAGCTGGGCCTTGCGCGCCGGGTCCGGAGCGTGGTCACCAACGTCCAGCGTCGCGAACGCGTCGGCCCGTTCGTGCTCCCGGAGCCGCGCGTATTCGCTGCGCACGGCCCGTGGCGCCTTGAGGTTGCCGCGGGCCCCGAGCTCGGCCAGCGCGTCCGGATACGATCCGTAGGCCTGCTCGAAGACCGCTCGCTCGCGGGCCACGAAGCGCTCGAAGTCCGCTGGGCTGACGAGCTCGTCCTTTGCCCGGTTGATGAACTTCACGAGGCCGCTCGCGGCCCAGCGCAACGAGTGATAGATCAACCCGAGCTCGGCCTCGAGATTGCGCAGGAGCAGGACCTGACCGATCCCGTCAAGAACCTCCGGGTTGGCCGGCATGCCGGCTTCGGCCGCTGCGTCGGACACGACCTGGTGGCAGAAGCTGTGGAAGTTCGAGACGGTCATCCGGGCGCGGACGGTTGGCCCGACGGCCTGGTCGATCCGGTCCTGCAGCTCGCGGGCCGCCTTGACGTTGTACGTCAGGACGAGGATCTGCTCGGGCAGGAGCGGGCCGTCGAACGGGCTCGCCGGCGCAACCCCGCCAGGCTCGACAGTCCTGTCAATCGGTGCCGGATCCGGCTCGGCTGGCCACAGCCCAACCTGGGCAGCTGCCGGCTCGGGCGTCCCGGCCTTGACCGTTGTCGCCACCGTCGTGCGCACGATCATCGGCTCAGCTGGTTCGGATGGGACAAGCCGGCCCACGACGTCCCGGCTGCCGCTGCCCTTGGTATCGAGCAGCCAGCGGACCCGCTCGACGATCACCCGCGTTTTGCCGGTGCCGGCGCCGGCGATGACGATCACCGGCCCATCGCCGAACTCGACGATTCGCGCCTGCTCGGGGGTGAGCGCCATGGCACCACCGCCCGTGGGCAACTTGACCGGTACGCTCGTGCTCACATTCGGAGAGTACTCGTCGCGCGTGACAGGTTGCCCGTCACGAAGGGCAGGCGCTTCAGTCCAGCGCGACGGCTGGGTCGGCACCAAGCGGGCCGGCCTGGTCAAGGACCTCGACGACGCCGACAGCCCTGGCGGGCCGCTCGCGCATCGTCAGGTTGCCGGGTGCGCTCTTCGGCAAGCGGCGATACCAGACGACACCGACGAGCGCGGCCACCACGGAGATCGCTCCGCCGATGGCAATCGCCGCCGGAGCGCCGGCGTTTGACGCGATCGCGCCGAAGCCCAGGCCGCCAATCGGGTTGGTCCCGGCAAAGACGGTCAGGTAGACGCTCATCACCCGGCCGCGCAGCTCGTCGGGCACCTCGAGCTGGATCACGGTGTTCGCCGTGGCCATCATCGAGATCGCCCCTGCCCCGGCGACGAACATCAGGACCAGGTCGACGGTGTAGTTGCCGATCCCACCGATCAGGATCTCGGCGACGCCCAGGACCAGCGCTCCCAGCAGCATCCGGCTGGCCCGGGTCCCGCCGAACGCGATCAGCAGCGCGGCGACGAGCGATCCCAGGCCCGAAGCGGCCATCAGGAAGCCATAGCCGCTTGCCCCGACGTGGAGGGTATCGGCGGCAAGCGGCGGGATGAGGATCGTGAAGTTGATCCCGGCGGTCGCGACCACGCCGACGATGGCGATCGACAGCAGGATCAATCCCGTGCGCCGGACGTAGCGGAGGCCGTCGGCCAGGTTGACGAACACTTCTGATGCGGAGGTTGGTCGATCGAAGCGCGGTGCCGGCCGAAGCTCCTGCTCGTTCATCAGGAAGAGCCCGAGCAGCACCGCCAGGAAGCTCAGCGCGTCGATCAGGAACGCAAGCGAGACGCCGAAGGCGCCGATCACCAGGCCGGCGATGGCCGGTCCGAGCACCCGGGCGCCATTGAACATGGCCGAGTTCAGCGCGATCGCGTTGCCGATATCGTCGCGTCCCACCATCTCGACCGCAAATGCCTGGCGGGTAGGCATGTCAACGGCGTTGCGGACGCCCATCACCCCGCCCAGCACGAACACCTCCCAGACCTGGACGGTGTTGGTGGCGGCCAGGATGAAGAGCAGGAAGCTGACGCCCATTGCCACCGTCTGGGTGACGTACATCGTCCGGCGCTTGGGCAGGCCGTCCGCGATCAGGCCGCCGAACAGGCCAAGGACCAGGACGGGGCCGAACTGGGCAACGGTGAGCAGACCCAGGTCAAAGGGGTTGCCGGTGAGCTGCAGGATCAGCCAGCTCTGGGCAACGGACGTCATCCATGTCCCGACCAGGGAAACGAGCTGGCCCCCGAAGAAGAGCCGATAGTTGCGGTGGCGGAAGGCACTCAGGCCGGCAACCGTGGATGCGGAGGGACGGTTCATCGAACCTCGCCCGTGCCGCCGGCGTCGAGGTCGGCCAGCCGGGCCGCGAGGCGTCGATGGCGGGCCTCGACGGCCTCGACCATCGTCTCGAGGCGGTTGATCTTCTCGCGCAAGATGCGCGACTGGCGCTCCACCCGGGCCAGGGCGCCGACCACGATGTCGCGCCGCTCGGCGGGATCATCGGTCTGCGAAAACGCCTCTCGGCTGCGGACCCGCGCCGCTTCATCCTCGAGGAGCTGGCTGATCTCGGCCAGCGAGAAGCCGGCGTCGTCGCGCAAGCCCTTGATGAAGCGCAGGCGCTCGATGTCCGAGGCGTCGTAGAGCCGGTACGAGCCGTCGCTGCGCGCCGCGGGGCTGAGCAGGCCGAGCTCTTCGTAATAGCGGATCGAGCGTGTGGTCAGGCCCAGCTCCGAGGCGACCTCCTGGATCTTCAGGAAGGGCGCTTCGGTCGAGCGTGGTGGCGTGACGGACATGGGGCCATGGTAGCACAACCCTCACGTATACGTAAACGTTAATGGTCCCGCCGGTCAGCGCTGAACGTCACTGGGTGGTCCAGTGCTACTCTCGATGGATGAAGGATGCCCGCCTCTTCGAGTTCATCAACGAGCTGTCCGCCGAGGAAGAGAACCTCTTCGCAAAGGCCGCCGAGAGCGGCGGCCTGAGCCAGGCGGAGATCGAGCGACTCGACGAGATCAAGGTGGAGCTCGACCAGGGCTACGACCTGCTCCACCAGCGCCAGGCCCGGCGTGCCGCCGGTCTCGATCCGTCCGACGCCGAAGTCCGGCCGCCCGAGATCGTGGAGCGCTACCAGCAGTAGCCGGGGTCCCGCGCCGGGCCCTCGGTCAGGTCGCCGGGCGCTCGAACCGGTAGCGCAGGAAGAGGTGCTCGCCGGCCCGCCGGACCGAGACGAGCTGGGCCCATGGTGCGTTGGCGACGCTGAAGGCGAACCCTTCGGCAAAGCCGAAGCGCTCGGCGCCCTCGGCGCGGCCGGCGACCTGCGGCGCGATGGTCAGGAAGAGTTCGTCGAGCAGGTTGGAGCTCAACAGGTCGCCGACCAGGTGCGGCCCGCCCTCGCACAGAACCAGCCCTGCGCCGGTCGACCGGGCCAGCTCGAGCAGGTCGTCCGCGGCTACCCCGTCACCCGAGCCGGCAACCTCGACGCGGGCACCTGGCGCGAATTGGACCGACGCCAGCTTCCGG
>JBEPUS010000107.1:0-8444 GCA_041691435.1 Chloroflexota bacterium
ATACACCATAGTGTGCGTCGGCCGCGTCAGATGTTTTAACGACCCCGCTCCGGGGCCGGGGGGCGGCGGGGGCCCGCGCCCGACACCCGCCCGGAGGCTCGGCGCCGGAGCGCGGCTTCTTGCCAAATTCCAGCCACACGGTCGGTATGGTCGGCAACGCGCGCGAACGGCCAGGCTTTCGCTCGAGTTCGCCAGGATTCACGCACGGACCCGTGCTCCCAGGCAGCAGGCGGAGATGGAATTGGTCGAAATTCGGCCATACGGTCCGCCTGGCTGGAATCTGCCAGAAATGCCTGTTCCCGGGCGCGACCTGGGCTGGTGGTTCGCTGGCGCCAAGACATAGACATTGGTACCGTGCGGGGCAATACTGCGTGGTATTGCAGCAGCCAACACCCGGAGAATCGATCGATGAGATCCCACCTCAGTGCCTTGATCGCAGTCCTCGCCATGGTCCTCGCGGCCTGCTCATCGGGCGCGACGGCGGCGCCACCCAGCGGGCCTCCGGCAAGCTCCGCCGTCTCGAGCGCCGCGGCGCCGTCGACGGCGACCCTCAGTGGCTCTCTCACGATCTACGGCGCATCGTCCCTCAAGGCTGTGCTGACGAAGGCCGAGGCCGCGTTCATGACGGCCTACCCCGGCGTGACGATCACGATCTCGACCGACTCTTCGTCGACGCTCGAGACGCAGATCGAGCAAGGCGCACCGGCCGACGTCTTCCTGTCGGCCGACACGACCAACCCGGGCAAGCTGGTCACCAAGGGCCTGGCCGCGGGCAGCCCGGTCACCTTCGCGGGCAACCTGCTCACGGTGATCGTGCCGACGGCCAATCCGGCCGGGATCGCCACGCCCGCCGACCTGGCCAAATCGGGCGTGAAGGTGATCG
This sequence comes from Chloroflexota bacterium, assembly GCA_041691435.1. Taxonomy (GTDB): domain Bacteria; phylum Chloroflexota; class Limnocylindria; order Limnocylindrales; family CSP1-4; genus Palsa-1033. The sequence continues at coordinate 884 of JBEPUS010000107.1, forward strand.
CCGCCGGGGACACGGTGCCGATCACGAAGTACGCCACGCTGCTCGTGGCCAACCTGGCCAAGGAGGCCGGCTATCCCGCCGGCTTCGTCGCCGCGTACACCGCGAATATCGCCTCGAAGGAAGACAACGTGGCGGCGGTGGTTTCCAAGATCGAGCTTGGTGAGGGGGATGCCGCGATCGTCTACGTGACCGACGCCAAGACCTCGACCAAGGTGGCCACGATCACCGTCCCGACCGACGCCAACGTGCCCGCGACCTATGCCGGGGTGGTGGTCAAGGCCTCGAAGAACGCGGACGCTGCCCAGGCATTCCTGACCTGGTTCGCCGGGCCGGACGGCCAGGCGATCCTGGCCTCGTTCGGGTTCCTGCCACCCTCCTGACCGACGAGCTCGCCTGGATCACCACCCCCGCAACCCGGATCGCGAGCATGGCGAACTGCGCCTGCTGCGGTGCGCAGCTCGATGATCGCGGTTCGTGCGTATTCTGCGATGTGACCCTGAGCAGCCCGCCCCACGCCTGCCTGCGGACCCTCGAGGTCGTGACCGATGAGCACGGCTGCCCGCCGGCATTCGACGGCCTGCCCGGCGACCACGAGACAGAGTGGCGAACGAACCAGCAGGCAGCCAACTGAAAGCAGCCGACGGAAAGAAGGCCCGAGACCATGAGGATCAGCGCACGCAACCAGTTTCCCGCCACGGTTCGTTCGGTCACCGAAGGGGCCGTCATGACCGAGGTCGTGGTCGAGGTCGACGGGGGTCACGAGCTCGTCTCGGCAATCACCGCAGAGTCGGCGCGACGGCTGGGGCTCAAGCCAGGCCTGCGCGTGCTGGCCCTGATCAAGTCGACCGAGGTCCTGCTGGCCGTCGATGACTGACCAGCCGCACGCCAGGCGTTGAAACGAGGAACCAGTTCATGACCAATCCCAAGCCCGACGATCTTCGATCGGTCCTGACCCCCATCCAGTACCTCGTCACCCAGGAAGCCGGGACTGAGCCGGCGTTCAGCGGAGCCTACTGGGACAACCATGCCGACGGCGTCTATCGCTGCGTGGTGTGCCACGCCCCACTCTTCGATTCGGGCACGAAGTTCGAGTCCGGCAGCGGCTGGCCGTCCTTCTACGACCTCCTCGACAAGGGGCGCGTCGTCACCCACGAGGACCGGGCCCATGGGATGCGCCGAACCGAGGTGAACTGCGCCAACTGCGGCGCCCACCTCGGGCACGTCTTTCCCGATGGGCCGCGCCCAACCGGCCTGCGCTACTGCATCAACTCGGCGGCCCTCGACTTCGAATCCCGCGCACCGGTGGATAGGGACTCAACGCATACCTAGACACCGGGGCTTGGCCGGCCCAATACTCCCGCGATGGCCAGGGACCCCGAACAGCAGCTCGTGACCTCGGCGGGGGTGCGCAAGGCGGTCTCGTCCAGGCGCCCTGAGCCAGGTGGCCGGCCGCTCTACCTCCTGGCCATGGTGGCCGGCCTGTGCCTGGGCCTGCCCGTTGCGGTCATCGTCGTCCGGGCGCTCATCGACGGGTCGCTGGCCACCGCGATCACCGACCGTACGGTGCTCGACGCGCTCACCCTGAGCCTGCTGACGACGGCCGTCAGCCTGCTGATCACGATCGTCGCCGGCCTGCCGCTGGCCTTCTTCCTGGCTCGCCGGGAGTTCCGGGGACGCTCGATTCTCGAGGCCGTCATCGATCTGCCGATCGTCCTGCCGCCATCGGTCGCCGGACTGGCGCTGCTGCTCACGCTGGGTCGCGTTGGCCTGCTCGGCAAGCCCCTCGACGCGCTGGGCATCGAGCTTCCGTTCACGACCGTGGCCGTGGTGCTTGCCCAGGCCTTCGTCTCGGCCCCGTTCTTCATCCGCTCGGCGCGCCTGGGCTTCGCCTCGATCGATCGCCACCTCGAGGATGCGGCGCGCGTGGACGGAGCGACCGAGCTCGAGCTGTTCCGGTCAATCACCCTGCCCCTCGCGGGCTCGGCGCTGGCCGCCGGCCTCGTGATGACCTGGGCGCGCTCCCTCGGCGAGTTCGGGGCGACGATCATGTTTGCCGGCAATGTGGAAGGCCGAACCCAGACCCTGCCCCTCGTGGTCTACAGCGAGTTCAGCGGAGGCAACCTCGACGCGTCAATCGCGGCGGCGGCGATCCTTGTCCTGGCCGCGTTCGGCGTGCTCGTTGCGGTCCGGGTCCTGCACTGGGGGCACGTCCTGGACCTGCGCAGCCTCAGCTGATCCGCGCAGCCGCCACAGGACCAGGGCGGCCACGATGGCCCCACCCACGGTCACGAGGGTCCGGCGCGTGCTGATCCGTTTCATCAGTGGAAGCGTACGACGGTGAGGGCCCCGGCGACCAGGCAATAGAGCGCAAAGGGCGTCAGCGTGCGGGTCGTGAAGTACCGGCTGAGGAAACGGACCGACAGGTACGCGGCAATGGCCGCCGCCAGGCTGCCGGCAAGGACCTGGCCCTGGACCCCGGCGCCGTTCGGGCCGAGCAGGTCGGGCAGCTTGTAGACCCCGGCCGCGAGGATGATCGGGGTGGCCAGGAGAAACGAGAATCTGGCTGCGTCCTCGTGGTCGAGGCCCCGGATCAACCCCGCTACCATCGTGATCCCCGACCGGCTGATACCCGCCAGCAGCGCGAACACCTGGGCCACGCCGATCGCGCCAGCCTCGCGGAACTCGAGCGTGTCGATGGCCCGCCGGCCATCGTGGCTGGTGTCCCGGGCCGCTGGGCCGAGGCGCAGCGGGCGCGCCTGGGGGCGGCCCGTGCGTCGCCGCAGGCGCTCGCCGGCCAGCAGGATCAGGCCGTTCACGAAGAGCAGGATCCCGGCCAGCAGGGGCGTGGCAAAGATCACCCGGAGCTGGTGCTCGAAGACCAGGCCCAGGAGCCCCGCCGGGATCGTGGCCACGACGAGCAACCAGCCCAGGCGGGCGTCGGCCGTCTCGATCCTCCGGCGGATCAGCGAGTCGAGCAGCGCGCCGATGATTCGCCGCCAGTCGTCACGGAAGTACCAGGCCAGGGCGAGGGCCGTGGCCACGTGCAGCCCCACGAGGAAGGCCAGGAAGTACGACTCGGTTGCCTCCTGGGCAGCCACGACGTCGGTCCATCCGAAGAACGCCGGCAGGATCACCGAGTGTCCCAGGCTGGAGACCGGGAAGAGCTCGGTGACGCCCTGGATGAGCCCCAGGACGATCGCCTGGAAGAAGTTCATCAGCGGGTCGCCCGGCCGATGCTCAGTCCGCCGATCGCGATGATCGCGATGAACAGGGCGGCGCCCACCAGCTCGCCTGCCACTCCTGCCCGGACGAGGAGGGCGGCGCCGCCGAGGGCAGCAATCGGGCCGATGAACAGCTCGAGCCGGTCGCCGATCAGGAAATCGGACCAGAAGTGCAGGAAGGCGCGAACGAAGCGGATCATGGCCGTGGTCCGCCGGCCTCGCCGGCCTCGCCGGCCAGCGTCGAGCCGGCTGAGCGACGGGCGAAGTTGCGCACGACCCAGACGCCAACCAGGGCCACACCGAGGTAGCCCGCCAGGAGGAGAAGGATCGCCAGGTCCTCGCCCGGCCAGTCGATCCCGACACCTTCCCCCGACCAGAATGTGCCGAAGCCGGTGAGCATCACCCCGACCACGAACTTCATGGCGTTCTCGGGCACCCGTTCGAGCGGCCTGTGGACGATCACCGCGATCGCCACGACGAGCAGGCCGGCCAGGGTCGCTCCGAGGATCGCCGGACCGAGCAGGTTCGCGCTCGCCCCGAAGGTCACGACGATGAACGCGACCTCCAGGCCCTCGAGCAGCACGCCCTTGAAGGCGACCGTGAAGCTGATCCAGTCCATGCCCTGGGCCGGGACCGGCGGCTCGTCGGTCAGACCGGCGACGTTGGCGGCGAAGATCGCCGTCTCGTCATGCTTGGCCTTCGCGCCGCCCGCTCGCAGGACCGCCTTGGTCAGCCATTGCAGCCCGTAGATCACGAGGAATCCGCCGACGATGAGGCGCAGGACGCCGATCGGCACGAACAGGGCCAGCGCCGAGCCGAATACGACGATCAGCACCGCCAGGGTCACGATCGCCGCGGCCACCCCGATGAGTGCCGAGCGCCACTGGCGGGTCACGCCAACCGCCAGCACGATGGTCACGGCCTCGACAAACTCGACCGCCGAGGCGAGGAACGCGGACAGGATCGTGATGATGGCAACCGAGCTCACCCGGCAATCGTAGCGGCCACCAGCGAGCCGGGACCCGGTTCCCGGCTCGCTGTGCGACGCCTCCGCACGTCCGGGTCCACCGTTGTTGATTCCCATGGGAAAGCGGGCGCGTTCGGTCCGCTTCGACGCGCCTGGGTCCGTCCTGCGGCCCATGAACGGCCGACTCGCGCACAGCCCGAGCCTGAAACGAATCGAACGACCCTGCCGAGGCCCGCGAGGCGGCCGTGCTGCTTGGAAGTCGGCAGTTTGTCCCACCAGAATCAACGCGTGGACGCGGCCACCCGCGACACCCGAAAGCTCCCGACCGGCGCGTTGCTCGTTGCGAGCGCAACTACATGCTATGCTCGGCGAAGCGCAGTTCGTTTGCGTTCCCAAGGAGCACCCAGTTGAGCACCCCCGATCCACGAACAGAGATGTTCGCCTACAACCAGACCCTGGTCGACGACTTTCGAGCCAACGCCGGCCACTCCACGATCGGCCATTTCGTTGGCCGGCAGATGATGGTCCTCACCACGGTCGGCGCCAGGACCGGCAAGACGCGCGTATCGCCGCTTGCCTATACCCGTGACGGCGAGCACGTGATCATCATCGCCTCAAAGGGCGGCTCCGACGAGCATCCTGCGTGGTACCTCAACCTCGTCGCGCAGCCGATCGTGACGGTGGAGGTGGGCGACGAGAAGTACCAGGCGCGGGCCAAGGTCGCCCACGGTGCCGAGCGCGAACGGCTGTACGCCCAGCACGCTGACCTGCATCCGTCGTTCCACGACTACGTCAAGAAGACGGACCGGGTGATCCCGGTGATCGTGCTCGAGCGCATCCCGGTCGAGGACATCGCACGGGGCTAGCTCGCCGTGGGCCGGGCTCGCCCGCCGTCGGCCAGCCTCGCCCGCCCGTCCTGGAGCGGCCGCTCAAGCGTGGGTGAAGAAGAGCTGCAGCTCCATCGTGCCCTGGTCCGAGACCGACAGGACCGCGAAGGAGCTCGGCGCTTCGATGCCGTAGTCACTGAAGTTGATCGGCAGCGAGCCGACGACCTCGATGATCGAGCCCGAGAGACGGGTCTTCAGGGCAATCTGAACCGTCCTGGTCTGGCCGTGCAGGGTCAGGGTGCCCGTGGCCGTGACATCGACCTCGTGGCCATCGATGGGGCTGGACCCGAGGTCCACCGGCGAGGTCAGGGTGAACCTGGCCGTCGGAAACGTGGCCGTCTCGATGCCGTGATTGACGAGCTGGCCGTCCCGGCGCTGGTCATCGCTCTGGAGCGCAGTCAGGTCGGCCGTGATCGTGGCGGCGGTCAGCTGCGTGCCGGAAATGGTCAGCGTGCCGGTCAGATTTGGCGTCCGGCCGACGGCCGTGTTCGCGCCGATGTTCGCGAGCTGCTCCTGGACCCGGTAGCCCACGAAGGAGTCCGTCGAATCGGACAGGGAGCCGATGGTCGTGTCGACGTTCCAGATGCCGGCCAGGCCGCCCGCAGGCAACGGGCTCGACACCGCGGCGGATGGCAGGACGAGTGATTCGGAGCTGACGGCGGCCGGGCCGGATGGGCGCAGGAAGAGATACCAGAGGCCGTAGCCACCGGCCGTGACGAGGATCAGGACGACTGCCGCTACCACGATCGCAAGGTTGCGGCGCCGGCTGGGATGCGCCGATTTGGAAGCCGTCATCGATAGCTCTCCTGGTAGGCGGCCTGGCTGCCGCATCGATTCGTTGCGCGATATCGAGATGAGGCATTGCCCCGCCCGAGACACGTCGAGCGTGCCAACCGGGCGGGGATTGAGGCTGGTCAGCCCGTGGGTCTGCCCGTTTGGGGCGGGCCACCCAGCCTACATGTTCGGGCAGTTTGCCCCGTTTGCGGGGGGTGTCTGGGTGCCGCTGCCGCCGGCCGCCGGAGCCGACGCGCCAGGCGCCGGGCTCGCTGCATTGACGATCGCGACGCCTCCGACGGCCATCATCCCAACCGACAGAAGGGTCGTTGCGATGAGCCGGCGAGCGCCCGAGAACCTGCGCCCGGTGGCCGGGATCTCCGGCTGCTGAGCTGAGACCTGGGGATCCGAGGTTTGCATGATTGTTCCTTACCTTTCATTGCTGAACATGACCTGACAACGTGCTAACCCATTCGCCATCGCCTCCTATGACCGAGTGCTGGCGACGCCGGAGAGGTCGTACAGGGTCCCAGAGCTGCCGCCGTAGTCGACGACCGTCCCAACGGTGGTGACCCACGCGGTCAGCGCCGAGGCGGTGGAGCCGTTGCCGCCCGGGCCGCCGCCGTTGCCGCCCACGAGGACGAAGCGCAGCTGCCCGGAGGCCACGTAGGCCTGGATCTGAGCAAGCGAAGGCGCCGGGTCGGTGCCGCTGAAGCCACCCATCGCCATCACCGCGTCGCCGGTCGACAGCTCGAGCGAGCCGGCCTGCATCGCCGACGTCATTGCCACGATCCAGGTCGAGCTGCCCTTGTTCGCCTCGAGATAGGTGGCCAGCGCGCTGTCGTTGCCACCACCCGAGGTCCCGCCTCCGGCCCCGAAGCCGCCGCCGGATGGAGCCCCGCCTCCGTTGAAGCCGCCCCCGTTGAAGCCGCCCCCGCCGGGCGGCGTTCCGCCGCCATTGCCACCAAAACCGCCGCCGTTGCCGCCCTGGCTGGTGTCGGCCACGACGGCGGGGCCGGGCCTCGGGTCGCCACTCGAATAGGCCGTCGACATCGTGTTGATCGTGTAGACGAGCGGGCCCGCCAGGAGGATGCCGATCCCGAGGGCGGCGGCCAGCGCCTGGGTGCGGCGCAGATCGGCAGTTGCCGGGAGGCTGACGATCAACGCAACGATCAGCCCGACGACGACGACGACGAATCCCAGTCCGGGCACGAAGCCGGGCGAGCGCTGGAGCAGCTGCGAGCTCCACAGGGCGCTGAGCAGGATCGTCCCGGCCAGCACGATCCCGCCGAAGCGCAGCCGCGCCCGGAGGCCCCACAGCTCCACCGCGCCGGCGCCCACGAGGGCGGCGATCGGCGGGGCGAGAGCCACCGCGTAGTAGCTGTGGATGATCCCGGACATGAAGCTGAACACCAGGGCGTTGACGGTCAACCACAGGCCCCAGACGAGGTACCCCACCCGAACCCGATCGGTGCGGACGGCTCGGCCGCGCATGACGAGACCGGAGACGAGGCCGATCACGGCAAACGGGATGAGCCAGCTGATCCCACCGCCGAACTCGGCATTGAACAGGCGCAGGAGGCCCGTTGCGCCACTGAAGCCACCACCACCAGCGCCGGCCGCAGCAGCCGCGCCGCCGCCGCAGAAACCGGCCAAACCGACGGAGACGCTCCGGAGCGCGGAGGCCGCCGAGTTGGTGCGCCACCCCAGGC
>JBEPUS010000108.1:0-8414 GCA_041691435.1 Chloroflexota bacterium
GAAGGGTCGCGGACGGAAGGGTCGCGGACGGAAGGGTCGCGGACGGAAGGGTCGCGGACGGAAGGGTCGCCCCGACCCTCTGCCGCGCCGCGGCCTTCTGGCTCGCCCCGACCGTCTGCCAGGCTGCGGCCGTCGTCCGCCGCCCCGTGGCCCTCGCCCGCCGCGCTCACGCCTCGAGCGTTGGCTCGACGCTCAGGGCCACGTTGCCCTTCAGCGCATTCGAGATCGGGCAGCCGTTCTTCGCTGCCTCGGCGATCTCGGCAAAGGTCGTCGCGTCGATCCCCGGGACGCGGCCGCTCACCGTGAGCACGCTCGAGGTCACCCGCCGGCCGGCATCGGTCATGTCCAGGGTCACGCTGGCCGAGACGGCCAGGCTCTCCGGCACGAAGCCCTTCTTCGAGAGGTCGTTGGCGAAGGCCATCGAGAAGCACGACGCGTGGGCCGCGGCGAGCAGCTCCTCTGGACTGGTCCGGCCGTCGGCCGACTCGACCCGCGACGCCCACGTTGTCGCCAGGGCGTTGAATGTGCCACTCGACGTGGCGCTCACGGTTCCCTGGCCGCTGGCCAGATCGCCGGACCAGGTGGCAGCGGCTTGACGTACGGCGGCCATCGCATCTCTCCTTCGTTGCTGGCGGCTGTGCGCCGCAGTCGGTCGTATCTCAGCCCGATCGTGCCACAACTGATCCATCGCTGGGGACGTCGCGTACCACCCACGAGTCCCGACAGGCGATGTGCCCGCTGTGCCGACTCCGAACATCGAGGTGGCAATGACGACAGCTTTCGAGTGCCTGCGATTTGAGCATGTTTCCGTTGGAGAAGGAACCCATGTCTGAACTCTCACGACGCGCGTTCATGGGCCGCGCCGCAGCCGCAACAGCGGCCGGCGTTGCTGCCACGAGCGGGATCGTCGCCCTGCCGGGCCTGATCGCGGCCGCCGCCCCTGCGGCCGCTGGCAAGGACCTCCAGGTCGCGTCCAAGCTCGACCTCAGCTCAGTCGGACAGGACGTGATCGCTCACGTCGAGGACGCGTCGACCGGCGACGTGGTGCTGTTCGTTGGGACCAGCGAGGTGAAGTACCACGATCCCGAGCTTGTTGCTCGCCTGCTCAAGGGCGCGCGAACCGCTCGGCAGGAGGCCTAGTCGATGTCTTCCCATCGCGAGGCGCCGTCGATCTCGAAGGATCCGGTCGCCGACAACACGGATACGTATGCCTTCGTCAGCCCCGACAAGCCGTCGACGGTCACGATGATCATGAACTACATCCCCGGCGAGGCGCCGGCCGGCGGCCCGAACTTCTACGAGTTCGGCACCGACGTGCTCTACGAGTTCGTGATTGACAACAACGGCAACGCTGGCGCCGACGTCAAGTACCAGTTCCGCTTCCACACTCAGGTCAAGAACCCGAACACGTTCCTCTATAACTTCGGCCAGATCACGAGCCTGACCAGCAAGGTCTGGAATCGCGTCCAGACGTATTCGGTCACCCGGATCACCGCAGGCCACACCGAGGTCCTTGGGACCGACCTGTTCTGCCCGCCGGTCAACATCGGCCCGCGCTCGACACCCGACTACGCGACCCTCGCGGCTGCGGCGGTCCACACCCTCAAGGACGGCAGCAAGGTCTTTGCCGGCCAGCGCAAGGACGGCTTCTTCGTCGACCTGGGCTCGATCTTCGACCTGGCCGACCTCCGGCCTTTCCAGAACCTCCACCTCATCCCGACCCCGGCCGCAGCCGGCCACGACGCCCTGGCATCGGCGAACGTCCACACGATCGCCCTCCAGGTCCCCAAGACCAAGCTGACCAAGGGCGGCCACAACCCGACCGTCGTCACCGACAGCCGGTCCACGGTGGGTATCTACGCCCGTGCCAGCCGGCGCCGCGCCCGGATCCTGCACGGCTCCAAGGACATCGAGTCCGGTCCGTGGATCCAGGTCTCGCGCCTGGGCAACCCGCTGATCAACGAAGTCATCACCCCGATGTCCAAGAAGGACTACTGGAACTCGCGGCGCCCCGCGGGCGACAAGGAGTTCATCAAGGAGCTCCTGCATCCCGAGCTGGCCGGCCTGCTCAACGTCCTGTATCCCGGCGTCTTCCCGAAGATCGCCGCCTACAAGAAGCCGCGAGCCGACCTCCAGGCGATTCTCATGACGGGTATCCCCGCCGGAATCGTGCCCGGTTTCCAGAACCTCACTGGGCCGGTCATCGCCGACATGCTTCGGCTCAACATGGCCATCCCGCCCGCGTCCAGCCCGAACAACCTCGGGGTGGTCGGTGGCGACCTGGCCGGCTTCCCGAACGGACGGCGTGTCGCCGATGACGTCGTCACCATCGAGCTGCGGGCCATCGCCGGCGTGACGATCCCGCTTGTCGATCCGTCGTTCACTCCGGACGCTGCGGCTTCGCTCGTCCAGGACGGCACCACGGGTTCCGGTTACCTCGACCATTTCCCGTACCTGGGCACGCCGCTCAGCGGGTTCGACACTCCGTAGTGCGTGGGCGGCACGTGCCGTCCCAGGCGTGACGAAGCCCGGTGGCCTTCCGGCCGCCGGGCTTCTCGATTCAGTGCAACCTGCAACGTGTACGACGAATGCAGCGCGAGGAGGTGCCAGAGATGCCCGACATGGTTCGCCCAGAAGGCTTTTCCCTCGAGGACGCGGTCCTCGACATCGGCGGCGAGATTGGCGCACTGATCCTGTACACGGATGCCGCCTACAACGAGCGCGAGATCGAGGTCAGCCGGCTCGACGAATCACAGGCCGAGCCCGACGAGCAAAAGCATGAGCACGAGCACGAGCACGAGCACCTTCACGACCAGGGCCACTCCCACGATCACGACCACGATCGCGTCCGGCGGATCCATACGGCGATTCACGTACGCCGGGCGGGCGGGACGGTGACCTACGCCGGCATCTATCCCGAGCTGGCCGCCGGCCGCTACCGGATCTGGACCGACGATCCGAGCCTGCCGAATGAGGTGACGATCGTCGGCGGGGAAGTCGCCGAGGTTGACTGGCGGACGCCTGCGAGCTAGGCGCCGATGGCCTGCATCCAGTGACCCGGCGGCATGCAACGATTCCGGGAGGCTGCGTGTTTGTTGGGCGCAATGAGGTGCCCCGGCCGATGACCAGCAGCCCAGCCCCAGCCGCAACTCCTGCGCCACCAGCGCCCGCCCCGGGTGCGGCTCGCCCGCGGCTGCCCTGGCAGCTGGCCTTCTTCATCCTGGCCGGGATCTGGGGCTGCTCCTTCTTCTTCATCAAGGTCGGCCTCGAGGCACTGAACCCGATCCAGGTCGCGTTCGGGCGCTGCCTCATCGGCGCAATCGCCCTGGTCGTGATCGCGACGCTGAGCCGGACCCGACTGCCTCGGACGGCCTCGACGTGGCGCCACCTCTTCGTGATGGCTGCCCTGATGAACGTCGTTCCCTTCGTCCTGTTCTCGTACGGCGAGACCCAGGTCAGCTCCATCCTCGCCGGAATCATCAACGGGGCCACCCCGCTGACCACCCTGGCGGTGGTCCTGGTCGCCTTTCCCGAGGAAGAACCCACGCCAAGCCGGGTCGCGGGGCTGCTGATCGGCTTCGCAGGCGTCCTCGTCGTGGTCGGGATCTGGAACGGCCTGGGTGCGGGCGAGCTGCCCGGGGTCCTGGCCTGCATCGGCGCGATCGCCGGCTACGGAGTCTCGTTTCCCTATGGCCGCCGCCACCTCGCCGGGCTCGTGGACGGACCGGTCTCCCTGGCAACTGGCCAGATCCTGGCGGCCAGCCTGCTGCTCCTGCCGTTCGTCCTGCTGTCGGGCGGACCCAGCGGACCAATCACCTCGGGCACCGTCCTGGCGATGGTCGGGCTGGGCGCCCTGGGCACGGGCGTCGCCTACGTCCTCAACTACCGAATTGTCGCTGCCGCCGGCGGGACCACGGCGAGCACCGTCACCTACCTCACGCCACTCGTCGCGATTCTCGTTGGCCTGGCGTTCCTCAACGAGCCGCTCACCTGGAACGAGCCAGTCGGCGGGCTCGTCGTGGTCCTGGGCGTCGCGGTCTCGCAGGGCCGCCAGCGGGGACTCGGCCGGCGCCTGAGATCCGGAGCGATCGCGTAGGTTGTTGACAGGTTCTGGCAGGAACCTTGCTATGCTTCGACGATGCGTGCCTCGCGCCTCGTGGCGTTGCTCCTGTTGCTGCAGAGCCGGGGCCAGCTGACCGCCGCGGAGCTGGCCGTCGAGCTCGAAGTCTCGGAGCGCACGGTGCACCGCGACGTGGAGGCGCTGGCGGCGGCCGGGGTGCCGATCTATGCCGAGCGCGGGCCATATGGTGGGATCCGGCTCGTCGACGGCTATCGCACGCGGCTCACCGGGATGACCGCCGACGAGGCGGAGGCGCTCTTCCTGGCCGGCGTGCCGGGTCCGGCGGCCGAGCTGGGGTTGGGCACGGTGGTCGCCGCCGCCCGGCTGAAGGTCCTGGCGGCCCTGCCACCGGAGCTGCGCACGCGCGCATCACGGCTCGTGGAGCGGTTCCATCTCGATGCCGTGGGCTGGTACCAGGGTTCCGAGCCCGTTCCCCAGCTGGCTGCGATGTCGGAGGCGGTCTGGGAGTGCCAGCGGATCAGCGTCGACTATCACCGCGACCGGGTCGTGACCCGCCTGCTCGAACCGCTGGGCCTCGTCCTCAAGGCCGGCGTGTGGTACGTCGTCGCCCTGGCGGAGGGCCAGGTGCGCACGTACCGCGTCTCACGGATGAGCCGGGCGGAGCCGACCGGCGAACGCTTCGAAAGGCCCGCGAGCTTCGACCTGGCCGGCTACTGGGCGGAGTCAACCGCGGCGTACGAGCGGGAGAGGCCGCGCACGAAGGTGACGGTCCGGGTACGAGCAGACCGCCTGGACTGGCTTCGCGACGTGGTTGGAACGCGGGTCCTGGAGAGCGCCGAGCGCCTGCCAGGCGGCGACGCCGGCGGGTGGCTGCGCCTGGGCCTGGAGCTGGATTGGCCGGACGAGATCGCCGGTCGCCTGCTCACGATGGGCCCGGATCTTGAGATCCTTGAGCCGCTCGGGCTGCGCGCCGAGATCGCCGCCCTGGCCCGTGACGTAGCCGAGCGCTACGCCACGGGCTGATCGCCCTCAGCCGAGGGCCGGCTTGGCTCGCTGGCCTGCGTCGGCGCAGAGGTCCTTGGCCGGGCCAGTGGCCGTCGCGGCCGCTTCGTGCACCGATGCCTGGCGATCTGCGAGGTCCAGCTGGAAGCGGGCCTGGCGGAGGTTCGCTTCGGTCGTTCGGCGCCGTTCCTGGATCACGATTCGGGCAAGCTCGAGGTTCAACATCGCGACTCTCCTCATCGAGGGCGATCATTTCCGACCGCTTCATCTGTACCCAGATCGTACCCCGTGATCATGACGAAACCTGTCATGAATAGCCCCGTCGAGATCGAGGCCGAGGTCCAGATCCGCGTCTGACTGACATTCGAGCCACTTGAAGCGCTGCATCACAGCCGGGCCTCGACCCACGTCGTCTTCCTGAGTAGGCTCACCTCAAGCGCGCAGGTGGGACACGCGAGGATGGCAATGACAGAGCATTCGATCCAACCATTGCGGCGGCGACGGATCGCCACGCTCGCAGCTTCCGCGGCCATTCTCCTCGCCGGATGTATGGGCTCAAGCTCGAGCGCAGGCCCGTCAGCGTCCGCCCCGCCGGAGTCCACGTTCATCGCCCAGAGCTCGTTCGCGCCGAGCCCAACGCCCGAGTCCACGACCGTGAGCCCGATCCCGTCCTTGTCTCCGTCCGTGGCTCCGTCCGAGAGCCCGTCCATCGCTCCTTCGGTGGAACCTTCCGAGGAGCCCAGTGCGGCCCCGACCGACCCTCCGCTGGTTCCCTTTGGGTTCGGCGCAACGGATCCGGTGACCGGCCTGAGGGCCGAGATGCTCCAGGTAGGCCAGTGGACGGCGACGTTCCAGCCGTCCTATCAGGTGACCCTGACCTGGAACACGCCCACCTCCGCCGACACGGTGGTGCGCGTGGAAGGCGTGACCATGTGCTACGGCAATCCGAAGTCGAACGGCAAGCCGTGCGTGACGCCAACCACCGACATCGCCGCCAGGGACATCGTGCTGATCACCCACGGGCATGCGTCAGACAGGACGCTCCACTGGACGTGGCCGGCGTGGGAGGACATCGGCCAGGCGATCGCGGAGGACAGCAAGGGTGAATACTTTGCGGTGATCGTCAGGTTCACGACGGGCAGCAGCACCACGACCGTAGTCCTGGACGCCTCCCAGACCTGCACGGGTGGTTGCACCTACTAGCTCGAGTCCTCGACAAGACTTGCTGCTGCAGCCGGGCTTACGGCCGCTCGCGCTCGCTGCATGGTCGCTGTGAGCACAACGTCAGGGCGTAAGCCCTCCCTGGCGGGTCGGCTGAGCACGCGGCGGGGTCGGCCACACTCGAATCGAGCCTGGGCCGGAGTCGGGACACGCCTTAATCGCCGGCCTTACGCTCACAGCGACCATGCAGCGAGCGTGGACTGGCTTAAGGCTCGGAACCAGGCCCAGCCGGCACGCTCCGCCGCAGCGAATCGGCCCCCCGGCCGCCCCAGGCTCGGAATCGGGCCCCAGCCGGCACGCACCGCCGCAGCGAATCGGGGCCCCGGCCGACACGCACGAACGCCGCGCCCCAGCCCCGGAGCCGCCCCTGACCCGCCGCGGCCCCGTGACGCCTGGCGGGCACGCTCGAAAAAGGTCGCGTTGACGCTCGGGCGTGGAATTCCGATAATATGGGTCGGGATTAGCCCTTGCCCCAGCCGTACCGGCACGATCTGCCTGGAGTAGCGATGACGACCACCCGCGAGATCGTCAGCGACCGCCGCGACGAATACGCCTTCCACGACGACATCGACTACCTCGCCCAGACGAAGCGCGGCCTCAGCCGCGAGACGGTCGAGGAGATCAGCCAGATCAAGGACGAGCCCGAGTGGATGCTCCAGTTCCGGCTGCGGGCCTACGAGCATTTCCTCACCCGGCCGATGCCCACCTGGGGCGGCAACCTGCTCGACATCGACCTCGACAAGATCGTCTACTACCGCAAGCCGTCGGCCGGCGAAGAGAAGTCGTGGGACGACGTTCCCGAGAAGATCAAGGCGACCTTCGAGAAGCTCGGGATCCCTGAGGCCGAGCGCAAGTTCCTGGCCGGCGTCGGTGCGCAGTACGACAGCGAGGTCGTGTACCACTCGGTTCGCGAGGAGCTGAGCAAGATCGGCGTCGTGTTCATGGGCACCGACCAGGCGCTCAAGGAATACCCCGAGCTCTTCCGCAAGTACTTCGCGACCGTCGTCCCGCCCGAGGACAACAAGTTCGCCGCTCTCAACAGCGCCGTCTGGTCGGGCGGCTCATTCGTGTACGTCCCCAAGGGCGTCGAAGTGCCCCTGCCCCTGCAGGCCTACTTCCGGATCAACGGCGAGAACACCGGCCAGTTCGAGCGGACCCTGATCATCGTCGACGAAGGCGCCAAGGTGCACTACATCGAGGGCTGCACCGCCCCGATCTACGCCACGGACTCGCTCCACGCAGCCGTGGTCGAGGTGATCGCCCTGCCCGGCTCGAAGGTCCGCTACACGACGATCCAGAACTGGTCCAACGATGTCTATAACCTGGTGACGAAGCGCGCCCACGCCCACACGAACTCGACGGTCGAGTGGATCGATGCGAACACCGGCAGCCGCCTGACGATGAAGTACCCGGCGATCTACCTGCGCGGCGAGGGCGCGACGGCCGACATCATCAGCGTCGCCGTGGCCGGCAAGGGCCAGCACCAGGACACGGGCGCCAAGGCCGTCCACCTGGCCCCGAATACGCGCTCGCGGATCGTTTCGAAGTCCGTCTCCAAGGACGGCGGGCGGGCAACGTACCGCGGCCACCTCAAGGTGTCGCCTGGCGCGACCAACGTCGTCGCCAGCGTCCGTTGCGACGCGTTGATGCTCGACGACATCAGCCGGAGCGACACGTATCCGTACATCGACATCCAGGAAGACGACACGTCGATGACCCACGAGGCGACGGTCGGCAAGGTCAGCGCCGAGCAGGTCTTCTACCTCATGAGCCGCGGGCTGACCGAGAACGAAGCGACGAACCTGATCGTCCAGGGCTTCCTGGAGGTCTTCACGAAGGAACTGCCGATGGAATACGCCATCGAGTTCAACCGCCTGGTCAAACTGGAGATGGAGGGGTCCCTCGGATGACGGTCGCCTCCGGACGACCACGTCCCGCGCGCCGGGGCCCCACGGACTTTTCCCTCGCGGTCCAGCGTTCCGACATCGACGATCTCGACCCGCTCCACGGCGGGGAGCCATGGCTTGACGCCGACCGCCGGGTCGCCTTCGACGCCTTCGAAGCGCTTCCGGCAGAGTCGAATCTGCTCTACACGACATACATCGACCTG
>JBEPUS010000109.1:0-8414 GCA_041691435.1 Chloroflexota bacterium
CAGCCCCGGGCGCGAGGGCCGCCAGGTCCTTGTCGCCCCGGCCGGAGAGGCCGACGAGCACCACCAGCTCGTCCGGGTAGGCCACGCCCGAGCCCTCGACGCCTGATATCAGGCGGGGCAGGACAGCAAACGCGTGGGCGGTCTCGAGCGCCGGCAGGATGCCCTCGAGGCGGGCGACGGTGCGCAGCGCCACGAGCGCCTCGGCGTCGGTTGCCGCGGCGAGCTCGAGCCGGCCGGCTGCGGCCAGTGCCGCGATCTGCGGACCGACACCCGGATAGTCCAGGCCCGCCGAGATCGAATGCGCCTCGACCACCTGGCCGTCGGCGTCCTGCAGCATCAGCGAGCGCGAGCCGTGGAGAATGCCCGGCGTCCCGCCGGCCAGCGCCGCGGCGTGACGGCCGGTGGTGATCCCATCGCCGGCCGCTTCGGCAACGGCCAGCCGGACGGCGGGCTCGCCGATGAACCGGTCGAGCAGGCCGATCGCATTCGAGCCGCCACCCACACAGGCGAGGACCAGGTCGGGCAGGCGGCCCTCCACGGCGTCAAGCTGGACGGCCGCCTCGTCGCCCAGGATCCGCTGGAGGTCCCGGACGATCGTGGGATAGGGATGCGGGCCCATCGCCGAGCCCAGGACGTAGTGGGTGGTCTCGACGTTCGTCACCCAGTCGCGCATCGCCTCGTTGACGGCGTCCTTGAGCGTCGCCGAGCCGGACGTCACGGGCCGGACCTCTGCGCCGAGCGCCCGCATCCGGAGGACGTTGGGCTGCTGGCGCTGGATGTCCTCGGCGCCCATGAACACCACGCAGGGCAGGTCCAGCAGCGCGCAGGCCGTCGCGGTCGCAACACCGTGCTGGCCGGCGCCGGTCTCGGCGATCACCCGGGACTTGCCGAGGCGCCGCGTCAACAGGGCCTGGCCGAGGGCGTTGTTGATCTTGTGGGCACCCGTGTGGGCCAGGTCCTCGCGCTTGAGATAGATCCGCAGGCTGGCCGGCGTCGGGATCGAGCCAGCTCGACCCGCCAGTCGTTCGGCCGTGGCAAGCGCGTCGGCCGCCAGGCGATCGGCCCGGTAGAGCGGTGTGGGCCGGCCCGAGTAGGTCGCCAGCAAGGACCGGAACTCGGCCCAGAAGCGTGGGTCGCGGCGCAGGTCGAAGTAGGCTCGCTCGAGGGCCTCGAGGGCAGCGATCAACGTCTCGGGCACGTAGCGGCCGCCGAACTCGCGGTTGCAGCCCCAGCGCCCCTGGTCGTCAGCCTCGAGGAGGCCGGCGAAGACCGGCGTCGGCCGGGCCGCCACGTTGGGCTGGTCCCAGCGCGCCGCGCGGGCGCGCTTCACGAAGAGCGCCACTCGCAGTGGATCCTTGACCGGGCGCACGCCGGCCGGATGGGCTGCCTCGACCCCGGAGGCAACGTCCACGCCGATCGCCGGGATGGCGAGGACGGCTTCACCGACGTTGGCCGGGGTCAGCCCGCCGGCGAGGACCACCGGCAGGACGCGCGCGACCGCGGCCGCCAGCCCGGCCGACGAACGTGTTCCGGTACCACCGGGATGCTGCCCGCCGGCGGTGTCGAGCAGGATCCGCTCCGCGCCGGCATCGAGGTACGCGTGGCCCCGGGCCACGAGACCCGCCGCTGCGATCTCCACGTCACCGGCCAGCTCGGCCGGCAGGCGCAGGCCCTTCCAGGCCGGCCGGCCAAGCCGTCCAACCAGGTCGGGAGGCTCGTCACCGGAGAGCTGCACGACGTCCGGATCGAGGCCCGCGATGATCTCGCCGAGGCGCTCGGGACCGGCATCGGCGGTGATGGCGACGATCCGGGGCCCACCGGCCCGCGACGCGCCCGACCGGGCCAGCTGGGCGAGGCCGGCCGCCTCACGGAGCTCGAGGCAGCGGGGCGTTCCAGGCACCAGGTTCAGGCCGATCGCGTCCGCGCCCGCCGCCAGCGCCGCCAGGATCCCGGCCGCGTCGGTGACCCCGCAGATCTTGACGAACGGCGCGCGGTCGGCCGCCGCCGGATCCTCGGGCAGCACGCCGGCAGCCGCAAACCGTGCCGCAGCCGCGGCTGGATCTGCCGCCCGCATCAGGGCTTCCCCGACGAGGGCCGCGTCGAAGCCCAGGGCCCGCCAGCCGGCGACCGTCGCGGGCTCGCGAACGCCCGACTCCGCGATCACCAGGCGATCGCCGGGCACTCGCTCCCGGAGCCGGACCGCACGCTCGGGATCGACTGCCAGGCTGCGCAGGTCGCGATTGTTGAGCCCCACCAGGCGCGTGCCGGTGGCGAGCGCCCGGTCCAGCTCCCGTTCGTCGTGCGCCTCGACGAGTGGCTCGAGGCCGAGGGCCAGGGCGGCGTCGACGAGGCGCCCAAGACGCCCCGCGGGATGGAGGCCGGCAAGGAGCAGGACCGCGTCCGCCCCGGCTCGGCGCAGGATGGGCAGCTGGCGCGGATCGACCACGAACTCCTTGGCGAGGACCGGGAGGCTGACCGCGGCGCGCACGGCGCGCAGGTCGGCGACCGAGCCGCCGAACCAGTGCGGCTCGCACAGGACGGAGATCGCGGCAGCGCCCCCCGCCGCATAGGCACGGGCGCGGGCCACGGGGTCGTCTGAGCGCGTCACGATCTGGCCGGCCGACGGCGAGGCTCGCTTCACCTCGGCGATGAGGGCCAGGCCGGGCCTGGCCAGGCGTAGCACCACGTCACGCGGGGGCGGGGCATCCCGGGCGGCTCGTTCGAGGCTGGCCAGGCTCACGCCGCCGAGCTCGCGGGCGAGATCGGCGGCCCGCCGGGCGGCGATCTCCTCGACAACGTTGGCCGCGACGCGGGTGGAGGCGCTCATGCCGGCGCACCGGTCGAGTGCGGCGCCGCATCGGCCGCCTGCTTCTGGGCGCGAAGCTGGGCGAGAAGCGCGATGGGGGCGCCCGAATCGAGCGTAGCGACCGCCAGCTGGACGCCCTCGGCGAGGCCCACCGCCCGGCCGGCCGCCACGAACCCGGCCGCCGCGTTGAGCAGGACCACGTCTCGGCGCGGGCCGGGCGCTCCGGCCAGCACGCCTTCAACCAGCGTCGCGTTCTCCTCCGGCGTGCCACCTGCGAGGTCGGCCGTTTCGACCCGGCCCAGGCCAAGGTGGTCGAGCTCCGCCGCGTCGACCGCCGAGGCGACCACGCCCGCCGGGCTCGCGTCGTGGATCATGCCCGTCCCATCCAGGGGCAGCTCGTCGACGCCGGCGCCATGGACGACGATCGCCCGTTCCTGGCCGAGCAGCCGGAGGACGTCGGCGATCCGCGGTGCGGCACTCGCGTCGCCGACGCCCACGACCAGCCGGGCGACCCCGGCGGGATTCGTCAGCGGGCCGAGGAGGTTGAAGGCGGTTCGCACGCCGATCTCGCGGCGGGTGGGCCCGGCGAACTTCATGGCCGGGCTGAAGGCCGGAGCGAACAGGAACGCGAAGCCGGCCGTCTGCAGGGCTTCGGCGGCCGACACGTGGTCATGGTCGGTGCGCACGCCGAGCGCCTCGAGCACATCTGCCGAGCCCGACCGGGACGTGATCGCCCGATTGCCGTGCTTGGCGACAGGAACGCCGGCCGCGGCAACCACGAGGGCCGCCGTGGTCGAGATGTTGAACGTGCCGCTGCGATCGCCACCCGTCCCGACGACATCGATCGCGCCCGGCGGCGCGATCACCCGGAGCACCCGGGCGCGCATGGCCTGGGCGAAGCCCGCCAGCTCGGCCGTGGTCTCGCCACGCATCCTGAGGGCCACGAGCAGCGCCGCGAGCTGGGCCGATGTCGCCTCGCCGTCCATCACCGAACCCATCGCGGCGCTGGCCTCGTCGATCGTCAGCGTCCGCCCGTCGACCACCGCGGCGAGGGCCGCCCGGACGAGGTCGCTCACCGGCCCGCTCCGGTCGGCTCCGTCAGCCCGCTGGTTGCGAAGCTGCCGCTGAGCGCATCGAGCCGGCCTGCGTCGCCCTCGCCGGCGAGGCGCAGGAAGTTGGCGAGCAGGTGCGGTCCTTCCGGCGTCAGCACCGATTCGGGATGGAACTGGACGCCCTCGAGTGGCAAGCTGGCGTGGCGCAGGCCCATGACCACCCCGTCTTCCTCGCACATCGCGGTCACCCGGAGCTCGGCCGGGATGGTCGCGGGATCCACCGCCAGGGAGTGATAGCGCGCGGCCATGAAGGACGGCGGCAGCCCGGCCAGCAGGCCTGCCCCGTCGTGGCTCACCTCGGACGCCTCGCCGTGGACAAGGGTCGGCGCCCGGACGATCGTGCCGCCGTACGCGACGGCCATCGACTGCATCCCCAGGCAGACCCCCAGGAGCGGCAGCGCATGTCCCGCCGCGACCCGGATGGCCTCCACCGAGACGCCGGCGGCCGAGGGATCGCCCGGGCCCGGCGAGATGACAATGCCGCGCAGCTCGGCGGACGGGTCGCTCGCCAGCGCCTCGATCCCCGCTCGATCAATCGCGTCGTTGCGGATCACCCGGACAGCGGCACCGCCCGCCTCGAGGGCCTGCACGAGGTTGAAGGTGAACGAGTCGTAGTTGTCGATGACCAGGATCATTCTGGCTCTCCCGGTGCCGGCGAGACAGCGTCGGCCGGAGCTGCCGGCTGGCCCGGGCCCTGACCGGCGGCCAGCTCGATTGCCCGGCGCAGGGCGGCGGCCTTGTGCTCGGTCTCTTCGAACTCGCGTTCGGGGATGGAGCCGGCAACGATCCCCGCCCCGGTGTGGACGTGGGCGACGCCGTTGCGCAGGACGGCGCTCCGGATCGTGATCGCCGTGTCGAGGTTGCCGTCGTAGCCAAGGTAGCCGGTGGCACCGCCGTAGAGGCCGCGGCGTTCGTTCTCGGCGGCCGCGATCAGCTGCATCGCCCGGACCTTCGGGGCGCCCGACAGGGTTCCGGCCGGGAAGACCGCGCGCAGGGCGTCGAGCGCGTCGAGATCGGGCTTCAGGCGGGCTTCGACGTGGCTGACAAGATGCAGGACGTGGCTGTAGCGCTCGACCTCCATGTACTTCGTGACCCGGACGGTGCCCGCGCGGGCGACTCGGCCCAGGTCGTTGCGGCCCAGGTCCACGAGCATGACGTGCTCGGCCTTCTCCTTCGGGTCGCGCTGCAGCTCCTCGCTGCGCAGCTCGTCCTCGGCCGGGCTGGCTCCGCGCGGCCGGGTGCCGGCGATCGGATGGGTCGTGAGGCGGTCGCCCTCGACCTGCAGGAGCAGCTCCGGGCTCGCTCCGACGACCTCGAACGCGGGCGTCCGGACGAAGAACAGGTACGGGCTCGGATTGACCCGCCGGAGCGCGCGGTACAGCCCGATCCCGTCGACCGGCCGGCCGGCAGGGGTGCTTGGCAGCTCGAACGACTGGCGCCGGGCGAGGACCACCTGGATCGCCTCGCCGGCGGCGATCGACTCCTTGGCCATCTCGACCGCGTGGATGTACTGGTCCCGGCCGAGGCTGGTCGCGCTCGCCTCGTACGTCGTCGCGCCGCCGGGCGCCGCCCCGATCGCGCCCATCCGCCCCGGGGCGGCGGCCCCGGCAATCTCCCCGGCCGATGGCCGCGAGGTCCGATCGAGGGCCTCGAAGATCGCCCGCTCGGCGATCCGATAGCGGCCGTCGAGATCGGCTACCTCCGTATGGAGCGAGGCGATCGCGCTGATCGTGTGGGTGAGGTGGTCGAAGACGATGACCAGGTCGGACTCGATGAATGCCGCCGTGGGCACCCCGATCGGGTCGGCGACGGGCTGGGGCACGCTCGGCTCGAAGGCACTGACGGCGTCGTAGGCAAGTGCGCCGACCGCGCCCCCGGTGAACCGGGGCATGCCCTCGGTGGGCAGGACTCGCCGGCGTGGGATGAACTGGCGCAGGGTGCTGAGCGGGTCGAGCGAGTCGAGCTGCTGGATGGGCAAGCCAGCGTCGAACCGGTCGATGCTGAGAGGGCGGTCCTGGATCGTCGCCCGCCTGCCCCGAACCTCAAGCAGGCGCCGAGGTCCGACGCCCAGGAAGCTGTAACGGCCGAGTCGCTCGCCGCCTTCAACCGACTCCAGGAGATAGGCCGGGCCGCCGTCATCGAGGCGCAGGAAGGCCCCGATGGGCGTTTCCAGGTCGGCATCGCGCGTCGCCCGCAGGAGGACCGTATCGGCGCTGCCGGCGAGGCGCTTTGCCTCGGTCAGGCTGAGCGGATCGGTGATGCTCATCGTTGCTGCGGCTCCTCGGACGATCCCGGCGGTGGGCCGGGAATCAATACGACCCTTCGTCCAGGGACGAAAGGTCGAACCTTCCGCGGTACCACCCGCATTCGGCAATCTGCCGCACTCTGACCGACGCAGGATCCGGATCATTCCCGAATGCCCTGATCGGCGCTGCCCGCTATCGCTGGCGCTCTGCGCCGGAGCCTACTGGCCGAGGCCCTCCTCGGCGTTCGGTCCGGAGGCTCCCGGGTCCATTCCTCGTCGCTGCCGCCCCGGTTTCCACCAACCACCGGGTCTCTGTGCCGGCTACCGACGGGTACTCGTCCCGATCATCGCCCGTTATTCGTGCTGTGCCGGGGAGTCTAGCCGGGCCGCCTCGACCGCGTCAACCAGCTGCGGACCGCCGTCAGCGGGCATGGGCATCGTCTGGCGGCGTCCGGCGGCGGCGGCGATTCGGGGCCGCCTGGCGGACAGTTGGCCACCAGTCACAGGCACACAGGCCGCGGGGACAACCCGGGTGGGGCAGGCGCGGCTGGCGCAGCTCATCGGCCACCCGGAAGATCTGCTCGTTGTCGGCACGGCAGGCTGGGCAGCACGACGCACCGACCAGCTCAACCTCCCGGGTGCGGGCCGCGAGGCCGCGCAGGGTGGCCGCAATCCCTTCGCGGTAGAGTGCCAGGATCTCATCGGGAACGGGCGGGCTGCCGCCGGCTTCCTCGTACAGGGCCGCCGCCTGGCGTTGCCGAATCCGGGCGACGTCTTCCCAGCGCTTCTCGCGGCGGGCCACCCGGACGCCACGGTCCGCGGCTGCCAGGTAGAGGCTGCGGGCCGCCTGCACGGTGGCCGGGCCGAGCGGTGCTGCGGCGACTCGCTGGCGCCGATCGGCGGGCGCAGCGACGAGCCGGGCCAACTGGAGCCAGTCGCGGCGCTCGCGTTCCCAGGTCCGCTCGCTGGCCTCGCGTCGTCGCTCGGACTCGAAGACCTGGACGGCCGCCTCGGTCAGGTAGATCGCCCGGCCGTCCAGGTGGCGGACGACGATCTTGCGCCGACAGCGTGGACAGAGACGGCTGCTGCCGGGCGGCCGATCGAGGATCGTGCCGCAGTTCGGGCAGGCAATGGGGGCGGCCGGTGCCGGGGCAGGATCGACGGGCGCCTCCAGACCGGACGTCCGTCGATCGGGCAGCGCCGCGAGGCCGGGCCTGGCCGTGGCCTGGCCCCGGAGCCTCCGAAAGAATCCGATCTCGGCCTCCTCGGTTCAGGGACGACGGGAGTGCCCGGCTCGGGCCGGCGGCGATCGCCGGGACGGGGTTCGCGGACCTTGCAGCCCCAGCCTTCAGGGTACTCCGCGCTCAGGCGCTGCCCGGTCAGCCGACGGGGGCGAGGGCCTTGGGGGCGGGCGGCGATGCCACGGCCGGCCGGCGCCGCAGATAGCGCTGCATCGTGGTTCGATCGCGAGCGGCGAGATCCCAGTGGCAGCGGCACAGGCCCTTCGGGCACTCACCGTGGGGCAGCCTGGGCTGGCGCAGCTCGGACGTGATCTTGATCACCACCTTGTCATCGGAGCGACAGGCGTCGCAGCAGCCGGCCGCGACGAGTTCCGCGTCCCGGCTGATGTCGGCGATCCCGCGCAGCTCGGACGCAACGCCATCCCGAAAGAGGGCGATGACTTCGGGCGACGGCGGCCGTGGGGAGCCTTCCGCCCGATACAGCGTCAGCGCCTGCTCGCGCCGGATCCGCGCTGCCAGGTCCCATTTCCTGTCCCGCCGGGCGGCCCGAAAGGCCCGGTCAGCGGCCGCCATGTAGAAGGCCCGGGCCGCTGCGACACTGGCCTCGGTCAGCCGGGCCGCGCTCAGCTGGTCGTGGCGCTGGGTGGAACCCCCGGCGGCATCGGCGAGATCCAGCCAGCGATCGCGCTCGCGGGCGAAGCGGGCGGAGCTGGCGACTCGGCGACGCTCGGATTCGAAGACGGGCAGGGCGGCCTCCGTCAGGTAGACCGGTCGTCCGTCCACCCGTTTCACGACGATCCGCTGGCGGCACTGCTCGCAGCGCCGGCTCGCGGCCGGTGGCGGATCGAGGAGCGAGGCGCAGTAGGGACAGTGGATCGTCGCCGCGTTGATCGATCTCGGACGAGAGCCGGGCGGCCCACTGCCGCGCGCACGGCGGGGCCGCCCCCCCCCCGCGCCGCCCGGGCGCGCCCGCCGACGGCCCGCCCGCGCGCGCGGTCGCCCCCGGGGGC
>JBEPUS010000110.1:0-8324 GCA_041691435.1 Chloroflexota bacterium
ACGAGAGAGGAGTCCGTCTCGTGTGCTCGGATATGTTTATAAGAGACAGGACGAGGCCCGGGCCCAGGACGGGCAGGCCGAGTCAAGTGCCGACGACGACCACGTCGCGCGGGAAGCGTGTCAGCCGGCCGACGCGCCGCGCCGCGAGGTCGACCGCGATGAGATCCTCGATCCGGACGCCCATCTGGCCCTCCAGGTAGACGCCCGGCTCGACCGAGAAGACCGTCGGGCTGGGCAGCTCGGAGGGAGCGGCACGCCGGCCGAGGCTGGGCAGCTCGTGGGTGGCCAAGCCGATCCCATGGCCCGTGCCGTGGCCGAACTGATCGCCGTGGCCGGCGGCCTCAATGACGTCCCGGGCCAGGGCGTCGGCCGCGGGACCTGTCGGCAGCGGGCCCCCAGCTGCCACAGCCGCCGTGATCCCATCAATCGCCGCCGACTGCGCCCGGTGGACCAGCTCGTAGATCTCCAGGTCACGCTCAACGGGCTCGCCCACGAACAGGGTCCGGGTCATATCGCTCCGGTAGCCGGCGACCTGGGCGCCGAAGTCGAACAGCAGGACCTGGCCGGCGCGCACGGGACGATCACCGGGCGAGCCATGGGGCAGGGCGGCCTCCGGCCCGGCCAGGCAGGCAACATCGAACGCCAGGCCATCAGCGCCGCCGGTCCGGATCAGGACCTCGAGGCGCCAGGCCAGCTCGGCCTCGGTGACTCCCGGCCGGATCTCCGGCAGCAGGGCGGCAAGCGCCCGGTCGGCCACGGCGCACGCGGCGGCGACACGCTCGAGCTCGGCGGGCTCTTTCACGGCGCGGTCGGCCTCCATCCAACCCGGCCCGGCCTTGTTCTCAGGTGTCACGTCGTGGGCCGGCACGAGCGCCAGCTCCGGCGCCGCCTCCGCCAGGTCGGTCCAGGCGGCGTGGCTCAGGTGGCTGGCTTCGACAGCGACGCAGCGCGCCCCGAGGCCGGCGGCGATCTCGGGCCAGCGTTCGCGAAGGTCGCCGTACACCTGCTCGACGCGCGCCTCGGGCGCCTCCCGGCCCACCTGCAGGGTGTAGCGACTATCGGCGAAGACGATCAGGTCAGCCGGCCCCACGACGAACCAGCCCGAATAGCCGGCGACCTTCTCCTCGCCGTCGCCGAATACGAGGCCAGTCAGGTACCGACTGTGCTCCGGGCGCAGCCCCAGGTAGGCATCGACCCCGGCGGCCGCCATTCGCGCCCGCAGCCGGGCCAGGCGAGCTGGGCGGGCAGCGCGATCGGCCTCGACCCAGGCGGCGCGCACAACCGCGCTCGGCGGCTCGGCGAAGTCGGTGGCGACCGGCAGTCGATCAACCGTTTTCACGGACCACCATATTTGGCGACATTCTGGAGGTGTTCGGCGTACGTCTTGGCAAAGACCGACGAGCCGTCCTTCGTGGCCACGAAATACAGGTAGTGATCCTTCGTGTCCGGGTCGAGGGCGGCCCGGATCGACGCAACCGACGGCGTGCAGATCGGTCCGGGGAACAGGCCCTTGCTGACGTACGTGTTGTAGCCGGCGAGATTGGCGGGCAGGTCGGCTGGTAGCGACGTGCCCTTGGCCAGCGGGCCCCAGAACAGGTAGGTCTGCCACTGGTCGAAGGGCAGCTTGGCCAGCTGGAGGGTGTCATTGACGAACAGGACGGTTGGATCGGCCTGGAGCGCGTTGAGCGGGAAGAGCTTCGGATTGAGCCGGTTCTGGTAGACGCCGGCGATCTTCGCGCGATCGTCATCGTCGCCGGTCTCGCGCTCGACGACCGAGGCCAGCGTGAGGACCTGGTAGAAGCTGAGCCCGCGCGAGGCCGGCACGTTGAGGAGGTCCGCCCCAACCTGCTGGTACCAGGTGTCGAGGAGGTCGCGTACGAACTGGTCGGCGGTGATGTCCGGCGAGACGACGTAGGTGGCCGCGGCCAGGAAGCCCTCCAGCGAGGCGCCCTTGGGCAGGACCGGGGTCAGCCAGGGGTAGTCGGCCAGGAGGCTGGCCGGCGGGTGGCTGGCCTCGTCGTAGAAGCTCTGCAGGTTCATGGTCAGGCCCGGGATCGTCTGCAGCTTCGCGGTGATCTGCTCGATCCGCAGGCTGGGCCGGAGCGCGATCGAGACCGCCTGTTGGTGGGACACGAGCAGCGATGTCACGATCTGCTGGGGGGTCATGTTGGCCCGCAGGATGTACGTCCCGGCCTGGAGGCTCGTCGTCAGGTCCTGCTCGGTGGCGATGAAGACGAGCGAGCGAGCGTCCGTGAGCAGGCCGTCCCCCTGGAGGCGCGTGGCGATCGTCTGGGCGGTGTCCCCGTCGAGGACCTCGAACGTGATATCCGCCGGGTTGCTGCTGGGGGCGTTGGTCAGGGCTGTGCCGAGGTCCTCGCGGACTAGGTCGGCGACGAAGGGCAGCTTGAGCGCGCTCGGGTTCTTCGAGGCGTAGTCGACGACGGCGTGGGCGATCACTGGTCGCAGGATCGTCAGCGAGGCAACCAGCACGATGCCGGCCAGGACGGCCACGAACAGCACGAACCGGATCAGCCCGCCGAGACCACCGCCCCGGCGCGATTCGCGTCGGCCGAGTGATCCGTTGCGAGGCCGGCCAGCATCATGATCGAGCGCCGGCGGCCGGGCGAAATGGTCGTCTTCGATCGCGGCCTCGTCGATCCGGTGGGCCTGGCGCACCCGGGAGGATCCGCCATCCTCGCGGAACGACCCGGCGTCGCGGGCTGGACCACCATCACGCGGCGAGCCGCCGCCTCGGAGCGTCATGGCTCGTCCGGCAGGCGTGCGCCGAGGCGGGTGCCGGCATCGAGATGGGCGCGGGCGTCGAGCTCGTCCTGGAGGATGATCGCGGCTGCTTCGCGATCGATGCGGGCACGATGGGCAGCGCGCTGGGTGGCGCTGGGCGGACCACCGGACCGTCCGCGTTTCATCGGTGCCACGCGACTCTCCGCCACGTGGCTGGACAGGCGCTCGTCCCGAAATCGGATGGTCACGCCCGAGAGGCTCGACTCGATCGCCTGGACCCAGGCCCGGGTGATTGCGACCTGGGGTCCCTCCCGGCCGTCGGCCTCGAGGGGCAGCCCCACGACCAGCTCCGACGCGGACTGCTCGTCGAGCAGCCGGCGGAGCACGCCGGCGTCAGCTGAAGCACTGCGCGCGCGACGCAGCGTTCGAAGCGGCATCGCCCGGCCGTCCGCGTCGGCCACGGCCACGCCGATTCGCCGTTCGCCCAGGTCGATCCCGAGGAGCCGGGTCATCCGTTGCTCCGGCCGTGCAGAGCGCGGGCGCCCGACGGGCCGTTCGATGGTGGCGTGGACGGAACCGACGAGGGCAGGGACAAAGGCGGCGAGGCAACTGGGGACGAGGGCGACGTCCGAGCCGCGCTCGTGTCGATGGTCAGCGTGAGGCGCCAGGCCAGGCCCGGAATTGTGCCCACGAAGCCCGGCCACGTCTGGATGTCGACCGTGCCGTCTGGCGCCAGGATCGAGCGTGCCTCATCGACCGACTTGCCCAGGACCTGCTGGCGAAGCGTGTCGGGATCGAGCTGGCGGACCTGGTTGGCGGTGGCAGTGACCGGGAAGATCACTGCCGCCCCATCGGTGCGCGGCGTGCCGATCGTGACCTTCTCGCTGCCGGTCACCAGGCTGAACTGGGTGGGAACCGACGAGTCCACGCGGGCTGCGGCCAGGCTGGACACCGTCGACTGGTCGACCGCCGTCTCGGAACCGCTGGCGGTGAGGGTCAGGTCGAAGCTGGGTTGGGTCACGCCGATCAGGGTCGCCGGGTCGTTGTCGGGGGTGACGGGCCCCAGGACGCCGGTCTTGGGGAACGCGGTGCTGCCCGGAGCCAGCCCGCCGGGAGCCGCCAGCCAGGCCGTGTACTGCGCCCTGAGATCCTTGGTCAGGCCGGCCACGGCCGCGTCGGTGTCCTTCTTCTGGATCTGGGTGGTCGTGGTCTTCGTGCCGCCGCTCGTGGCAGCCGGGTTGGTCACGTCGAGGAGGACCGAGCTGTAGCCCGGCGGGACCTGGTTGATCGCCCCGGCCGCGACGTTGCCGCCGGTCCCGGCGGTCACGGCGGAGACGCCAACGGACGCCACGCCGGGCCGGAAGCCGTGCTGGAACTGGGCCCGCGGGACGGTCACGTCACCAGTGGTCGCGAACATGATGCCGCTGCCGGTCGCGACCTTTGAGCCCGACTGGATCGTGACCCCGTTGCCGGTGTCGTTGTTCGAGAACCGGACTGTCCCGCTGGCCGCCGTGGTGCTGACTTTGACGCCCGTCGCGTTGAACGTGCCCGAGGAGGTGAAGTCCATCGTCAGGACCGCCGCCGGGACCACCCCGGCCACCGGGTCCGACGCCGTTGCATTCGGGTCGGCCCGGATCGACAGCTGCAGCGGCCCGACAGCGTCCAGCCGGGGGGTGACCACGATCGTTGCGCTCGGCAGCAGGAAGGCCCCGATCAGGCCCAGGACCAGGGCCATCACGAGCACCGTGACGATCGTTGCGGCGACCCGGGCCGATGCCCGCGACGTCCGGCTCGTCGCTCGAACAGCAGGCGCGGCGGCTCCGCTGGAGCGCGCCCCGATCCGGGCATCCACGGCCGGCCCCGGCCCGCCCGGCTGGTTGCGCAGGCCCGGCGCCGTCTCAGCGGCAGCAACAGCCCCGCTCGCAGCGACGGCAGCGGGCTTGCCCCGCCCGGGCACCTTCTTGGCGGGGCGGGTGGGAGCAGGCGCAAGCACCGGTTCGAGCGGCGCGTCGTGGGCCGCCCCCTGGTCGGCTTCGTACTCGGCCACCGTGGCGTACACGGGCAGCCCGGCCGATGCGGCCAGGGCCCGGGCGGCTGGGTCCGAGGAGACGATCGACAGCGCCCGGTTGCGCTCAAGGGCCTCGCGGGCCAGGAGCCGGAAGTTGATCCGGGAGGTCGCGATCCGGGAGCCGGCCGGGACCACCAGGCCAACCCGGGGGTCCTCCGACGTCCGGATCCGCGCCGCCGCGGACGTGATCTCATCGTCCACGTCCAGGTAGAAGACGTTGGCCATCGCTCCCAGCCTAGACCTTCATCGCCCGCAGGACGCGCCGGAGCGCGGCGTCGAGTGGGTCCTCCGCCGACTGCAGCTCGATCGCCTGCCAGGCCAGGCCGAGCGGGGTGACGTCCTGCTGGTCGATCAGCAGCTTCGTATCGTCGCGGATGGTCTCGACCATCTCGGGCGACATGATCGCCACCTCGGGCGGCCGGGCAAACGGCAGGTTCTTCCAGAATCGCTCGGCCGACAGGGTGTCCTTGATCGAGGGCAGGCGCGAGCCACCGCCGCACAGGTAGATCCGGCCGGGCAGCAGGTCGCCGCCGGCCAGCTCCTCGATCACCAGCTCAACCCCGGCCGACCAGACCGTGATGTCGTCGTTGATGATCTGCTCCACTTCGTCGCGCCGGGCGACCTGCAGGCCACGCGAGAAGTCGACCTTGAGCGCCTCGGCTCGCGGGAACGGCAGGTCGAGCCGATCGGCCAGCGACTTGGTGAACGCCCGCCCGCCGAGGGCGAACATGCGGGTCCCCTCGATCCCGCCCTGGCGGACCAGGGCGACGTCGGTGGTCCCGCCGCCGATGTCGATGAAGATCGCCCCGGACTGCTGGACCTGCTCGGTGCCCAGGACCCGGGCGACCGCGTACGGCTCGGCCACCACCTGGAGGAGCTCGAGGTCGAGCTGCGAGGCCACGCTCTGGAGAGCGCCGAGATGGACGAGCGGGGCGAAGGCGTTGAAGATCCCGATCTTCACATAGCGGCCCTTGAAGCCGACCGGGTTGGTCACGGTGTAGCCATCGATGCTGGCGGAGGTGATCGCCGCGTGGACGAGCCGGACATCGACGTGGGGCAGGCCCGTCTCCCAGGTGATGGCCCGTTCGGCCTCGCGCAAGGCGGCCTGCTGGACCGTGTCGATCAGCTTCTGGAGCTCGGCCTCGGTGATCGGCTGGTCGGGCCGCTTGCGCTCCTGGTCCTGGATGGTGGTGAAACCCTTGACCAGCTCACCGGCGATCCCGATCACCACCTGGGTGGGCCGGAAGCCGGCCATCTCCTCGGCCTCCTGGAGGGCCACCGAGCAGTTGTCGACGACGGCGGCGATGTCGGCCACGGTTCCCGACTGCATGTGCGAGAGGCCCTGGCGCTTGCGGCCGACGCCCCGGACCACACCCACCCCGCTCGGATCGATCTCGAACACGAGGGCCTTGGCGAACTCGGTGCCGACGTCGAGCGCCGTGCAGGCGGCCGGGGTTGGCTCGTCGGCGCGATTCCAGATCCGGCGCAGGAAGGTCACGCCGCGCCACCGTCCCGAATTCCGGGCGCCGCCGCGTCGCGGGCGGCGTTGCGCGCCTCGTCGAGTGCCGCCGCCAGGCCGTCCCGTCGCGAGCCTTTGCCCTGGGCCATCTCCGGCCGTCCTCCGCCCCGACCATCGAGACGGGTCACGGCCTGCTGGACGATCGCGCCGGCCGCCAGCCCCCGTGCCACGAGATCGGGCGAGACCGTGACGAAGATCTGGGGCTCATCAGCATCGAGCCCGAGCGCGATCACCCCGCTGGGCAGCAGGCCGCGCACGTCCCGGGCAACTCCCTTCATCGTCTCGATCGACTCGAACGGGCCGCCGAATGTGACGACGGCCACGCCCGGTGCGACGACCTGGGCCGCTGCGGCGAGCTCGGCCGCCTTGGGGATGGCCTGGCCGGCGCCCGCGCGCGCTCGTCGGCGCGCCTCCTTGAGCTCGTCCTGGAGCGCCGTCACGCGGTCCGGCAGGGACTCGATCGCCAGCGCACCGGCTGCGCTGCCCGTTCGCTGGAGGACGTCGAGCCGGTTCGTCACCCAGGCATCGGCGCCGTCGCCGGTGAGGGCCTCGATCCGGCGCATCCCCGAGCCGATGCTCCGCTCGCTCGTGATCACGAAGCCGCCGATCTGGCCGGATGCCCGGCAATGGGTCCCGCCGCACAGCTCGTGGCTGTAGCCCTCGACCCGGATCGTGCGCACGGTCTCGCCGTACTTCTCGTCGAAGAAGGCATCGGCGCCGGCATCGATCGCCTCGCGCATGCTCATCCGCGCCTCGGTCACCGGCCGGTCCTCGCGAATGATCCTTCGAGCCTCGTCCTCGATCCGCCGTCGCTCGTCGTCGGTCAGGCCGCGGTCCAGTGGGAAGTCGAAGCGCAGGCCGTCGGGGGTCACGAGCGAGCCGGCCTGCCGGGCTCCCTCGCCGACCGTGTTGCGCAGCGCCCGGTGGAGGACGTGGGTGCCCGTGTGGTTGCGCATCGTGCGCGCCCGCCGGACGGCATCCACCTCCGCGCGGACCACGTCGCCGACCGCCAGCCGGCCGAGCAGCTGGCCGCGCTGGACGATCAGGCCACCGGCCGGCCGCTGCGTATCGGTCACCTCGAAGATGCGTTGTCCGCTCAGCTCGATCTCCAGGAACCCGTGGTCGCCCACCTGGCCGCCGCCCTCGGCGTAGAACGGGGTGCGGTCCAGGACGACCTCGGCGCTGGCCGAAGGCTCCGTGCGCAGCTCGGCGTCGCCCACGGCTTCGAGGGCGTCGTACTCGATCCCGTCGCGGATGATCGCCACGACCGTCGCGTCGGTGGTGGTGGTCTCGTAGCCCAGGAACGGGGTGTCGCCGAGGCGCCGGGCGAGTGATTCGTAGAGCGCCCCGAGCTCGGCATTGCGGGCCAGCTCGGCCTTGCGGCCGCCGCGGCTGCGGTCGCGCTGCTCGGCCAGGGCCGCTTCGAATCCGGGGCGATCGACCGCGACGCCGTATTCGGCGGCGAGCTCGATCGTCAGGTCGATCGGGAAGCCATACGTGTCATGGAGCCGGAAGGCCGTCGCGCCGGCCAGGACGGGCGCTCCGTTGGGCAGATCTTCGGGGCGCCGGCCGACCACCCGCTCGGCACCCGTGAGCGGGATCAGGGCTTCCTCGAGGTGGATGGTCCCGGCGTCGAGGGTCCGGGCGAACTGGACCTCCTCACGGGCGATGGCCCCCAGGATCGCGTCGCGCCGGTCGTCGAGGTAGGGGTAGGCAGCGCGCATCGTGGCGATCACGACCTCGGCCGTCTCAGCCAGGAACGGCTCCGTCCGGCCCAGCAGCCGGCCGTGACGAACGGCGCGCCGGACGATCCGGCGCAGGACGTAGCCGCGGCCCTCGTTCGAGGGCAGGACGCCGTCGGCGATCAGGAAGGTGATCGCTCGCGAGTGGTCGGCGATCACCTGGTAGCTGAAGCGCTCGGCTTCGAACGCGTCCGGGTCGTGGCCCAGCAGCTCGCGCATCCGGGCGTGGATCGGCGTGAACAGGTCGGTGTCG
>JBEPUS010000111.1:0-8306 GCA_041691435.1 Chloroflexota bacterium
GGTTGGTCACGGGGACGGGGGGCGTTGGCACATGTTACTGGTCGTCCCTGGGTACGATTTACTTCTTGACCTCCTTGTCTGGGATCTGGCCCGTTCCGCGGGCCGAGGCCGCGTTGACCACCGCCGGCGGCCAGATCTCGGTGAACCCGTTTTCACGCGTATGGACGTCGAGGAACCAGCTGATCAATGCACGTTGGAGGGCCGCCCCAAGGCCGCGATAGACCGGAAATCCTGACCCGGCGATCTTCGCCCCTCGTTCGAGATCAAAGATGCCCAGCGCAGCCGCCACGTCCCAATGCGGCCGGCGCTCCCAGCCCGGGTCGCCGGGCGCGGCATCGGCACCAACCTCGCCGCTCAGTGGCTGGATTCGGGGGAGCTGCTCGCCCCACTCGCGGATGGTGACATTCGCTTCCTCACCGCCGACCGGGACGTCGAGGTCGGCCGGGTTGGGGATCCGCAGGAGGAGGTCCTCGACCGTGGCCTCGACCGTGGCCAGCTCCAGGTCGATCGCACCGATCCGCTCCCCCGCCCCGGTGGACCGAGCCTTGAGGGCTGCCGTCTCCGGCGCATTCGGGTCAGAACCCGCCCGGATCGCCGCACCGATCGCTTTCGACGCCGTGTTCCGTTCGGCCTTGAGCCGGTCCCCCTCCGCAAGGAGCTCCCGGCGACGAACGTCGGCCGCCAGGGCGGCGTCGACGATCGACGGATCCTCGCCCTTGTCGATCGCGCCCTGGCGGATCGCCGGGGCATCGTCGCGCAGGCGCTGCAGGCCCACGCTCACGCCCGCTCCTCCACGGCCGATCCGGCGGCGGCTGCACGCAACCGATCCACGACGAATTCGGGTTCAAGGCTGGCCAGCAGCCAGCCGGCGCGGGGGCCGTTGGTCCGCCCAAGGAACGCCAGGTAGATGGCGCTGAAGGCGCGACCAGGAGGCAGCCCGGCGTCGCTGGCCGTGGCGAAGATCCGGGCCTGCCAGGCGTCACCGGTGACCGGAGCGAGCGGGTCGCCGGGCAACGTGGGCGCGGCCAGGCGGGCCAGCCAGCTGCGCTGATCCGGCTCGAGCTCGGCGGCCTCCTCGGGCAATCCGTCGCGGCGGACGGCGATCCGGGCCTTGTCGGGCGCAAACCGCTCGAGCCAGGCGTCGGCCGCCCTCGTCCGCGCGGTGAGCGTCGCCCGCTCGAACGTGCTCAACGGGGCGCCCTTCTCGGCCTCGAACCGGGCTTCGACGTCGACGCCCGGGATCTGCCGGAGCAGGGCCAGGTGGCCGAACGCCGGACGAAAGGCGGCGGCCACCACGCGGACGTCGGCCCCCGGATCGAGCAGGGAGTACCGGAAGACGCTCTCGTGACCGGCGGGCAGCTCACCGCGCACCGGCCGTCCGGCGGTGGCATCGGCCAGGCGGTCGAACTCGTCGAAGAGGCGCGGAATGGCGTCGGTCCCGATCGGATCGAAGTCAATCGCCGTCTGCGGTCGTGGTCGCAGGAAGAGCAGGCGGAGCTGCTCGGGCGGGACGACCTCGGCGATCTCGTGGGCGGCGACGCCCAGGCCCTTGGATGTCGACATCTTGCGTCCGCCGATGTTCAGGAACTCGTAGGGCACGTTGAGCGGCGGCTCGCGCTCGAAGACCTCACGGGCGATCGCGTCCGCCCGGTCGCGCGAGCCACCGGCCGTCGAGAGGTCCTTGCCGCAGGGCTCGATCGTCACCCCGAAGATGCTCCACTGCGCAGCCCACTCGAGGTTCCAGCCGAGCTTGGCCCGGCCGCCGAATGGCTCGACCCAGCCGGCATGCCCGCAACCGTGGGCCCACGCGACGAGGTCGGGCCGGCACTCGTAGAAGATCCGCTGTCCATCCCACTTCGTGACGATGGTCGTTCCGATCCTGCCGCACTGCTCGCACACGACCTGGATCGGATGCCAATCCGGGGCGTGCTGGACATGGGCCACTCGCGCGTAGATCGCCCGGACGGTCTCGGCGCGGTCAAGGGCGGTCCGGATGAACGGATCCACGGTGCCTGCTGCATAGAGCTCGCTCATCCAGTAATAGCGATCCGGCTCGATCCCCAGGCCGGCAAACGTGTCGATGAAGGTCTGGGCATGGTGCCGGGCGTAGGAGGCATGGCAGTCGCCCGCCTGGTCGGGCACGTGGGCCAGCGGCCGGCCCATCTCCTGCTCGACTGCGTCCGGCGTCAGGAGCGCCTGGGCGTCCATCGGATCGAGGTCGTCGATGCCGTACAGCAGATTCGTCGGCGTGCCGCGCGCACGCAGCGCTCGGGCGATGACGTCGAGAATCACCGGGCCACGCAGGCTGCCCACGTGGACCGTGCCCGAAGGGGTCTTGCTGTCGTTGACCACCTGCGGCCCGTCGACCGAGCTAGCCAGCTCGTCCGCCCAATCCATGGCCCGAGCTCCCTTGGGTGGGCCGAGGTCAGCTGATCGCCAGCTGATCGTCAGCTGATCTTGGTGATCGTGTAAGTGAAGTCCCCGGCCGGAACCTTGACCACGACCTTGTCGCCCTTCCTCTTGCCCAGCAGGACGCGGCCGACCGGCGACTCGTTCGAGATCCGGCCCTCGCGCGGGGCGGCTTCGGCAGACCCGACGATCGTGAACGACTCGGTTCCGTCGCCACTCACGACCATGACCGTCGAGCCGATCTGGACGTGCTCCGTGGAGTGGTGCTCATCGATGATCGTGGCGTTCTTGATCAGCGCCTCGAGCGTCTGGATCCGGCCTTCGACGAACGCCTGCTCGTTCTTGGCGTCCTCGTACTCCGCGTTCTCGGAGAGATCGCCGTGCTCCTTGGCGTCGTGGATCCGCCCGGCGACTTCGGCGCGCCGAACCTGGACCATCTCCTCGAGCTCGCCGCGGAGCTTCTCGAGTCCCCCCTGGGAAAGGTAGGTGGGCTTGTTGTTCACGGTGTGCTGGGCCCCCATCGGGATCTGGGCGCGATGGCCTGCGGGGTCTTGTAAACGAAGAACTCCAGGCCTCCGCCGATGAGGCGGACCTGAAGTTCAGCCGACCGAATGCTACTTCGCGGGTCCCCGAGTGTCAAAGCGCGACGGGCTCGGCCAGGCGCAGGAGCCGCCGCTTGACTCGACCCAGCGAACCCCGGTCGGTGAAGGCGACGAAGAGCGTATCGTCGCCGGCAATCGAGCCGGCAACCTCCGGCCAGCGGGCGCGGTCAAGGGCGGCGGCGATCGCGTGGGCCGAGCCCGGCAGGGTGCGGATCACGAGCAGCAGGCCGGCCTCGCGGATCTCGACCGGCAGGTCCCGAAAGAGCTTGCGCAGCCGATCCTCCCCGCTGATCTCGGCCTCCACCAGGCGCGGCGGAAGCGCATACGCCTGGGTGCCCTCGCGACTGACCTTGATCAGGCCAAGCTCCGCGACATCGCGGCTGATCGTGGCCTGGGTAGTCCGGAAACCCCGTTCACGGAGTGCTCCGGCCAGCTCCTGCTGGGTACGGATCAGGCGCTGATCCACGAGGTCGCGGATCGAGCGTTGGCGGACCTGCTTCATCACTTCCATCGGGGCGACCGGTCAGCGCGACAGGAAGACGACGAAGACGATGGCCGCGATCGCAACCCGCTCGATCACGAAGACCAGGTAGGAGCGGGTCCGGACGTAGCGCAGCATCAGGTGAATCGCCCCGAGGCCGGCCAGGAGGGCGGCGATCATGCCCACCGCCAACGGTCCCGCCTGGATGGCCACGCCGGCCTGGCCGGTGAGCAGGTTGCGTGCCTCGAAGAGTCCCGCGCCGGCAATGATCGGGGTCGCCATCAGGAAGCTGAAGCGGGCGGCCGCCTCGCGGGTCAACCCGGCGAAGAG
The DNA here is from genome assembly GCA_041691435.1 of Chloroflexota bacterium. Classification (GTDB taxonomy): domain Bacteria; phylum Chloroflexota; class Limnocylindria; order Limnocylindrales; family CSP1-4; genus Palsa-1033. Next base: position 3,823 of record JBEPUS010000111.1, read on the forward strand.
GCCGGCTGAGATGGTGATCCCAGCCCGGCTGATCCCGGGTACCAGGGCGATCGACTGGGCGAGGCCCAGGACGAAGGCCACCCGGAACGAGATCCGCTCGATGCCGTCCACCTTGCGGCCCACCTGGTCGGCCAGCCACAGGATCGCCGCGCCGATCACCAGGGCGATGGCCACGTCCTCGGCCGTCCGAACGGCCGACTCCAGGCGATCGTTGAGGATCGGCCCGGCGATCACTGCCGGGATCGAGGCCAGCACAAGGAGCCAGGCCAGCCTGCGGTTCGGATCGTCCCCGAAGGATCGCTCACGGAGCGCCGCGAACCCGGCCGGGATGATCGCCAGCCAATCGGCTCGAAAGTAGACGAGCAGGGCCACGAGCGTGCCCAGGTGGAGCATCACGCTGAAGGCGAGCGACGTGATGAAGGGGTCCGTCCAGCCCAGCAGGTAGGGCACGATCACGAGATGGCCGGAGCTGGACACCGGCAGGAACTCGGTGAGCCCCTGGACCATGCCCATGATCAGCGCCTGAACGGTTGTGTCCACCGGGCCTCCTGGCGGCCTCTCGCTCCGTGGGCGTCCTCAGCCGGCCGAATCGATCGTGATCCGGCCGGCCTGGTCCGGCGCTACCTGATGAACAGCGGGGCGAGCACCAGGGTGACCGTGGCCAGCAGCTTGACGAGCACGTGGAGCGACGGGCCGGCCGTGTCCTTGAACGGATCGCCAACCGTGTCGCCGACGACGGCCGCGGCATGGGCATCGGTCTTCTTGCCCAGGACGGCCCCCGCCTCGTCGAGCAGGTGGCCCGACTCGATGTACTTCTTGGCGTTGTCCCAGGCCCCACCACTGTTGTTCAGGACGGTCGCCAGCATCACGCCCGAGATCGTGCCCACCATGAGCATCCCGGCCACGGCCTCGTAGCCGAGGAGGACCCCGACGATGATCGGCGTGCTCACTGCCACGATGCCCGGCAGGACCATCTCGCGCAGGGCGGCGCGGGTGGTGATGTCAACGACCCGGGCGTAGTCCGGGCGCTGGGTGTAGTCCATGATCCCGGGCATCTCCCGGAACTGGCGGCGAACCTCGACGATGATCGCCTGGGCCGTCTTGCCGACCGCCCGGATCGCCAGCGAGCTGAAGAAATAGACGAGCATCGCCGCGAGCAGCGCTGCGATGAACACGTTCACGTTGGACAGGTCCACCGAGGTCAGCAGCTTCACGCCGGGCACGCCCGCGGCAATCTGGCGGCCCAGGATCAGGTTGACCTTGTCGATATAGGCGCTGAACAGGAGGAATGCAGCCAGCGAGGCGGAGGCGATCGCGTAGCCCTTGGTGAGGGCCTTGGTCGTGTTGCCCACGGCATCGAGGCGGTCGGTGATCTCCCGGGCGCCGGCCTCGGCCCGGCTGAACTCGGCGATCCCGCCGGCGTTGTCGGTGATTGGTCCGAAGGTGTCCATGGCCAGGACGTAGGCGGTGGTCATGAGCATGCCCATCGTGGCCACGGCAGTTCCGAAGATGCCCCCGACGTTCGTGCCATTGGCGTCGGTCAGCCCGGCCTGCGTGCCCAGCCAGTGGCTGGCGAAGAGGGCGATGCCGATCGTGATCGCCGTGGCGAAGGTGGTCTCGAAGCCGACCGCCACGCCCGAGATGATGTTGGTCGCCGGACCGGTCTTGGACGCCTCGGCAATCTCGCGCACCGGTCGGTACGAGCCGGCGGTGTAGAACTGGGTGATGTAGACAAAGGCGACGCTGGTGGCCAGGCCCACGACACCGGCCCCGAAGAACCAGACCCAGGTGGGCAGGCCGCTCGGCGAGTTCTGTGAACCGGTCTGCATCATCACGTTGGTCGTGATCAAGAGGCCGATGACCGACAGCAGGGTGGTCACCCAGTAGCCGCGGTTGAGCATGTTCATCGGGTCCTCGTCCTCGCGCCCACGCACGAAGAAGATGGCCACGATGGTGGACAGCAGGCCGAACGCCCGGACGACGAGCGGGAAGAAGATCCAGGCCTCGGGGTGCGCCCAGCCGGCCGATTTGGCGATCGTGTAGACGGCGACGCCCAGGATCATTGCCCCGATGTTCTCGGCGGCAGTGGACTCGAACAGGTCGGCCCCGCGGCCGGCGCAGTCGCCCACGTTGTCGCCGACGAGGTCCGCGATCACGCCGGCGTTGCGCGGGTCGTCCTCGGGGATGCCCTTCTCGACCTTGCCCACGAGGTCCGAGCCGACATCGGCCGCCTTCGTGTAGATCCCGCCGCCGAGCTGGGCGAACAGGGCCACGAACGAGGCCCCGAAGCCGTAGCCGACGATGAGGAACGGCGCCTCCTCAGGGTGGTCGAAGCCGCCGAAGGCGACGAACATCAGGTAGACGCCGAGCAGCGACAGGGCCACGACGAGGAAGCCCGACACGGCTCCCCCGCGCATCGCGACCTGGACCGCCTCGACCAGGCTGCGCCGGGCCGCCGCGGCCGTCCGGACGTTGGCCTTGACGCTGATGAACATGCCGATGATCCCCGAGGCCATCGAGCACGCCGCGCCGACCAGGAAGGCGATCCCCGTCCGCCAGCCCAGGTCGAAGCCGTTGTACTGGGTATCGGCGACCTGCTTCGTGACCAGGGCCGTGATCACCGCCGTGATCACCACCGAACCCACGAGGGCGAAGATCCCGATCGTCGAGTACTGCCGGCGAATGAACGCAACGGCGCCCTCGAAGATCGTCCCGGCGACTTCCTGCATCTCCTTGGTGCCCGTGTCGCGGCGGAGGACATCCCTGGCCAGGTAGAGCGCGAAGAGCACGGCGATCAGGCCCGCCGGCAGGATGATCAGCTTGAGAGTTGATGCGTCCATGCGCTTGAGCGACTCCTCCTGGGGACGTGACCCGGAGCAGGAACCGTCTCGTGGCGGTGCTTCCGGGAGGGCGACCGGCCGCCGGTTCCGCATTGCACACGGGAACGAAACCTTGCAGGCCGCGGGCGAGTGTAGCAAGCGGCCGGACACCGGGTCAAACCGGCCCGGCATGCCGGGTTATGCAGCCTGCCGGGACGCGTTTCCAGGCGCCGATCGTCACCGGGGCGGCTCGAATGCGCACCGCCTATACTGCCGGACTTGTGAGCAAGCGTCCGTTCGGGTGTCTGTTCGAGGTCATCGAGACACTCGTCCTGACCCTGGTGATCTTCCTGGTCATCCAGAACTTCGTCGCCCAGCCCTACCTGGTCCAGCAGATGTCGATGGAGCACTCGCTGGAGCCCGGCGACTACGTCCTCGTGGACAAGCTCACCCCCCACTTCGATGACTACCACCGGGGCGACGTCATCGTCTTCTCGCCGCCGCCGGGCTTCGAGGACGGCGGGACCACCCCGTTCATCAAGCGGGTGATCGGCCAGCCCGGCGACACGGTCGCGATCCACGACGGCCAGGTCTGGGTCAATGGCGTTGCGCTGGTCGAGCCCTACCTGTACGAAGGCCAGCCCACGGACCCGCCGGCCGCCCAGAGCACGTGGGTCGTGCCCCCCGGTGAGCTCTTCGTGCTGGGCGATCACCGTGCGGCCTCGCAGGATTCGCGGGTCTTCGGATTCATCCAGAAGGCATCGGTCATCGGCCGGGCCTGGCTGCGCTACTGGCCGTTCAGCGGCTTCGGCATCCTGTCGACACCGACGTACTCGGGAATCCCCGCTCCGGCTCCATGAGCCCGCCGAGGTGAGCCCGTTCCAGCTCGGGGCGGCGCTGGCACTGCTGGCCGCTGCCCTGCTGGCCGTCTCAGCCCACGACCTGCGCTGGATCCTGGCCGGCCTCGTGGTCACGATCGGGCTGGCCTCGATCGTGGCCGATCCCCTGCCGTCGATCGTGGCGGTGGGCCTCCGGCTGGGGGCTGGACTGCTCGGGGCCGAGCTCCTCCTGCTGGCCCAACCAGGGTCGGCCGGGCGCCTCCGCGGATCGAGCATCGGTCCCGTCGCGCCGGGCCTCGCCGCCGCCGCAGCGTTCGTCATCGGCAGCCTCACATCGGGTGTCGGCTCGCCGGCGAATGGGCCGGCGGTGGCCACGGCCGCCGGACTGGGGCTGCTGGCCATCGCCCTCGGGCCGCTCCTCCTCGGGCGAGATGTCGTCCGGGTGGGCCTGGGGCTGACCCTGCTGATGATGGCCGCGGAGCTCATCCGTGGTGGCCTCGCCGGGACGCCCGGTCCGCTCGAGCAAACACTGATCGGAGCGCTCACCGTCGCCATCCTGGGCGTGACGGCAGCCCTCGTGAGTGGCGCCCTGCGCGCCGGTCGCGACCTGTCGATGGGCGGCGGCTCGCCGCGCGAGACCTTGTTCGAGGCGCATCCCCTGGTCACGGCCGCGCGCAGTGCGACCGGCGCGGAGACGCCCCGCGAGGTGCATCGCGATCCGCGCCCGGGCCGCGGTCGCCCGCCGGCCGCCGGCCCGGGCCGCGCCCCCCCGGCGCCCCAGCCCACCCCCCGGGGGCGCCCGCCGCCGGGCAACACCGCCCCGGGC
>JBEPUS010000112.1:0-8270 GCA_041691435.1 Chloroflexota bacterium
CAGGACCTGCGGGCCCTCGCCCGGAGGCAGCCCGTCATGGCGGAAGGCCACGGCCAGGTCGGCCAGGCGAACGCCCGATTCGAGCTCGAACGGGCCGGTCGAGACTGTCTCGATCCGACCCGTTCCGAGGGCGGGACGCAGGCTGCTGCGTGGCCCCGCCCCCCGGTTGGGGCTCACGCGCTGGCGCCCGCGAGCTCCGCCGCGCCGGTGGTGATCCTGCTGCCGGTGGCTGCCGCCAGGGCCTGGTCGAGGTCGGCGATCAGGTCGTCGACGTTCTCGAGGCCGACAGACAGCCGGACCAGGTCGTCGGTCACGCCCGTTGCGAACTGGTCTTCGACGCTCAGCTGCGAGTGGGTCGTCGAAGCCGGATGGATGATCAGCGACTTGGCGTCGCCGACGTTGGCCAGCAGGCTGAAGAGGTTGACCGCGTCGATCAGCTTCTGGCCGGCCTCGACGCCGCCCTTCACGCCGAACGTGACGATCCCGCCGAAGCCGCCTTTGAGGTACTTGACGGCATTCTTGTGGGCCGCGTGTGACGGCAGCCCGGGATAGCTCACCCAGGTGACCGACGGATGGCGTTCCAGCCAGCGGGCCACCGTGATCGCATTCTCGCTGTGGCGCTGGATCCGGACGGGCAGCGTCTCGAGGCCCTGCAGGAAGAGCCACGAGTTGAATGGGCTGAGCGCCGCGCCAATATCGCGCAGGCCCTGGACGCGGAGCTTCAGGATGAATGCGAGGGGACCGAAGGCACTCGTGTAGCTGATCCCGTGATAGCTCGGATCGGGATCCACGAAGTCTTCCTTGAACCGCGCCGAGGCGGCCCAGTCGAATGTTCCGCCGTCGATCACGACGCCACCGATCGCAGTGCCGTGACCGCCGATCCACTTGGTCGCCGAGTGGATGACGATGTCCGCGCCGTGGGCAATCGGCTGGGTCAGCAGCGGCGCGAACGTGTTGTCGACCAGGAGCGGCACGCCGTGGGCATGGGCGACGTCGGCGATCGCCGCGATGTCGTGGACGTCGAGGCGGGGATTGCCGATCGTCTCGATGTAAACGGCCTTGGTGTGCTCGTCGATTGCCGGTCCGAAGGTCTCCGGCCGAGTCCCATCGACGAACCGGGTGGTGATCCCGATCTTCGGCAGGGTGTACTGGAAGAGGTTCCAGGTGCCGCCGTAGAGGCTGGAGCTCGAGACGATGTTGTCGCCCGCCCGGGCGAGGTTGAGGATCGACAGCGTCTCGGCGGCCTGGCCCGAGGCCAATCCGAGGGCTCCCACGCCGCCTTCGAGCGCGGCGATCCGCTCCTCGAACACGCCGGTCGTGGGATTCATGATCCGGGTGTAGATGTTGCCGAACTCCTGGAGGCCGAAGAGGCGCGCTGCGTGGGCTGCGTCGTTGAAGACGTAGCTGGTCGTGGCGTAGATCGGCACGGCCCGGGCATTCGTGGCCGGGTCCGGCTTCTGGCCGGCATGCAGGGCAAGGGTTTCGGGGCGCAGCTTGGGCTGTTCGCTGTCGGTCATCGGTGCTCTCCCGTTCGAAGTTGACCTGGTCTGGTTTGGCTGGTGCGGACGAAGCAGGCTCGGCGGCTACCCGTCGCACTGTGTCGGAGAAACAAAAGACCGCAGATCCTCCACTGGATCTACGGCCCCGGGACCGGTCTGCGGTCCCGCTCCCTGCTGCTCAGGTTGTGCGTGACCTCAGACCCCATCCTCCACACGGCGGGGCCGCCAGGGCATACACATCTCCATGGATCGGCAGGTGCGCTTCACGACGGAAATGGTGGGTGAGTCGCCGGGGATCGTCAATCCCAGAGCCCGGAGTAGAGGGTTCGGCGCGGCCGGCGCGGCCGTAGAATCGGCCCCGTGCCCGATCTGCCAGCGGAGTTCCGGGCGTTCGTTGCCGAGAAGGTCGATGAGCGCGTCGAGCGCGGGGTGCGCACGTTCACGCCCAGGGACCTGCCGCCCGGCGCCGTGACGATCCGCGTGGACTGGTCCAGCGTGAACTACAAGGACGGCCTGGCCACGATCGCCAATGGTCGGGTGGCCCGGATGAACCCGCTCGTGCCGGGAATCGACCTCGCCGGCGAAGTGGTCGCGAGCGATGATCGCGCGTTCCCGCCCGGCAGTGCCGTCCTCGCCCATGGCTACGACCTGGGCGTGGCCCACCAGGGTGGCTACGCCGAGTACAACCGCCTGCCCGGCGATTGGGTGGTGCCCCTGCCCGAGGGCCTCACGGCGCGGGACGCGATGACCATCGGGACGGCCGGATTCACGGCCGGCCTGTCGGTCGCCCGCCTCGAGGCGCGCGGGCTCGACCCGTCGCTCGGACCGGTCCTCGTGACCGGCGCTTCGGGCGGCGTCGGGCGCACGGCGGTGGCAATCCTCCTCGAGCGCGGCTACGAGACCTGGGTATCCACCGGCAAGACTGCCGCCCACGCCGATCTCCAGGCGTTGGGTGTCGCCGGGATCCTGCCCCGCGGGGAGGTCATCGCCGAGAGCTCGCGTCCGCTCGAGTCGGAACGCTGGGCCGCGGCGATCGACTGCGTCGGCGGGGCGACGCTGCCCTACCTCCTGCGGACCCTGCGCTACGGGGGAGCCATTGCGGCTTCGGGCAACACCGGCGGGGCCGGCTTCTCGACGACCGTCTTTCCGTTCATCCTGCGCGGCGTTGCCCTGCTCGGCGTGGATTCGGCACAGGTGCCGATCGCCGAGCGGCGGGCGTTGTGGGCGAGGCTGGCAGCGGACCTGCGGCCGCGGGCGCTCGGCGACCGAACCAGCGAGGTGACGCTGGAGACACTGCCGGAGGCGCTTGACGCGATCCTGGCCGGCCAGGCCCACGGCCGGTGGGTCGTGCGGGTGGCCGGGTGAGCGCGCCCGCCTTGGTCAAGGCGCGTGACGGCGAGTCGCTGGCCCAGCGCCATTGGCCGGCGACCGGCCCCGCGAGGGCAAGCCTCCTGATCGTCCATGGCCTCGGCGAGCACGGCGGCCGGTACGAGCGGGCGGCCGGGATCTTCGCGGCGCGCGGCTTCGACACCTGGTCGCTCGACCTCCGTGGCTTCGGGGCCTCGGGCGGCCGGCGCGCGTACGTCGAGCGGCTCGACGTCTGGCTCGACGACGTCGCCGACCGGCTGGCAGCCCTGCGCAAGCTCGGCCGGCCGGTCGTCCTGTTCGGGCATTCGGTCGGCGGTCTGGTCTGTGTCCGCTACGCGGAGAGCGATCGACCGCAACCCGACCTGCTGGTCCTGAGCGCTCCGGCCGTGGCCGACACGCTCCCGGCCTGGAAGCATGTCCTTGGCCGGTTCCTCGGGCGCTTGACGCCCACCGTGGCGGTGAAGAATGCGATCGACGGCGCGGTCCTGTCGCGCGACCCGGCGGTGGGCGTGGACTATGTCGCCGATCCCCTCAATGTCCATTCGACCACGGCGCGGCTCGGGGCGGTCCTGCTCGGCGCCCAGGGCCAGGCAATCGCCGATCTCGCCAGGATCAGCGTCCCCACGCTCGTGATCCACGGTGGCTCCGACCAGCTCGTTCCAACCGCGTCGTCCGAGGTGTTCGCGGGCCGGCCGGCGACCGAACGGCGCGTGTACCCCGGCCTTGCCCACGAGACGCTCAACGAGCCCGAAGGTCCGCAGGTCGCCGGCGATGTGGCGGCCTGGATCGAGGCACACCTGCCTCCGGCCTGATTCTTCACTCCAGCTCGCCGCGCAGCTGGGCCAGGACCCGCTCGATCGTCTCGGTCGCGGCGTCCGCTGGCCATGGCGCCCGGGCAACGGCATCTTCAAGACCCAGCTCGCCGGAGGCGACGCTTCGGCCGAGGTCAGCGACGTCCCGGAGGTCAGCCAGGGACCGCTCGACGAACGCCCGGTCGCCGACCGCGCCGTGACCGGGTACGACTGCCACGGGCAGTGCTCCGGCGGTCATCGCCAGGATCGCGTCGACGGTTCCTGGCCAGTCCAGCGGATAGCCGTCGCCGGTCCATGGCGGAGCGCCGTTCTCCAGGAGGTCGCCGCTGAAGACGACTGCCGCTTCGGGCAGCCGGATGACGAGATCATTGTCCGTGTGGCCGCGGCCAAGCCAGCGCAGCTCGATGCGCCGGCCGCCGATGTCGATGTCGGCGCCCTCGTCGCCGACGGTCCGGTCGGGCGGATGGAGGACGACGTCGTTGAGCTGGCCAGCGATCCGCGGGTACTCCGCCTCGATCTCGGCCACGTGGGCGGCATGGGCAGCCGAGTCTTCAACCATCGCCTGGATCCGGGCGGCACAGCGGAGGTGCCCCCAGACGGGCGCCGGACGAAACTCGTGATTGCCAAAGCTGTGATCAAAATGGTGGTGGGTGTTGATCACCGCGGCGACCGGCTGGGCGGTGATCTGGCGCAGGTCGGCGAGGATCTCACGAGCGTGGACGACCGTGCTTCGGGTATCGATCACCACCGGGCCGTCGTCGGTCAGGATGGCCCCGATCTGCTGGTCCAGGAATCGATAGCGCCGGGCGAAGACCCGGTCGCCCACCTCGAGCCACGCACGTCCCGCCACCCGCGATCTCCTTCAAGGCCGTTCGCATTCCTCCGACGGATGGCATCCTAGTCTTCGATGAGCGACGGCCGCACGATCGTCTTCTTTCCCGAGGGTGCTTTCGGACCGACGAACAACTGCGTCGGAATCGGCAATGTCCTGCGCGCCCGGGGCCACCGGGTCGTGTTCATCGTCGAGGAATCCTTTGCCGGGCGGCTCGAAGCGCAGGGCTTCGAGGAACGGCTGATGCGCCTCGGCCCACCGCCCGAGGTGGCCGAGGTCCCCGGCCAGTTCTGGATCGATTTCATCCGGGATACGGCACCCGTCTTCCGCAAGCCGACGATCGAGCAGCTCGCTGAGTTCATCGCGCCCACCTGGCAGGCGCTGTGCGACGGAGCCCGCTACGTCGAGCCGCGCCTGCGCGAGATCTTCGATGAGCTCCGGCCGGACGCGATCGTCGAGGACAACGTGGTGGGATTTGCCGGTGTCGTGACCGCCGGCCGGCCCTGGGCGCGGATCGTCAGCTGCAATCCGGCCGAGGTGAAGGACCCCACGATTCCGCCGTTCTCGAGCGGCTACTCAACATCCGACCAATCCGAGTGGCCGGCATTCCTCGCCGAGGTCCGCCGGACGCACCACGAGATGTGGTCCGCGTTCGATGCGTTCATGCGCGAGTCGGGCGCTCCGGGGCTGGGCAATGGCCCGCTGGGGCCGGAGTTCATCCACGTATCGCCGTTCCTGAACCTGACCCTCTACCCGGCCGATGCCGACTACCGCCGGGCCGAGCCGTCCGGGCCGACATGGCACCGGCTCGAATCGTGCGTGCGCGAGACGGCCGAGACGTGGGAGCTGCCGGCGTCGCTCGCGCCGGGTGCGGGCGGCCGCGACGGGGCCCTGCTGTATCTCTCGCTGGGCAGCCTCGGCTCGGCCGACGTGGCCCTGATGCAGCGCCTCGTCGACATCCTGGGCGAGACGCGCCACCGGGTCATTGTCAGCAAGGGTCCGCTGGCCGATCAGCTGAGACTTCACGACAACATGACCGGCGCGGCCTTCCTGCCCCAGCCCGCGATCATTCCCCAGGTTGACCTCGTGATCACCCACGGCGGCAACAACACGGTCACCGAGTCGTTCCACCACGGCAAGCCGATGGTCTGCCTGCCGCTCTTCTGGGACCAGGTGGACAACGCCCAGCGCCTGGAAGAGACGGGCTTTGGAGCGCGACTGCCAGCGTACGAGGCCGGGCCGGAAGAGCTCACCAGCGCGATCGATCGATTGCTCGGGGACGAAGGGCTGCGCTCGCGGCTCGCTGCCGTCTCGGCACGCCTGCAGGCCAATCCCGGCACGGTCCGAGCCGCCGACCTCATCGAGCGCCTGGCCCGAACCGGCGCGCCGGTGACGAGCTGAGCCGCGTGTCGCGCCTGGGGATCCCCGTATCGAGAAACCATGACGCTGCCGGCGCCTGAGCTGCGGCTCGCAACGGCCCTCGACGCCCCGGAGGTCGCCGAGATCTCGCTCGTGTCATTCAAGGCGACGTACGGGTGGCCCCCGGTTCACACCGACGACGAGGTGCGCAGCTGGGTCCGCGATGTCCTCCTGCCGAGCACGGAAACCTGGGTTGCCACGGCGCCCGACGGGCGGCTCGTGGGCTTCATGAGCCTCAAGACGGACGAGCTCGACCAGCTCTGGCTGCTTCCCGATCACACCGGACAGGGCCTCGGGTCACGCTTTGTCGCCCTCGCAAAGGAGCTCAGGCCCGCCGGCCTGAGCCTGTTCACGTTCCAGGTGAACACGGGTGCTCGTCGGTTCTACGAACGGCATGGCTTCCGGGTCGTCGACCTCAATGAGGGCGAGCGGAACGAGGAGCGCAAGCCCGACATCCGCTACGCCTGGGTCCCGACGACCTGATCGCGGTTCGCCGTACCAACGGCCTGGCCGGTTGGTGCAGCGAGCGTGACAAACCACCGGTTTCGCCACGCGACTGGCCGTGGATCGTCCGTCCGGTGCGGCTTCTCGCTCAGTCCATGCACGGACCGTCAGCAATCGATGGCCTAATTTCATCGGATCAGTTGGTGCGACCCCGGGATCGACCCGTTTGTCCCACTCAGCGTGATATCAGCGGCCGCTGCCGCCGCAGATCAGCGTGATATCAGCGGCCGCCGCCGCAGATCACGTCTGGGCCGCAGGGCGGAACGGCCTTCCCAGGCGGGCGCACAATGCCAGCACGTATTGGCCAGGACAGCGTGGCCCGCACCGAGTGACAGACAACCGTCGCGTGGCCGCGCCCACATCGTGAGGCGCCGGGCCGCACCCAGGAAGCAACCGCCGGAGGACCCAGCGCCGTGACCGACACCCTTCAGAAGACCACCACCCACCAGCAGTTCATCGGCGGCGCCTGGGTCGATAGCGCAAGCGGCCAGACGCTCGCCGTCGAGAACCCGGCCAACGGCCAGGTGATCGGCCATGTTCAGGCGTCCGGGCCGGAGGACGTCGACCGGGCCGTGAAGGCAGCGGCCAAGGCCTTCGAGTCGTGGCAGCACACCACGCCGGCCGAGCGGAGCACCGCCCTGCTCAAGCTGGCCGACGCGATCGAGGCGCGGGCCGACGAGCTCGGGAGGCTGGAGAGCCGCAACGCCGGCAAGCCGGTTGGCGCCGCAATCGACGAGATCCCCGTGATGGTCGACAACCTGCGCTTCTTCGCCGGCGCCGCTCGGGTGATGGAGGGCAAGGCCGCCAACGAGTACATGGCCGGCCACACGTCGATGATCCGGCGGGAGCCGGTCGGCGTGGTCGCCTCAATCGCGCCCTGGAACTACCCGTTGATGATGGCCGGCTGGAAGATCGGCCCGGCCCTCGCGGCGGGCAACGCCGTCATCCTGAAGCCCTCCACCCGAACCCCGCTGACCTCACTGGTCCTGGCCGAGATCGCCGCCGACATCCTGCCAGCCGGCGTGCTGAACGTGATCACGGGCACCGGCGGCACGATCGGAGATGCCCTCGTCGGCCATCCGGGCGTCGGGATGATCTCGGTCACCGGCGACACGGACACCGGCAAGCGCATTGCCCGGACCGCGGCCGAGCGGGTGAAGCGCCTCCACCTGGAGCTGGGCGGCAAGGCCCCGGTGATCGTCTTCGACGACGCCGACCTCGATGCGGTCTCCGAGACGATCAAGCTCTTTGGGTATTGGAACTCGGGCCAGGATTGCACGGCGGCCTGCCGGGTCATCGCCGGTCCGAAGATCTACGACAAGTTCGTGGCCAAGCTGGCCGCCGACGTGAAGTCGATCAAGTGGGGCGATCCGGCCGAAGGCGATCACATCGAGATGGGCTCGCTGATCTCCGGCCCGCAGGCCGACAAGGTCGCGGGGATGGTCGAGCGGGCCCGGTCCGGATCCGAGGTCGTGACCGGCGGCCACCGTCCGGAGCGCGTCGGCGCCTACTACGAACCAACCGTGATCGCCGGCCCTGACCAGCACAGCGAGATCGTCCAGGACGAGGTCTTCGGACCGGTGGTGACCGTCCAGCGCTTCAGCGATGAGGACCAGGCCATCGCCTGGGCCAACGATGTCCGCTTCGGCCTGGCCGCCTCGGTCTGGTCCAGCGACGTCGGCAAGGCGCTCCGCGTGGCCAAGGCGATCCAGTTCGGAACCGTCTGGATCAACGATCACTTCATGCTCGTCTCGGAGATGCCCCACGGGGGCTTCAAGGAATCCGGCTACGGCAAGGACCAGAGCATGTACGCGATCGAGGACTACACGGTCGTCA
>JBEPUS010000113.1:0-8189 GCA_041691435.1 Chloroflexota bacterium
GGCGCGAGATTCCTACCGCAGAGCCGGCACCGGCCACGGATCAATCCGCGCCGTGATCTCCCAGTGGTAGTCGGCCGGTGCGTTGAAGCAATCCGCGTTCGTAGCGCAACCTGGGACGGCGATCGCGCGGAGCAGGAAGGTGGCCTGCTCCGGCTGCGTCTGGACGCCCGTCACTCCGACGGACGGGGCAAACGCGGGGTAGGCGCCGTCCTGGACCTCGATCCCGTCGGATGGCAGCCGGACGGAGAAGCCGCCCGGCGAAAGCACCACCGGTTGCTCGGGGCCATCGGCCAGGAACGAAGTGAGGCCGCCGCAGGCGTACCCCGGAAGGCCCGGCGCGGTCGTTGCCAGCCCGGACGGGCAGGGCTCGCCCACCCCGAGGCCGGAGATCCAGCCCTGCACAAGCCACTCCCCGAGGAGGGCGCCTGAGCTCGAAGGGTCAGGCAGCTGGCTCGGCGACCAGGGCCCGCCGGCATCTGTCGTCGACACCGGACCTCGAAAGAGGAGATTGAATCCGTCAAGGCTGGCCAGGAACGTACCCGTCAGCGCCCTGTCGTCGCTCGAATCCCACGGACCCGGTCCGATGTCGCCGACCGGCTCGACGCCGAGCTTCGGGTTGGAGCCCACGAGATATGCCGGCGGGCAGGACCAAGCCGGTCCCAGATACGTGCACGTCACTCCAGCAGGCGACGGGTTGGCGTCGATCGTCCCGGTGATCACCAGCTCCGCTCGTTCGCCGGGAGAATGCGAGTTCATCGCCATGTACGCGTTGAGCTGGGCGACGGTCAGCGGCCGAACCGGCGCGAGAACGCCCGAGCCAGGTTCAGGTGACGCCGTCCTGAGCGCCGGAACCGCGACTCCAGGTACCGGCCACGGATCGACGCGACTCAGGATCTGCCAGTGATCGTCCTTTGGTCCATGCCTGCATTGGGCACATGGCGGCGCGGCCACCGCGCCGAGCAGGAACGTGGCCTCTTCTGGAATCATCGCGGCACCCGCGCCCTGCGGGTGCGGTGAGAAGTCGTCATAGGCACCGTTCTGGACTCGGACGCCGAGATCCGGGACGACCAAGCTGAGACCTGAAACTGTCTGCGACCCATCGTCACTGAGAGCCGCGGCCCGGCCGCATCCGTACTGCGGGCCTGCGATGAGCCCACCCCTTGGGATCGGACATGGAAGGGCAGCATTCAGGCCCGTAATCCACCCGTCCACCATCCAGACCTCGGCCGAAACAGAATTCGGCGAGGGGTCCGGTAGCAGGCTCGGGCTGTATGGGCCGGTGGCCAGCACCTGCACCTTGCTGGTGTATCCGAGCATTCCCGGACTAACCACGATTGCCGCGAAGGTGCTCGTTCCTGTCGGGACCTGTCGAACTACCTCTGGGCCGCCGACGCCGGCGGGCTCGATGCTCAGTAGTGGGTTGGACCCTTCAAGAACAAGGCCCGCGCAGCTCGTGGACAACGGACCGATGCAGCTCGGCCGTGGCACGTCCGGAACGATCGTCCCGGTGACCACGAGCAGCAACCCGGTCAACTGCCCTGAATCGGTCACCATCAGGGCATTCAGCTGATCGACCGTCAGAGGCAGCACCCGAACCGAGACCGGCGACGAAGACGCGGATGGTTCGGCACTCCGCAAGCTGGTCGCCGCGGCTGATGGCGTCACGCCTGTCGGTCCCGCGGTCGCGGTCGCGGTTCCCGAGATTCGCCAGCCCGTGGCCAGGCCGAACGCAATGACCAGCAGCAGCGCCGAGGCCATCCCCCCGATCCCGGCGGCCAACGGCCAGCGGGGCCAGGTATTTCCGAAACGAGCGGTCCGGCGCTGCGCGGTGCCGGCCGCGGCCACTTGAACTGATGCGAGCACGCCACTCGTCGAGGACCGGCCGGCGCGGCGGTCGAGGACGTGCCGAATCGCGTCATCGCTCACCTCGGGTCGGTCGTTCATCGCCATTCCCGGTCGAGGGCCTTCTGGAGAGCGCGGCGGGCCGTGAACAGCCGCGACTTGGCCGTTCCTTCGGGGATCCCGAGGACGGCTGCGATGTCGGCGAGCGGCCGGTCTTCGAGATGGTGCATGACGAGCACGGCCCGCTGGTCTGCATCGAGCCGTTCGAACGCGCGCTCCAGCGCCTCGTCGGCAGCGAGCGACTCGGCTCGGCCAGCAACGCTCGGGAGGCCCGGGCCGCCGGCAGCCTCGGGCTGCAGGGCGATCTCACGCACCCGGACCCGGACGCGGCGCTTGAGCGCGTGGCGGCAGGCGTTCACGAGGATCCGGCTCGCCCACGCGTCGAAGCGCTCCGGCTCGCGCAGGGCCGGCAGCTCGCGCCAGATGGAGATCAACGCCTCCTGCACCGCGTCATGCGCCTCCGTCTCGTTGCCCAGGATCGCCGTCGCCGTCCGGGTCATCGCCACGAGGCGTGCACCGGCCAGCGCCGTGAAGGCGTCCAGGTCGCCATGTCGGGCTCGACCGACGAGATCCAGCTCCGTCACCCTGCGGTCGGCGCCTCCCTACCCCAGATGAGTCCGCCGGCCACGCCGTGGTTCAGCCTAGTTCGCGAGCTATCTCGCGAGCTGTCTCGCGAGCGCCGGCGCCTCGTCCATCGTCCACAGACGCTCACGGACCAGGTCGAGTTGCGCGAGCTCACGACCGGCTGCCTCGCCGAGCGCCAGGACGACCTCGTCGGGCCGCCCGGAGGGACCATCAGACGTGAGCTTGAGCAGCATCCTGACGGTCGGTTCTTCGGCATCTCCCGTGACCTCCAGGTCGAGCAGCAGCGGCCGCAGGTCGTAGTCGACGCTCCGCCCCGGAGCCTTGGCGCGGGCCCGCTCCAGGCTGGCGGCAGCCAACAGGCTCTGGCCGGCCCTCGCAACGCCGGCCAGCGAGGCACCCCGGACAACGGCCCGGCAGGACATGGCGTTGACCACGGCCGTGAGCGCCGGCGCACCGGTCCAGACGTCGAACAGGTCCACCAGCTCGAAGCCCGCCGGCAAGGCGGATTCGAGCGTGGATCGGACGCGGGCCGAGGTCCAGCGCTCGCCGAGGACGACGTCCGCGAGGTCGTGCTCGGCGATGCGGCCCGGTGGCAGCGGCGCCGCGAAGCTCAAGCGGGGTCGAGGCGTGGCCGTGGCGCTCATCACCACGGGCAGGTCGGTCGCGAGCAGGGCGCTCTCCCAGGCCCGGGCAATCTCCGCCTGGCCAAGATCGAGCGCGGGTGAGCCGCGCCGGAAGGCCATGCGCCAGCGCTGGACCGCTTCGATCATCCTGTTAGTCTGGCGGTCAGTGAGAGCCAGCGTTCAAGCCTGCTCGGTCCGCCGATGACCGACCAGCCCGACCTGTACAAGCTGCTGCAGGTCGATTCCGAGGCCGACCCCGAGGTCATCCAGGCCGCCTACCGACGGCTCGCCCAGAAGTTCCATCCGGACCTGGCGACCGGCGTCGGGGCCGGCGAACGGATGGTCGCGATCAACGCCGCCGGGGAGGTCCTGGGCGATCCGGTCCGGCGCGCCGAATATGACCTCCAGCTCAGGCTCGCCCGTGACCGGCCGGCGCCTCCCCCGGCCACGACCGCGACCGGGCCGGCCCATCCGGCACCCGCCGTGCCGCGTTCGCCGACGCACCGGCCATCCGGAGCGGGCATGCCACCACCCGAACCGGTGAGCAGCAACTGGACGTCCGGCCGGTCGAACGTCGGTGGCGGCTACGACGAGCGCTCCATGCGTCGCCCCGATGGCGACGGCGCCGCGGGACCGCCACCGGGCCGCCCGTCGGGCAGCGTCGTCAACTTCGGACGCTATTCGGGCTGGTCACTCGGCGAGATCGCCGGCCGTGACCTCGAGTACCTCGAGTGGCTCGACCGGATGACGATCGGCCGGCCGTACCGGGACGAGATCGACGTGATCCTGCGTCGCGCGGGCCGCCGGCGATCGGCCACGAAGGACGATCGACCGGGCCTCTTCCGACGCCGCTGAGCGCGCTGGGGTGGGTGGGTCGGGCGGGCGCCAGCCGGGGCGCTCGCGCCGGAGCTGGCCGCGCGGGCTTCGACCCCGTGATTTCTGCCGATTAGGGATCCCCGTGCTCGTATCCAAGACCTGCGACGGGTTGCGGCCGTCAACCGGCGTCGCGGCGCTCGGAGCGTACTGAGCCAGGCTCAGCTCGAGGTCGGCCGGCGTCTGCAAGGGCCACCATCGGCGGCGGCGGACCCTCATTTTGAGATACCAGCACGCCCGTCGGTAGTCGGCAGAAACGCGTCGATTGCTCCTCCCCGCCGCACGATCGGGGCCGCCCGGCCGCCGCCGCCGCCCAGCCGCCGAGCCAGGGCCGCCGCCGGGCCTGGATCAGGCCGGATTTGGGCGCCGAATCACCACTCCGCCCGGGATTGGCGGATGTTGATGCTCTGGAGAATGCCGAGGCCGATGGCCAGGCTGATCAGCGAGGCACCGCCGCGAGTGATGAACGGCAGCGGGATCCCGGTGATCGGCAGGAGCCCGATCACCATGCCCACGTTGACGACCAGCTGGAACAGGAGCATCGAGCCGATGCCGGCGGCAAAGATCAGCCCGAAGCGATCCTGCGACCGGTAGCCGGCCATCAGCACCCGCCAGAGGAGCACGACGAAGAGGGCGAAGACGAGGATCGCACCGATGAAGCCGAGCTCCTCGGCCAGCCGGGCAAAGGCGAAGTCGGTGTCCCCGACCGGCAGGAACGCCAGCGTGTCCTGGGTGCCGTTCGTCAGGCCCTTGCCGAAGACGCCGCCGGAGCCGACCGCGATCTGCGACTGGAGGAGCTGGTAGCCGGATCCCTGCGGATCGCTGGCCGGGTTCAGGAAGCTGAGCAACCGCTGCTTCTGGTAGTCACGCAGGATGTAGGTCCAGGCGAACGGGACGAGGGCGACCACGATCCCGGCGAGCACGGTCAGCCACTTCATGCTCGCCCCGGACATGAACAGCATCCCGGCCAGGATCCCGGCCAGGACGAGCGACGTCCCCAGGTCCGGCTGGAGCATGACCAGGATCCACGTCGGGACCATCAGGACGCAGGCACCCAGGATGACCCGGAGCGATCCCAATCGATCGTGGCGGACGGCCAGGTAGTTGGCGAGCACCACGATCATCAGGATCTTGGCCAGCTCGCTGAACTGGAACTGGAGCGGGCCGATCGCGATCCAGCGGGCCGAGCCACCGATGCCGGTGCCAATCACCAGGCTGAGCGCGAGCAGGCCGAGGTTCACGAAGTAGATCGGCCAGGCGAACGTCTTGAGCCACTTGTAGTCGAAGAACGTGGCCGCCAGGAAGACCACGACGGCAATCCCGGACCAGACCAGGCCACGCAGGAAGTTCGAGCTCGGGTCGAGTGGGTTGACCCCGGTGACCACCGTGCTGCTGTAGGACATCGCCAGGCCCAGGCCGGCCAGCAGCAGCGCGTAGATCGCCAGCTGGACGTCGTACGCGCGCCAGTAGGCGCCGACGGACCGGGTCGCCCAGTCCTGGACCTTGGCCGGCTCGGCCTTCAGCACACCCATCAGCGATATCCACTCCTCACGGCAGTGGCTCGGCGGATCGCTGGACCATCAATCACCACCGTAGAAGTTGCCCTTCCTCATCAGGTCCCACCGACGCAGGTCGGGCTTGGTGCCCAGATGAAGCTGGAGGAAGTACTTGACCATCTCGGTCGCGGAGTTGCCGACCGTGTTGGCGTCCTCGTTGAAGCCTACGACAGCCAGCTGCGAGTCTGGCTTCGAAACGTCGCCGTGGAGGGGCAGGAAGCCAACGAACCAGTTGTGGAATGGCAGGCGGCCCTGGGCGTCGCGCAGACCGAACTCCGCGGTGCCGGTCTTGCCCGCGATCACGAAGGGCTCATCCGTCAGGTTATACGTGTGCCGGCTCGTGACCACCTGGCGCGCGGCGATGCGCATCGTCGTGAACACGCTGGCCGGCGCGGCGATCTTGCGAATGACGATCGGCTTGAATGGCCGCACGACTGTCCCGTCGGGGCCGGTGATCTGGCGCACGACCTGGGGTTGGTAGAGCGTCCCGCCGTTGGCCAGGGCCGCATAGGCGTTCAGGATCTGGAGCGGCGTGGACGTATCGAAGCCCTGGCCGATCCCGGCCTGGACGAGCTCGCCCGGCAGGATGGCCTGGCCGAACGTGGCCTGCTTCCACTGCTCGTCGGGGACGATCCCCGACGCCTCGTTGGGCAGGTCGATGCCGGTGGGGTTGCCGAAGCCGTATTGGTGCGCCCAGTAGGCGAGCCGCTGGATGCCGAGCATCTGGGCAACCTGGTAGAAGAAGGTATCGCTCGAGTCGGCGAACCCGCCCAGGATGTTGAGCGCCCCGAAACCGCGCTTGTTCCAGTCCCAGAAGCGGTCCTTGCCGATCTGGATGAAGGCGTGCGTCTCGACAAGGGTCGAGGTGGTGATCTTCTTGTCGGCCAGGGCCCCGGTGCCGGTGACCAGCTTGTAGGTGGAGCCCTCCGGGAACTGCATGCTCGTCGCGTGGTTGATCAGCGGCTTGGCCGGGTTCTTCAGGAGGGCCTGGAACGCGGCGTTGCTGATGCCCTGGGCGAAGAGGTTGTCGTTGTAGCTCGGCGTGCTGACCATCGCCAGGATCTCGCCCGTCTGCGGATTCATCACGATGAGCACGGCCGACTTGAGCTTGGCGACCTTCATGGCCCAGTCCGCGGCGAGCTGGGCCTGGGTCTGCATCTTCGTATCGATGGTCAGGGTCAGCGAGTCCCCGGCGACCGGCTGGCTGTCGGTGGACAGGACCTGGATCTGGCGGCCGGTCGCGTCGCGCTGGATCGTCTCCATGCCGTACGTGCCGCGGAGCTGCGTCTCGTACTGCGCCTCGACGCCGGCCCGGCCGATCAGGTCGTCGGGCAGGTAGCCAACCGACCGGAGCTGCTTGAGCGTGGTTGCGTCGATCGGGCCCGTGTAGCCGAGGACATCGCTCAGCAGAGCGCTCTCGGTGTAATGTCGGAGGGCGTCCACGGAGACCTCCACGCCGGGCAGATCAAGGTGCTCCTCGGCGATCAGGTTGGCGGTGGTCACCTGCACCCCCTGGGCGATCCGGACGAGGTCGAAATTCGAGCCGGGATTGCCGTCGATCGCGGCATTGATGTCGGCGGGGTCCATCTTGAGCAGCGAGGCGAGCTGGGCAACGATCGCCGGCCGCTGGTTGAAGGGCAGGTCCGACGGCCGGATCTCGACGGTATAGCTCGGCAGGTTCTCGACGAGCGGCAGGCCGTTTCGATCGTAGATCAGGCCGCGCGTGGACGGGATGGCCTGTTGGACCGTGCTGTTCGTGGTCGCCTGCTGCTGGTAGCTCTGGCCGTTGACCAGCTGGAGGTAGACCAGCCTGGCAGTCAGTCCGCAGATGGCCACCAGGGCGATGATCCCGAACGCCAGGAAGCGCACGAGCTGGCGCTCCCGCGCCGGACGCTCGTCGACGATTCCCGGGGCTACCACGCGACCCGCTCCCGATCGGCAAAGCGCCTGTGGATGGCCAGTGCCGCGGGCGAGACGACCACGGCCAGGGCCGCGGAGTAGATGGCCCCGGGCAGGATCAGCTGGATGGGATCACCCACGTCGAGCCTGCCGCGCAAAGTGCTGAACAGGCCCAGGAAGAGGATGTCGGTCACGAAGCTCAGGCCGAAGATCAGCACGATCGGCGTCACCATGCGGCCCCGCTGGATCACGCGCCCCGCGAGGGCGGCGATTCCGGTGGACACGAGCAGCGTGAAGGCCGTCAGGCCGATGGGTCGCGGTGCGAGGAGATCGATCATCAGACCGCCGACGAATGCGAGCGTCATTCCGGCTTCGGTGCTCCACGCGAACGTGGCGATGACGGCGATGACGAGGAGGAGATCGGGATAGGCCCCGGCGATGCCGAGGTACGGCACGATGGTCAGCTGCAGGACCGCAGCCACCACGGCGCCCACCGCGGCGAGTGTCAGACTCATCTGGCGCGATCCTCGGCGAGGTGCCTGGCCACTGCCGGTTGATCGGAACGAGGCGACGACCGAGGTGGCGGCTCCGGCGCGCCCAGTATACCGACCGGCTCCAAATGGAGGCAATCGCGCTGACTTCGGGCGCGACGCGGCGCGGTTCTGGCGCGGGCCGGCGCGACGCGGCGCGGCTGAGCGTGGGGCGGCGCGACGCGGCGCGGTTCTGGCGCGGGGCCGGCGCTGTCTCTTAT
>JBEPUS010000114.1:0-8064 GCA_041691435.1 Chloroflexota bacterium
TGCCTCGCCGACGACCCGGCGGACGCCTCGCTTCTCGAGGGCCCGGGCCACGATCAGTCGCTGGATCTCGGAGGTCCCCTCCCAGATCCGGTCGACGCGCAGCTCGCGGAAGAACCGTTCGGCGGGGTTCTCGCGCATGTAGCCCCGCCCGCCGAAGACCTGGACCACCCGGTCGGCGCAGCGGAAGGCCGCCTCGGACGCGAACAGCTTGGCGATCGAGGCCCGGGCGTGGACGACCTTGGGATCCGCTCCGGTGTCGGCCAGCCAGGCGCACTCCCGGGTCAGCAGGCGAGCCGCGGCGGCATCTGCGGCCGAGTCGGCCAGGGGGAAGCTGACGCCCTCGAAGTCATAGATCCGCTCCCCGAACTGGACGCGGCTGGTAGCCCAGTCCACGGCCAGCGCGAGGAGCCGCTCCATCGCCCCGCTGCAGCGCGCCCCGATGTGGATCCGCTCTTCCACGAACCACTCGTTCGTGAGCTCGTCGGCCCGGCCGACTCCGCCGAGGACCGCGCCGGCAGGGACGCGGGCGTCCTCGAGGATGAACTGGGGATGCCGGTCCGCGAACGTGTGCATGTAGTCCGGATCGTGGCTGAGGCGTACACCCGGCGTGTCATAGTCGACGAGGAACAGGGTGGGCAGCCGGCGCTCACCGTCGACGACCAGCGCGTGGAAGATCATGAAATCCGTGTCGTCCGGGCCGGTCACGAACCACTTCTCGCCGTTGAGCAGGTATTCGCCCGTGGCGGCGTCGCGCACGGCTGTCGCCGAGATCGTCCGGGCGTCGGAGCCGGCATCGCGCTCCGTGATCGCATAGCTGCCGTTGCGCTCGCCGCGGATCGACGGATCGAGATAGCGCCTGCGCTGGACCGGGTCGCAGTGGAGCAGGACGTTGTACGCCCCCGGGATGTACGACCACAGGCCGCCGGTCACCTGGCCGAGCTGCTCGTGGACGATCACCTGCTCCATCGCCGACCAGCCCTGGCCGCCGACGGCGATCGGCAACGAACCTGCCTGGAGCCGGGCCTCGATCGCGGCTCGCTTGAGCTGCTCCTGGACGGCCTTCGGCAGTCTGCCGTGGTCACGTTCGAACCCGGCCTCGAGCGGCTGGAGGAGGTCGACGACATAGCCCCGCGCTCGCTCGCGCAGCTCGCTGAGCTCGGGCGTCAGGGCGAAGTCCATGGGCCGCATGGTGGTCCGCGCAGCGGAACGTGGCGCGCGCCGTCGCGGGCGGTGGGACGCGAGGTCCCGTTCACAGGTCCAGGATCGCAGCCCGCAGCTCGAGAATTTGTACGCCTCCGGGCGCGCATCGAGTAGGCCCGCCTTGGATCGCGGAAGTTGCATCAGGCGCAAGTAACCGACCAGGTCACGTCCGAATCGGGCTGTTTCGGGCTGATCTGGGCCGAACCACGGTAATTTCTTGCACCCGACGCAGGATCGCGACCAAATCTGGTCCCAGGTGGTCGGTTACTTGCACCTGATGCAGATCGGACCGTGGCGCGGTAGCGGCCACGCGCGCGCCTCGGACCGTGGCCCGCTGCCCGGGGGAGATCAGCCGGGCTGGGCGATCACCATGATCCGGACCTCGGTCATGTCGTCGATGGCCCAGCGCAGGCCCTCCCGGCCGAGACCTGAATCCTTGACCCCGCCGTAGGGCATATGGTCGATCCGGTAGGTGGGCACATCGTTGACGATCACCCCACCCACCTCGAGCTCGTTGAAGGCGGCCCAGCTGTTCGCGAGATCGTTCGTGAAGACCCCCGTTTGCAGGCCGAATGAGCTGTCGTTGACCTGGCGGATGGCGTCGCCGAAGTCGGCGAACGGGAAGGCCACCACGAGCGGCGCGAATGCCTCGTTCGAGCAGACCGCGGCGCTGACCGGCGTCTCGGTCAGGATCGTCGGCGGGAATGCCGTCCCATCGGCGTGGCCGCCGATGAGCAGCTTGCCGCCGAGGGCCACTGCCTCGTCCACCCAGCGCTGGGTCCGGGCGGCGGCGGTGGCATCGACCATCGGTCCGAGATCGGTCTGGGGATCGAGTGGATCGCCCAGCTTCAGGTTCCGAGCGCCGGCCACGAAGCGATCCATGAACGTGGTCCAGATGTCTTCATGGACGAACATCCGCTGGACGCTGATGCAGACCTGGCCGGCGTAGCTGAACGCTCCGACCAGGCAGCGCTTGATCGCCCAGTCGAGATCGGCCGACTTGTCGATGATCACCCCGGCGTTGCCACCGAGCTCGAGGACCACCTTCTTCTTGCCCGCCCGCTCCTTCATCCGCCAGCCAACCGACGGGCTGCCGGTGAACGTGAGCAGCTTGAAGCGCTCGTCGGCCACCATCCGGTCGCCGAGCTCGCGGCTCATCGGCAGGATGCTGACGGCTCCTTCGGGCAGGCCGGCCTCGGCGATGATCTCGCCGACGGTCAGCATCGTGAGCGGATCCTTGCTGGGCGGCTTGAGCACGATGGAACACCCCGCGGCGATCGCCGGGGCGAGCTTGTGCGCGGCCAGGTTCAGCGGGAAGTTGAATGGGCTGATCGCCGCGACCGGGCCGATCGGGAAGCGCCGGGTGATCCCCAGCCGGCCGCGCGACGAGGCCATCAGGTCGAGCGGGATCACCTCGCCAACCAGCCGTTCGGCCTCTTCAGCGCCAAGCCGGAAGGTGAGCGCGGCGCGATCCACCTCGACGAGCGCGTCGCGAATCGGCTTGCCGGCCTCGAGGGCGATCAGCCGGCCGAGCTCCTCGCGGCGTGATTTGATCCCTGCGCTGATCGAACGGAGGATGGCGCCACGCTCGTAGGCGGGTAGCCGGCGGGTCTGCTCGAAGGCGGCCACGGCAGCCGTGACGGCGGTCTCGTACTGCTCGGGCGTGGCGTGGTAGGTCGAGCCGGCGGGGGTGCCCGGGTCGGCGGGGTTGGTCACGGTCAGGATGTCCGGCGAGTCGACCCAGCGGCCCGCCAGCAGGATCGGATGGGGCTGGGCGCCGATCGAGGTTGTCATGAGTTGGCTCCTGCTGAACTGTCACGGTCATTCTAGCCGGGCACCTGTACGATCCCCCGCACGTAGCCTGAGGAGCCCCGACGATGCCTGCCCACCGCCTGCGCGATCTGCTCCGGGTCGAACCGGGATCCAAGGTCCGGCTGGCCGGGATCGACCCTGCCGAGACCCACGGTCACGCCAAGGGTGACGCCGACAAGGAGGTGGCCAACGGTCTCGTTCGCCTGGCCGGGCTCCAGGACCGGCTCTGGGCGGAGGCGAAGCACCCGGTCCTTGTCGTCCTCCAGGGCATCGATGCCGCCGGCAAGGATGGGACGGTCCACCACGTCATGTCGGCCTTCAGCCCGCAGGGTTGTCCCGTCACCGATTTCAAGGTCCCCAGCCCGCTCGAGATGAGCCACGACTATCTCTGGCGGGTCCACCAGCACGTCCCGGCCAAGGGCGAGATCGGGATCTTCAACCGGTCCCACTACGAGGATGTGCTCGTGGTCCGGGTCCACGAGCTCGTCCCCAAGACGATCTGGGGCCGGCGCTATGACCAGATCAATGACTGGGAGCGGATGCTCGTCGAAGAGGGCACGACGATCGTCAAGTTCTTCCTGCTGATCGATCGTGACGAGCAGCGCCAGCGGTTCCAGGAGCGCTACGACAACCCCGCAAAGCGCTGGAAGTTCAAGATGGGCGACCTCGCCGAGCGGGCCCTGTGGGACAACTACACAGAGGCATTCGAGGAGGCCCTGGCCCGCTGCTCGACCAGCGCGGCCCCGTGGTACATCATCCCGGCCAACCGCAACTGGTTCCGCAACCTGGCCGTCGCCGAGATCCTGGGTGACGTCCTTGAGGAGCTCAAGCCGGCCTATCCGCCGATCGATCCAACGGTGCCGGCCAACCTCGTCATCCAATAGCCGCCACTCATCCCGGCACCACCCGCCGGATTCCCCGTCAGGCGGTCGTCGCCCGCTGGTAGGCACCGAGCACGCGAACCATCGTGGTCAGCGGCCGGATCTCATCGAGGGCCGCGGCTGCCTCGGATGCCAGCAGGTCGGCATCGACATCCGCCCAGAAGATGTACTCCCAGGCGACCTGCCGGCTGGGGCGTGACTCGAGCGTGCTCAGGTTGAGCCGGTGATCGGCAAGCACCCGCAGGACGGCCAGCAGCGTTCCCGGCTCGTTGCGGACGGCGAAGGCGAGGGTGGTACGAGGGGCCGCAGGTCCCGCAATCGGTCGCCGCCAGCCCCCCGGGAACGGCGAGTCCGGCGAGCCGACGAGGAGGAACCGGGTTCGGTTCGCCGGGTCGTTCTCGATCCCATCAGCCAGGATCGCCAGGTCGAAGTGGGCGGCCGCCCGCGGCGATAGCACGGCCGCCGAGCCAGGCTCGCCGCCTTCCCGGACCAGCTTTCCAGCGCCCGCGGTGTTGTACGTGGTGAGCAGGGCCCAGGGCCGGCGGCGCAGGAAGACGTCGGCCTGGCCGAGCGCCTGGATATGCGAGTAGACACGCTCGATCGCCTCGATCCGGGCCCCGGGCAACGCAGCGAGGCAGAGGCGGACCGGCACCACGACTTCTCCACGAATGACGAGGTCGTGCTCCAGCAGCAGGTCGTAGGTCTCGCGGACGGTGCCGTTCACGACGTTCTCGATCGGCACGACGCCCACCTCGACGCGGCCGTCACGAACGGCCTCGAAGACCTCCCGGAACCCACCGACCGGGACGGATCGGGGCGACTCGAGGGCCGCCAGCAGGGCATCTTCGGCGAACGCCCCGGGCTCGCCCGAGAAGGCGGCCCGTGGACCTCCCGAACGGGCTTCGACGGACCCCTCGTCGGTGGTCCCGCCGGTCATGTTCAGCGCTCGAACCAGGCGGTCGTGTCGTGGTGCCCGGCATCCTCGTCAAGCTCGGTCCCGGCGGCCCGTGCGGCGGATTCCGGCCGGGCCCGCTTGCGATTCCCGGCAGCCTCGGTCGCACCGGCCCAATGGGCCTCATCGAGGAGCAGGTTGAGCGCAGCGATGTAGGCCTCGATCGAGGCGGCGATGATGTTCACGTTGCGGCTGGTGCCGGTGTAATCGCCGCTCGCCCGGCGGCCCTCGGCCGACGCCGGTGGGCCGATCCTGATCGTGACCAGGCCTTCTGATTCGGGGCCTTCCGAGACAGCGTGGACATCGTAGGCGATCAGGCGCGGCTGGCCGGCGAGGACATCGGCCAGGGCCCGGTCGACGGCTCGCAGGAGGGCGTCGACCGGGCCGTTGCCCTCGGCCGCCGCCTCCCACTGGTGGTCGCCCGAGGCGATCACCACGGCACCCCGGCTCTGGACCTGGCTGCCCGACGAGACGGTCCAGCGGGCAAGATGGAGGGCCGGCGCCCGCTCGTCGGGCCGCTCCGCCAGCCCTGGTTCACCACTCATTGGATCTCCTCCCGGTTGCCGGTCGACGCAGTCGCCGCGGCCCGCGCCGCTGGGAGCTGGGTCGTGAAATGGCGCTCGTCACGCCGGCGCAGCTCGGCACCGGACTTCCAGATCAGGTACTCGAGTGAATCGGCCAGGGCCGCCGCCGAGGCCGCGATGATGTTCGTGTCACTGCCCATCGTGGACCAGGTCCGGCTGCCGTCCGAGGAATCGATCACCACCCGTGTGCGCGCCCCGGTGGCCGCGGTGCCGTCGATGATCCGGACCTTGTAGTCGACGAGGTGGACCGCGTCGAGCTCGGGGTAGAAAGCGCCCAGCGCCTTGCGCAGGGCCGTGTCCAGAGCATTGACCGGGCCGTTGCCGTCGGCCGCCGTGTGCAGGATCTCGCCGGCGACCTCGACCTTGACGGTGGCCTCGGCCAGGAGCTCCTGGCCGGCGCGCTGCTCCACGAGGACGGTGAAATCCACGATCCGGAACGGCGCCGCGTAGCCGGTCGCATGCCGCCGGATCAACAGCTCGAACGAGGCTTCGGCCCCCTCGAACGCCAGCCCATCGGCCTCGAGCTGCTTGATCAGGACCGACAGCTCGCGGGCATCAATCGAACCGTCCAGGCGGTGCCCAAGCTGCTCCGCCCGGAGCTGGGTGTTGGCCCGCCCACCCAGCTCGCTGACCACCAGGCGGCCCTCGTTGCCCACGCTGGTCGGGTCGACGTGCTGGTAGCTCCGCTCGACCTTGGCCACGGCCGCCCCGTGAACGCCGCCCTTGTGGGCAAACGCCGAGCGACCGACGTAGGGCTGGTAGTCGTTCGGAGCCACGTTGGCGATCTCGGCCACGCCGCGCGAGAGCTCGGTCAGGCCGGCCAGCGGCCCACCGCCCGGCGGGACGAGTTCAAGATCGGTCTTGAGTGCGAGGTTGGCCAGGATGCTGACCATGTTGGCGTTGCCGCAGCGCTCGCCGTAGCCGTTGATCGTGGCCTGGACGTGGCGCACGCCGGCCTCGACTGCGGCGATCGTGTTGGCCACGGCCAGCTCCGCGTCATTGTGGGTATGGATCCCCCAGGTGACCAGCGCAGCGCCGGGGTCCGCGCCGAGCGCGGCCATCGTGTCGCGGACCACCCGGACCAGCTCACCGGTCAGCGTTCCACCGTTGGTATCGCACAGGACGATCGAGCCGGCGCCGGCCTGCCGGGCGGCGCGCAGCGTCGCCAGCGCGTACTCGCGATCGGCGGCATAGCCATCGAAGAAGTGCTCGGCGTCGTAGACCACCTCTCGCCCCCGCTCGGCCACGAACGCCACCGATTCCGCGACCATGTCCAGGTTCTCGGCCGGGGTCGCGCTGAGGACCTCGATCACGTGCAGCAGCCAGCTCTTGCCGAAGATGGTCACGACCGGTGTCTCAGCGGCGACCAGCTCGTGCAGGTTCGGATCCTTCTCGGGCCGGTTCGAGCGGTGGCGCGTCGAGCCGAACGCCGCCAGGCGGGCCGTGCCCCAGGTCATCGTCCGGGCTGCGGCGAAGAACTCGACGTCCTTGGGGTTCGAGCCGGGCCAGCCGCCCTCGATGTAGGGCATGCCGTACTCGTCGAGCATCCGGGCAACCCGGAGCTTGTCGGCCAGCGACAGGGTGATGTTCTCGCCCTGGGTGCCATCGCGGAGGGTCGTGTCGTAGAGGACGACCGGCTCGCTCATCGGACCAGCGCCCCGGAGATCGCCCGGCCAGCCGCGATGCGCTCGACGATCGCCTGGGTCATGGCCGCGGTCCCGACCCGCGTCAGGCGTTCGTCGGCCGGCCCGGCCGGCGGCCACAGGTCGGCGCTGCGATAGCCGGCGGCGATCGTCTCGCCGCCGGCCGCCTCGATCGCCGCCGCCGCCTCGGCCTGGCCGAGGGACCAGCGCAGGAGCATGGCTCCCGACAGGATCGTGCCGATCGGGTTGGCCAGGTCGCGCCCGGCGATGTCCGGCGCCGAGCCATGAATCGGCTCGTACAGGCCGTGCAGGCCGTGGGCCGTGCGCCGGCTGCCGACCGAGGCCGACGGTAGCATCCCCAGCGAGCCGGCCAGGACGGACGCCTCGTCGGACAGGATGTCGCCGAAGAGGTTCTCGGTGACCAGCACGTCGAAAGCCGCCGGTGACTTCACGAGCTGCATAGCGCACGAATCGACGAGCTGGTGGTTGAGCTCGACTTCCGGGTAGTCGGCGCCGACCTCCACCGCCACCCGCCGCCACAGGCGCGAGGTGGCCAGCACGTTGGCCTTGTCGACGCTGGTCAGCCGCCGGCGGCGGCCGTGGGCGAGCTCGAAGGCGACCCGGACGACACGTTCGATCTCGGTATCCGCGTAGGGCAGGGTGTCGCTGGCCAGCCGGGATCCGGCCGGACCGTGAGCCTCGCTGCGCGCGCCGAAGTAGAGCCCGCCGGTGAGCTCGCGCACGATGAGCAGGTCCACGCCCTCGAGCAGCTCCGGGCGGAGCGGCGAGGCGCCCGCCAGCGCCGGATGGATCGTGACCGGCCGCAGGTTGGCGAACAGGCCCAGCCCGCCACGCAGGGCAAACAGGGCCTGCTCCGGGCGCACCGGCGACGTTGGATCGTCCCATTTCGGACCACCCACGGCACCCAGGTAGACCGCGTCGGCAGCGGCGCAGGCAGCCACGTCCTCCGGCCGAATCGCCAGCCCGTAGAC
>JBEPUS010000115.1:0-8038 GCA_041691435.1 Chloroflexota bacterium
TCACGAGGCTGCCACCGACCGTGAGGACCCGGGCGCACTCGTGAAGGATCCAGTGGACCTCCTTGACGTGCTCGAAGACCTGGTTGGCCACGATCAGGTCGACGCTCTCGTCATCGAATGGGAAGGCCTCGTGCTCGATGTTGCAGGCGACCACCTCGAAGCCCTTCGAGCGCAGGCCTTCTGCGTAGGGAAGATGGGCCTCGAGGCCGACGATCCGGGCCCCGGGATGGGCGGCCCGGACGGCCGCCATGTCCTCGCCGAGGCCGGGGCCCAGGTCGACGACCACGCCGGGGTCTCCGCTCGCGACGAAGCGGGCCACGATCTGGCGCCCGTAGTTAAGCCGCCGGTCGACCACCGCCACCAACCCTCCCCGGACCGTCGCTCGCCTCTGGCAGGATAGTCGGGATGGTCACGCGCTCGGCGGTCGTCCAGGACTTCTTCTTCGCGCCGGGCGGGGCAGAGGAAGTGGCCGTGGCGCTGGCCGATCTCCTCCCCGGGTCCGAGATCGTGACGACCTTCATGGACCCGGTGTACCGGCCGCGGCTGGCGGGGCACCGGATCCGGACGTGGCCACTCCAGCGGCTCCTCGGGGCGACGAGGCGGTATCGGAGCTTCCTGCCGCTCTATCCGCTCTGGTTCGGTGGCATGGACCTGCGTGATCGGGACCTGGTCATGAGCAGCTCGTCGGCCTTCGCCAAGGCCGTCCGGACCCGTAAGGGCGCCACGCATATCGCCTACATCCACGCCCCCATGCGCTACGCCTGGGACCTCGAGGGGTACCTGTCAGGGTCGTCAATCTCGATGCCGTCTCGGATCGCGGCGCGGACGCTGCGTCCGTGGCTGCGTCGCTGGGATCGCATCACGTCGCAGCGACCTGACGTCCTGGTGGCCAACTCAGCGGCGGTGGCGGCTCGGATCCGGCGGTTTTGGGGACGCGACGCGCGGGTCATCCATCCCCCGGTGCCCCTCGATGGGATCGAACTCTCGACGCGCAACGATGGCTACCTGCTTGTGGCGGCCCGGATGCTCGCCTACCGCCGGCTCGATGTCGCGGTCGCGGCGGCCAACGTGCTCGGGCGGGATCTCGTGCTGGTCGGGTCAGGCCCGCAGGAGCGAGCCCTCCGTTCGATTGCCGGCTCGCACGTCCGGTTCGAGCCTCCGGCGGGGCGAGCCCTCCTGCGCGAGCTCATGGCCGGCTGCCACGCCTACCTCGTGCCGGGCGAGGAGGATTTCGGGATGGCCCCGGTCGAGGCCATGGCTGCCGGCAAGCCCGTGGTCGCCCTCGCGGCCGGCGGCGCGCTGGAGACGGTCATCGACGGGGTCACGGGAGTCCATGTCTCGATCTCCGGCCCGGCGGCCTTCGCGGCCGGTATCGAGCGGCTGGATTCGCTGACGCTCGACCCGGCCACGATCCGCGCCCATGCCCTGACCTTCGCCCCATCGGTCTTCCGGGCGAAGATCCGGGCGCTCTTTGCCGAGCTGGGCGTCGATCCCTCTCTTTACCGGGCAGCGGACTGAGAGGCCGGAGGCCGTCTCCCTTCCAGCGCATACCTCTCGGCGTATCGCCTATCCAGCGACGTGTATCGCGGCAGGAAGGCGAGGTCGATCCCCGAAGCCGCGATCAGCGGGCTGACGCCACGTAGGCCTCGGCCGCGTCCGGCACCGGATCGGGTGGGTCGTCCTCGGGGTGCGCCCCGTCCGGTTCGCGGACGGCGGCGATAAGGCTCATGAGCACGTACACGAGGATCCGCGGGGAGGCCAGCGTGGCCAGGGCCACCGCGGCCGGCCAGCCCC
Source organism: Chloroflexota bacterium (assembly GCA_041691435.1). Classification (GTDB taxonomy): domain Bacteria; phylum Chloroflexota; class Limnocylindria; order Limnocylindrales; family CSP1-4; genus Palsa-1033. Next base: position 1,795 of record JBEPUS010000115.1, read on the forward strand.
ATCGGGTCGGCGCCAGGAGCACGGCCCCGACAGCGCCCGCGACAGACAGGACCACCCACAGGATCGGCGAGATCGCGTACGGCGAGATGTTCCGGACGTCGCCGACCTGCTCGAGGGTGAGGATGCCCAGGAATGCCTTCGTCCCGGTCGGCTCGAATGCCGCCTGGGCGATGACCAGGATCAGCGTCCAGCCGATGAAGGCGCCGAATGCCTGCCAGTCGCGCCGGCCCAGCCACCAGATCATCACGAGGGCCGGGAACACCTTGAGCTGGCCGCCGAACGCGATGGCCCAGGGCTGGCCGACGGCCATCAGGTACGTGATCAGGACCTGGGCCTGGCCGATTCCGACAGCCCAGCCGATGGGGATGCCCAGCAGCCCCACTGCCAGCCAAGTCCGGTAGCCACCGCCCAGGCGCCGGATCGTCGCCCCCAGGGCCACGACCATGATGACCTCCCAGAGGATGGCGAAGAGCGAATACGGCAGGAGGGCGAAGGGCCGGAGCACGATCGCCAGCAGCGGCGGGTAGCGGTAGTAGTCCGGGGCGTTGGGATCGGCGCCCGCGGGGTAGAGCGGCAGGCCCGCGTTGAGGCGATGGGCGGCGTCGTAGTAGGCCCGGGCGTCGGAGATGGGATCGGTGGTGAGGTGCAGCCACAGGACGTACAGGCCGGCTAGGGCGCCGATCAACGCGAGGGCGAAGATGGCCAGCCGGCCGGCGTGGATGGCCGCTGCCTGGGCCCCCGTCGGCTCCCCGGGTCCGGGCGGCGCCTTCCGCGGCGGGATGTAGGCGCCCGAGGGTTGGAGGGGTCGACGCTCGTCGGTCATGGGGCGGTCGCGGGGTCCGCGGTGGGAGGGGCGAGCGCCGCCGCGGGTTCCACGCCGCTCGGGGCCGACGCTGGCGCCCGTGACGTGACCTGCGCCGGGATCGGGGCCACCGTCGCGACGAGGATGCTTAGAGCGCTCAGCCAGACGATCGGCAGGGCGATCAGGACGGCGAGCGGTGCCAGGCGAGGCCACCGGATCGCGGCCACTCCCAGTGCCATCCCGACGAGCAACCGCGGCGCGAGCGGAATGCCCTGGGACAGGTTCGTCCACCACGTCGGCTCTTGTGCATTGCGGAGAAAGGCGACGTAGTCGGTCCACATGGTCGGGGCGATGGCCACCGAAACCACGACCGCCGCGAGCGCGATCGCCCCGCTCAGCAGGAACGTCCGTCGGTCGGCGAGGAACGCCATCGGTGCCAGGGGCAGCGCGGCGACCTTCACCACCACCGGCACGCTCCACGGCGCGACGAGGCCCCGCATCGCCAGGGCGCAGATCGCCGCGATCAGCAGGTTCACGTTGGCGTAGGCGAGCTCGATGATCACCGGCGGAAAGACGAGGATCGCCAGGCCGGCTCGCGTCCAGCTGCCCGTTGCCACGCGCAGGGCTCCCAGCTCGATGGCCCGCCATAGCCATACGAACGAGATCGGGGACAGGAACGTCAGCGGCGCCACGACCTGGGCGAAGAGCGGCGAGTAGAGGTAGGCGCTGGTCGTACCGGCATCGGCGCCGTACAGCGAGGTCCCATCGAGGATCGCCCGCCCGGCGTGCCAGTAGGCGATGGCGTCGCTGCCGCCGCTTCCACCCTGGCCCGCGATCCCGAGCCCGGCCAGGATCCAGAGTCCGAAGAGGAATCCGATCCCGGCGGCCCCCTTCAGGACCCAGCCGACGACCCGTCGACCGGCCCACGTCCCAACGGCCGCCCGAGCCGCCAGCGCGATCACGCCGAGCCCGCCGATCCCGCGGTCGTCGATGGCGCCGTCACGACCGGCGCGCGGGCGGGAGCCGCGGACCGAATACGCAGCCGCTCGACGGCCGGGATCGCGGCCAGGATCGAGAGACCCGAGATCCACAGGACGGGCAGGGCCAGCGCCGCGCTCGCCGGGATCGTCCAGGGCCGATCGGTCCGCGCCCCCCACGCCACGAGCAGCGCGGCCGCCGGCAGGCGAATCAGCAGCGGGATCCCCACGTAGAACTGCTGGCTGGGGCCGTTCGCGACCGGCAGCAGGCCGTCGACGATCCATTCGCGCCACAGGCGGCCGTCGACGGCGAGCGATACGGCCACGAGCGCTGCGGTCACGCCCAGAGCGATTCCGAGGTGGCGCCACTCGCGGCGCATCGCGAACCAGATCAGGCCCACGCCGGGCGTCACCTTCGTCACGAGCACGAACGCCCAGGCGGCCGGGTAGCGCATGCCCAGCGCGATCGCCGCCGCGATCAGCAGGTGGACGTTGCCGTGGTAGAGCTCGAACGCCACGGGCGGAAACGCGAGGACGAGGAGCGCCTGGCGCCAGCCCAGCCAGATGACCGTCCCGACGAGCGCCGCCGACCACAGCCACCAGAACGCCGGCCACGACAAGGCGGCCGCTGGCGCGAACAGGCGGGCCGCGATCGGCGTGTAGGGAAAGGCGCCGAGCTCGCCCGCTACCCGCGCGTAGGGGTGGTCCAGGTTCACCGACCAGTAAGCGAACGCATCGAAGCCGACCGTCCGTGCCCCCGGCGCCACGATCACGACCAGGTATGCCGCGAACAGCAGGCCCGCGATCACGAGGCCGTCCCGGAGCGCCCGCTGGTGACTCAGGCCCGGTGGCCCGATCCAGCGTTCGCCATCACCCCCGTTCGGCGTCATGCCCGGATAGTACGAGGCCCGATCGCGGCTTCGACATGGGACTTCCGGGTCATGCTTCTGGCCGGCGCTGTCGCCGCGACCGCGGCCGAGGGACCCCACCCGATACATCGCCGGGAGGAGAGGCCCAGGGCGGGATGGGGCGACGCCCTCCGAAGCCAAAGGGCCGCCTGCTACGCTGCCAAACCGTGCGGACCCCCTGGCGGACACCAATCGCGCTGTTTCTGCTGGCGCTGGCGGTCCGGCTCGCGCTGATCGTCGTCTTCCCCGACCCGGCCTACCCGGACAGCTATTACTACGTCGACGTCGCCCGGGCCATCGCGGCCGGGCACGGCCTCAATGTCGACTTCATCTGGATCTTCGCCGAGGTCGGCAACCGGATCCCGGCGGTCCCGACGCTGCCGGTGCCATCGAACGCCCACTGGCTGCCGCTCGCCAGCTTCGTCCAGGTCCCGTTCATCAGCGTCCTCGGCCCGACGCCCCTCGCCTCGGCCCTGCCGATGGCCCTCATCGGCTCGCTCGCGGCGCCGCTGACCTGGGCGATCGCCCGCGACGCCAGGGCCGAACCAATCGTCGCGGTCACGGCCGGCGTCCTCAGCGCGGTCCCAGCGGCGGCCACGATCTTCATGGCCCAGCCCGAGAACTTCGCGATCCTCCATCCGCTCGTCGCCGCCGCGATCTGGTGCACCGCGCGAGGCCTCAAGGGCAGCGGCCGCTCCTTTGCCTTCGCCGGGCTCCTGGCCGGCCTGGCATCACTGGGTCGGAACGACGGTGTCTTCCTCGGCGCGGCCATCGGGCTCGTCTGGCTCGTCGATCGGCTGCGCTGGTATCGGGGCCGGCGGGGGAGCGCCAGCTGGATTCACGTCGAGGATCGGCGCCCGATCTCGTTCGCGGCCGCCTTCGGCTGCCTGGCCCTGTTCCTGCTGGTGATGGGGCCGTGGTGGGCGCGCCAGCTGGCCGTGTTCGGCTCGATCTCCCCGACGAGCTCGAGCGGGGCCGCCCTCTGGATCCGGTCGATCAGCGAGTGGAACTCGATCACGGCCCACCCCAGCCTGCAGCAGTTCCTGGCCCAGGGCGCCGGCCCGATCATCGCCAGCCGCCTCGCCGGCCTGTCTTCGGCGGTCGCCAACTACGTGATCGTCATCGGCGGCATCGTGCTCGTTCCGTTCCTGCTCATCGGGGCGATCGGGCGGGCCAGGTCGCCCGACTTCGCGCCATGGTTCATGTACACGTTCGTGGTCTTCCTTGCCGCCACGCTCCTGTACCCCCTCCACGTCCCGGGCGGTGCGTTCATCCATTCGGCGATCGGCCTGGCGCCCCACGCGGCGATCCTGTCGATGGAGGGCGTGGTCATCATCGTCGGCTGGATCGCGAGCCGGCGACAGCGCTGGAACGAGGGGAGCGCCGGGGCCTTCTTCGCCTGGGGGATGGTCCTTCTGGTCATTGGCACCGCGGTCGTCTTCGGGGGGAGCGTCGCGCGTTCGTGGGACGCAGCGCGCCAGCCCCGGATCGCGCTGGCGGCGGAGCTCAATGCGATGGCCGTGCCGCGGACCGACCGGCTCCTCTCGATCGATGCGGCGGGGTTCGAGTACTGGACCGGCCGGCCAGGGGTCGTGACGCCCGACGATCCGATCGACACGATCGAGGCGGTCGCTCGTGCCTATGACACGCGCTGGCTCATCGTGGAGAAGGACGATGCGGCGCGGGCGCTCGGGCCGTTGCTCAGCGGGGCCCTGCGGGTTCCGTGGATCGGGCCGGCCGCGTTCTCCGTGCCGGATTCCGCCGGGGGATTGCCGAAGCTCGTGCTGTTCCCGGTGTGCACGACCGATGGCGACACGCGCTGTGCAGGGTCGTCCGCGGCGATGGGGGCGGCCGCGGCCGGAGCGGGGGCGGCCGCGACGTGACCCGGCGCGAGGCGTTGCTGTCCACGGCGCTCGTGGCCGCGGTCGCGATCGTCGTTCGCCTCTGGGCGGCGACGGTCATCACCTTTCCCCGACCCGAGGACACCGCCTATTACGTGGGGGTTGCCCGCAACCTGGTCGACGGGCGGGGCCTGGTCAGCAACGCGATCTGGAGCTTCGGGACGCCGCCGCTCCACTTCCCGCGGCCGGCGTTCGAGGTTTGGCTGCCGCTCCCCACCTTCCTCGACGCGATCCCCATGGCGATCCTCGGGACGACGTTCCGGGCCGCGCAGTGGGCCTCGATCGTTGAGGGAGCGCTGGTCGCCGTGCTTGCGTGGCGACTCGCCGCAGACGTCGCCCTCGAGCGCTCGATGCCCATCGGTCGGGCCAGGGTCCTGGCCATCGGGACGGGGTTCACCGCCGCCGTCTACCTGCCCCTCGTCCTCCACTCGGTCCTGCCAGATTCCACGATGCCGTTTGCGGCCATCGTCCTTGCCGTTTGCCTGCTCGCCGGTCGGCTCGCCCGGTCGGTTGCGGCGAACCCCGAGGGGCGGATCCGGGCGACCGATCTGCGCGTCGTCGCGATCGGCCTCCTCCTTGGCGTGGCCGCGCTCACCCGGAACGAGGCGATCTGGCTGGCCCTCGGCTGGGTCATCGTGGCGCGGGGCATCCCCCGCGACCACCGCGCGGGCACGAGCAGCTGGGCTCGCCTGGTCGCGGGGGCGGCCGTGCCCGCGGTCATCGTGTTCGCGCCATGGGCCGTCCGCGACTGGCTGGTCTTCAGGACCCCGCTGCCGGGCCAGGCGCTGCTGAACGCGCTGTCACTCCACGGCCGCGACATCTTCGCCTGGCAGGACCCGCCGACCCTGTCCCGGTACCTCGCCGCTGGCTTGCCGACCCTCGCGGCGCTCCGGTGGGATGGGCTGGTCCACAACGTGGTCAGTGTCCTGATGCTGCCCGGGATCCCGATCGCGGCGATCGGGCTCGTGGCGCTGCCGTGGACCGCCCGCGGGATCGCACTCCAGCTGCTGTTGATCTTCTCGGTCATCACGTTCGTGGCGACGACCCTGTTCTTCCCGGTCTCGACGACGTGGGGCACGTTCCTCCACGCGGCGGCGGCCGTGCAGGTCCTCCTGGTCGTGGCCGCGCTCCTGGTGCTCGACGCCCTGCTGGTCGCGATCGGCCGGCGCCGCGGCTGGACCAGACCCGTGGCCTGGCTGGGACCCGCTCTCGGGATCGCGGCCGGCGCGCTGTTCACGGCCGTGCTCCTGCCCGCCTTCGGCCGTGACGGCGACAGCGTCCGGGATCGATACCTGGCGCTGCCGGCGGCGCTCGAGGCCGCGGGGTACGTCGCCGGCTCCGGGCAGCCCGTGATCACCGACTTCCCGATCTATCTCGCCGAGACCACCGGAATGGAAGCACTCGCCCTGCCCAACGAATCCCCGACAGCGGTCCTCGATCTGGCGCGAGCTTTCCCGGGAACGCGACTCGTCGTCGTCAATGCTGACAACGATGGGATCTGGCCGGAGGTTGGGGCCACGGACCCGATCGGGATCCAATGCTTCCAACCGATTTCGCTCGTCGAAACGGGCAACCGCACGTTCGAGCAGCTCCGAGTGTTCCGGATCATCTGCCCTTGAGTTCCCCCGGCCGCGCCACGGCGGCATGGCGCTCCCC
>JBEPUS010000116.1:0-7985 GCA_041691435.1 Chloroflexota bacterium
TGGGCCTTTGCAGCCGCGGCAACGCGGGGGGATGTGCGGGTGCGGGGGGCGAACAGGGCCTAGGCACGCTTCCGGCCGCTCGCCACGGGCGTGCTCGACCGGGCGTACCGGCTCGCCGGCCTGCTCCTGGGCAACGCCCACGACGCGGAGGATGCGACCCAGGAGGCGCTGCTCCGGGCGTGGTCGGCGCGCGGGTCGCTCCGTGACCCCGACGGCTTCCAGGCGTGGTTCGACCGGATCCTGGTGAACGTCTGCCGCGACCGGATGCGCCGGCGCAGCCGGATCCAGTTCATCGACCTCGACGGATCGGGCGAGACGAGCTCGGGGGCCGACCCATTCGCCGCGTTCATCGAGCGCGACGCGATCCTCCAGGCGATGACCGGGATGCGCGACGAGTGCCGCCAGGTGGTCGTCCTCCACTACTGGGCGGATCTGCCCCTCGCCGAGATCGGCGCTCGGCTCGGCCTGCCGCTCGGCACCGTCAAGTCCCGGCTCTCCGAAGGCCGCGAGTACCTGCGCACGTCCGCCGTTCGACCGGCCGACGGGAAACGAGGCTGACCATGGACGATTTCGACCGCGACATTCGCAGCTCCTTCCACGCCCGGCAGCTGCCGGCAGCCCCCGACTCACTGCTCGATACGCTCGGCGCCTTGCCGGCGCGCCCCGTCCGGACCGTGTTCAGCGGGCTGCGCCTCGGTCTCGGGATGGCCGCGGCCTTCGTGGTGGTCGCCGTTGCGACCCTGGTCCTGAGCGCCGGTGGCGCATTCAATTCGCCTGTCGGCTCGCCCGGGCCGGTCATCGTCAGTCCAGCGATCAGCCCCCTGGCGCCGGCCTCCACCGCCCCGAGCTCGGCACCATCGCAAGCGACCGTGCCATCCACCACCCCGTCCACACCGGCCCCGACGCCGACGACCACGCCGCCCGCCGGGCAGATCGTCACGCCGGGCGCCAACGTGACCGCGGCGGGTCTCGTCGATGCCGACCACGGCTGGGCCATCGCCGGCCAACGAATCGTCTTCACGAGCGACGATGGGGCCACGTGGCGGGATATCACCCCGCCCGCGATCAACGGCGTGGATCTGAACATCCTGGGCGCCGAGTTCCTCGACCGGGACACCGGCTGGGTTGCCATCGGTGAGCCGTTCTCCGGCGTGAGCGACCCACACTTCGGACGGGTCGACACGTGGCGGACCACCGACGGTGGTGGGACGTGGACCAAGTCCGAGCTGCCCAGGGCAAAGGTCAACAACCAGGGCGACATCCTGCCGGCGCTGCAGTTCGACTTCCTCGACGCGGACCATGGCTTCGCGTTCCTGGGTGGCAACCTCGCCAAGGGCCTCAGCGATAGCGACCTCTACTACACGTCTGACGGTGGCAAGACGTGGTCGGCCGATCGGCCCACGGGCTCCGGCTCGGTTGGCGTCGAGGGGAACGTCTCCTTTGCCAGTGCCGACGACGGGGTGATCGTGGGCAGCCCGAACGGCAGCGGCGTCTATGTCACCAGCGACGGTGGCCTCACGTGGCACCTCGGGACCCTCCCGGCGCCATCGGGAGCGACGAACGCTGGGCGGGCCTTCGGCACGGCCGACTTCCTCGACGCGAACGATGGGCTCCTGGCGGTCCGCTTCGACATCGGCTCCACGAACACCACGAAGGTCTATCGATCGACCGTCTCCGGCCAGACCTTCGGCTTGCGGTCGCCCGGTTCGACCTGGACTCCGATGGCCGTTGTCCCCGGAGGCGGCACGTGGGATGTGACGTTCCTCGACGCACAGCACTGGATCGCCGCCGACGGCACGAATGCGATCCGGACGTCGAACGCCGGCGCGAGCTGGACCACGGTGCTCAGCCACCCGGCGACGCTCAACCAGCAGCGCGCTTTCTTCGTCGACCTCAACCACGGCTGGCAGCTCGACGGCGACACGCAGGGCAACGGCTACCTCGCAGCCACCAGCGACAGTGGCCAGGTCTGGCGGACGATCGCCAACTGATCGCCGGCTCGGCACGCCAGCCGGGCAGCGCCAGCCGGGCAGCGCCGGCAGGCAGCGCCGGCAGGCCGCGCCGGCAGGCCGCGCCGTGGTCCAGGCGGACCCAGCGGGCCCAGACGATCGGGCCGACTACACTCGGCGCGTGAACAGGCGCGAACGGTCGGTGCTCCTGCTCGTGCTGGGCGTAGCGGTCTTCCTGACCGGGCTCGAGCTGATGATCACCGCCGTGGCCCTGCCGACGATCGTGACCGGCCTGGCCGACTGGACCCAGCTTCGGACGGCGTCGTGGGTCGTCAACGGCTACCTACTGGTGTACGTGGGCACGATGCCCCTGGCGGGCCGGCTCGCCGACCTGTGGGGCGCGCGCCGCCTGCTCCTCATCGGCCTTGTCGCGTTCACGATCGGCTCGGCCCTCGCCGGCGCCAGCCAGGATCTCGGCCAGCTGATTGCGGCTCGGCTCGTGCAGGCGTTCGGCGGAGGAATCGTCGTGCCCGTCGCGACCGCGGCGGCGGCGCATCTGTACGGCGCGGCTGACCGGCCCCGGGCGCTGGGCGTGGTGGGGGCGCTCACGTTCCTGGGCATGGCCGCCGGTCCGTTCGCCGGTGCGGCCATCCTGGCCACGTTCCACCCAGCGACGGTCCTGGCCGGCCAGGGGATCATCAGCGGGCCTCTGCTGGCGGCATTCGCCCCGTCCTGGCGCTGGGTGTTCTATGTCAACGTGCCGATCGGGATCGTCGCGCTGCTCCTGGCCTGGGCCGCGACCAACGGCTGGGACACGCCCCGGCGATCGACGGGGATCGACCTGCCGGGTGGGCTCGCCTTCACGTTCGGCCTGGGCGGGCTCCTGGTCGGGGTCACCCTGGTTGGCAGCGGACTCGACGTCGCGCCGCTTGCCCTGATCGTCGTCGGCCTCCTGGGCCTCGTGCTGGCGATCATCTTCGGATGGCGCCGCTCCGAGCCGTTCCTCGACGTGCGCCTCTTCCGGGATCGAGTCTTCGCATCGGCCGCCCTCGTATCGCTGCTGACGGGCTACGCGTTCGCGACCGCGATCATCGGCGGGGCCGTCTTCGTCGATCGGGTGCTGTACGGCGGGCCGGCCGAGCAGCAGGCCGCGCTGGGTTCACTGGCCGCCGCGACCGCGGTTGGTGCGCTCGCGTCGGGGTTCATCGTGCGTGTCCTCTCACTGCGCCTCGTCACGGTCTTCGGTCTTCTGCTCAGCGGGATCGCCCTGATTGCGATGTCGGCCTGGACGCCGGGGACCTCACTCGGGATGGTCGCCCTCGCGACGTCGACCTTTGGCCTGGGGTTCGGGCTGACGGTCACGGCGCGTTCGACGGCGGCCGTGGAGCGCGCCGGCGAGGCGGCGTTCGGCGTCGCCTCCGCGACCGTGACGGTCGCGCGGATGATCGGGATGTCGGTTGGCCTGGCCGTGCTCACGGCGTACGGCTCGACGACGATCGACCGGCTCCACGACCAGATCTACAACACGCCCGGCGGATATCTCCAGTACATCCCGGTCGCGCTGCAGGGCCGCGACCTGCACGATCCGCAGGTCGTGGGTGCGCTCGAGACCTGGGCGTCGGGCGAGGCCGCCCAGATCATGGTCGGGCTGTTCCTGGTCGCCGCGCTGCTCGTCTTCGTCTCGATCGTGCCCGGCCTGGCGCTCGGGGCGAGCCTTACTGGCAGAAGACGGGATGTGCCGTCGGATGCGCCGCAGCAGGGTCTGCCGGACCCGAGCTGAGCGGCTTGGCGATCAACTGGACCTTCTGGACGGTGCCCACCGGGCCTTCGGACGTCTGCAGCCAGAGGGTCTGGTCGGTGGTGGCGAAGGCCGAGTCGAGGTCGGTGATGTGGCGGTGGACCGCCACCGCCTCGTACAGGAACTCCATGTTGTCGCTCGTGTAGACCTGGATGATCATCCCGATCATCGACTTGCCGTTGTCCTTCTGCGAGGCGGTCAGGATCGGCAGGAACATCCCCGTCCGGGCGTGCGCGTAGAGGTAGGTGGCACCCGGCTGGCCGGGCTGGTGGAGCTGGGTGATGTACATCGCCACGTTGCACGGCGGGAAGGAATCCGCGGTGCCCGGCTGCTTGATGACCGGCAGGTCGATCCCCAGCGCGGGTACCACCACCCGCGTGGCCACCCGGTTGGCGGCCGCTGCCGAGGCGGAGGCGGCTGGCGAGGCAAGCGGTTCGAGCGTCTGGAGGCCGGCCGGACCGGATGAGGCAGCAGGTCCGACCGTGGCGGCCGGCGCGGCCGCGACGGGCTGGGTGTAGGTCAGCAGGCCGGCTGCGACGAGCACGACGCCGACTGCCGTGAGTAACGCGGAGGTGACTCGACGCACGAGCATGCCGTAGACATCCATCGACGGCCGATCCTAGCGTGGAAGCGGCCAGCCCGCTCCGGGCCCGTCGTACTGGTACGCTCCGCGCGATGTCGACCCGGGTCCTGATCGCCCTCGCACTCGTGGCCGGCCTGGCGGTCGGGCTCATTGGGTTTGCCCTGGTGGTGGCGATCGCACCCGTCCAGACGCATGTAGCGGCGACCCCGGTCTTGCCGTCGCCCAGCCCGTCGCCGTCACCGTCGCCCAGCCCGTCGCCCTCACCGAGCCCGTCACCGTCGCCCAGCTCGAGCGTTGCGCCGTCGATCGCTCCGTCCCTGGCGCCGACCGCTGCGCCGACGCCGACGCTGAGGCCCAGCCCAACGCCGCGGCCGACGAAGACGCCCACGCCCAAACCTACCCACCCGCCCTCGCCGAAGCCGGCCGTTTCGCCGAGCGTGAGCCCCGGGCCGTCGCCGGGTTCCAGCAACGGGTGACATCCGTCCTTGATCTGGCCGCCCGGGTAGTAGCGCCGCCGGGCCGGATCCTCGTGATCACCGACTTCGACGGCACGATCTCCGAGATCGACCCGGACCCGATGGGTGCTCGAATCGATCCGGTCGCCTTCCGGGCGCTGCGCCGCCTGGCCCGTTTCGCCGAAGCCCGGCCCGAGCGGCTGGCGATTGCCATCCTGACGGGACGAGCCGTGCCGGATGTCGCGAGCCGCACACGGGTCGGCGGCGTGCGCTACCTGGGCAACCATGGTCTCGACGCGGGCTGGCTGCCGCGGCGAGGCAGCGTGCGGGCCCTGGTGAAGCGCAGCTCGGAGACCGGGGACACACCGGCTACCCGGTTCGGCCGCGAGATCGCGACTGCGCTGGGCGATCCCGACTGGCTCTTCGTGGAGGTCAAGGGCGGCTCGGTCGCGTTCCACTATCGCCGGGCACCGGATCAGCCGCAGGCCGGCCTCGAGATCGGCCGCATGGTCGATGCCCGGCTTGCAGCGGGCGATACTGGTCTGGAGCGGTTCGACGGCCGGCTGATCGTGGAGCTGCGCCCGGCGGGGATGGGTGGCAAGGGCGAGGCCGTCGGTCGGCTCCTCGCCGAACTCCGGCCTGCGTCCGTGCTGTCGATGGGCGACGACCGCAGCGATGCCGAGGGCTTCCGGCTCCTGGCGTCCGAGCGCGCCGCCGGCCGTCTCGCGGCGCTCAATGTTGGGATCCAGGACCGCCACGCAACGCCGCTTGACCTGCTGGAGGCTTCCGACGTGATGCTGGCCTCGCCCCGGAAGGCCGCCCGCCTCCTCAGCGCGCTGGCAGGAACGCTCGAAGCCGAGGGTGGGGGACGATGACCGGGCACGCCCTGACCACCTGGTTCGGACCACCCGCCACGGCATAGCCAGGCGGAGGCTGGTCCCAGGGTCCGCCGACCAGGGCGTACTCGAGGTACGCATCCTCGCCAACTCGGACCATGACGATCGGGTCGCGGCTAGCGGTCCGTGGCGGCCGAGATCCCCTCACGCAGGAGGATGGCGGCCGCGATCAACGCCGCCAGGGCGTCGGTCCACCACAGTCCGGCGAGCGCGGCTGCCGCGAGGCTGACAAGACTCAGTCCCGCCAGGATTGCGCCGACTCCAGTGAACACACTATCTGCCCGCAGCGCGCGGCTGCCGAGACGAACCGCGACGCGGTGCTTGAGCATCGCCAGGGGCGGCAGCACGATCACCGACGCGACAAGGAGGACCTCGGCGGCGAGCGAGCTTTCGGGACCATTGCCCGCGCTGATCGAGCGGACTGCCGCGAGCGCCAGGTACGCCGCAAAGACGATCAACGTGATGCCGACGATCGAGGTGGCCAGCCGCTCGACGCGCGCGGCCCGGTCAGGCTGGCGGACTTCGATCGCGAATCGCCAGATCAGGACGGCGGATGCTGCGCCGTCGATCGTCGCGTCGACACCGAACCCGAGCATTGAGAGGCTCCCTGAAGCCAGCGCGACGACGACCGCCGCCAGCCCGACGGTTCCACTCCACAGCACGCTCGCCAGGGAGATGCGCAAGGCTGCGCGAAGGTCGTTGGGCCGGGCGTCCATGCGGCCTTAGGGTAATCGGGACCGGGCTCCCCAGGAGCGCTGTGACTCCGGCCGTGCTGGCTGATGAGCATTGGGCTCCGTTCGGCCGAGCCTTGCCGAGCCTCGCGCTCCACACGGCGCGGCCCCAGCTGTGCCGAGCCTCGGGCTCCGAACAGCGCGGCCCAGATGGGGATGCCTTGAGCATGTCGATTCCGCGTGCATGGTCTCTGGAGCGCGAAGATCGGGCACAAGCTGCTGGATCGACCCGTGCGATGGAGAATCGGGGACGTGGGCGTGCGTGAGCTGAGCTCCCGAGGGTCCTCGACCCTGGGTTCGAGCCCCGTGCGGAGCTCCGTCCGACGCTTGACATTCTGTCCTGTGCTCACAGCGACCATGGACCCGGAATCGATGGCCACAAGGGGCCGGACGGTGGGCACAAGGGGCCGGACGGCCCGGGCCGCCCCGACGCCCCGACGCGCCACGCCGCCACGCCCCGCCACCACGCGCCGCCACGCCCCGCCACCACGCGCCGCCACGCCCCGCCACCGATCGGCCCGAGGAACCTAGAGCGTGAGGGCTCTGGCCGCGTTGCCGACGATCGTCAGGAGGAGCCCGGGCACCAGGCCGAGCATCACCGTGAGCACCGCCGACAGGATGAGGCCCGTGCGCATCAGGCGGCCAACCGTGATCGGGGCCGGCTCGCCGCGCGGATCGCGCATGAACATGTAGACCACGACGCGCAGGTAGTAGAACGCAGCGGCAGCCGCATTCAACACGGCAATCACCGCCAGGATGCCGGCCGGGCCGCCCGCCTGGACCGCGGCCAGGATGATGTACGCCTTGGCGAAGAAGCCCACCGTCGGCGGGATCCCCGTCAGCGACAGCAGGAAGAGCGTCATGAGGATCGCCAGGAACGGCTCGCGCCGGCCGAGGCCGGCGAACGATTCCAGCTGGCTGGAGATCCCGGTCCGCCGCTGGAGCGCAGCGATCACCCCGAACGCGCCCAGGTTCATCGCTGCGTAGGCGGCACCGTAGAAGAGCAGGCCCTCCAGGCCCTCGATCCGCGAGTTGGGGCTCGACCAGGCGGCCAGGCCGATCAGCATGTAGCCGGTGTGGGCGATCGAGGAGTAGGCGAGCATCCGCTTGACGCTGTCCTGGGCCAGGGCCACCAGGTTGCCCAGGGTCATCGTCGAGGCGGCCAGCAGGACCACGATGATGTTCCAGTCGCTGCTGATCGGGCCGAGCGCACCCACGAACAGGCGCAGGATCAGGGCGAACGCGCCCACCTTGGGGACCACCGACAGGTAGCCGGTCACCGGCGTGGGCGAGCCCTGGTAGGCGTCCGGCGTCCAGTAGTGGAAGGGCACCGCCGCGATCTTGAACGCGACACCCGTGGTCAGGAAGGCGAGGCCCATCGCCAGGCCCGGGCTCAGGGGCGTGGCCCCGGCGGCGATCGCCTTGAGCGCAGCGGCGACGCCGTCGATCCGGGTGGTCCCGGTCAGGCCCCACACGAACGCCAGCCCGAACAGGAAGATCGCCGAGCTGAACGAGCCCAGCAGGAAGTACTTGATCGCACCCTCGGTCGAGAGGGCGTCGCGCTTGGCGAAGC
>JBEPUS010000117.1:0-7965 GCA_041691435.1 Chloroflexota bacterium
GGCTCGGCCCGGCCGGCGGGGCCGCGGCCGCCTGGGCGCGGCGCGGCCGCTGCGGGGCGCCAGCTGCGGGGTGACTCGCGCGACGGTGCAGCCCTCGACTCCGCGGGTTGACAGGTACCGCCCGGGGCGGCGGTATGGTCGGATCTGACCGCGAATTGCGGCCGAATGAGTGGGTCCGACCGCCGCCTGGGCATGATCTGGCTCCGTTCGCACCGCTCGACTGAGCCAGATCGCCCGGTATCCGACCATACGAAGCCCGCTGACCGTAGCTGTCAATTCGAGCTGCCCGGGGGACGGGACCCTCAAGCCGTGACAGATTCCAGCCACCAGGACCGTATGGTCGGTCGCGAGGCCCCAGTGGGTGGAGAGGTCCGGATCTGAGATCAGCTTGAGCACGAATCCACGGAGCGAAGCTCGAGGATCGGCCCAAATCAGCCGCAATCAGCCCAAGTCCGGCCATACGGTCCTCCTGGCTGGAATCTGGCAACATCGGGCAGCAGATCACGCCCCAGCCGCGTTCGCGCCGGCCCCAGCCGCGTTCAGCCCAAGTCCGGCCATACGGTCCTCCTGGCTGGAATCTGGCAACGTCGGGCCGCGTTCGCGCCAGCCCCCAGCCGCGTTCGCGCTGGCCACCAGCAGAACAGCCGTCCCGGCCGGAATCGGCGCTCTCCACTGCGCTACCGTTCGAGGCAGCCGCGCGACCGACCGCGCCCGAACGACAGGGGAGCGCCAACGATGCCCACGCCGCCCGTCCTGCTGCCGACCCGCGTTGACGAGGGTCACGGTCCCGGCCTGATGTACCGGATCCAGGGCGATCTCGTCCCGGTCCTCCACATTCGGGCCGACGGCTCCGTGCCGATCTACTTCGAGCACCACGTGATCCTCTGGAAGGACCCCGGGATGCAGGTCGGGATGCACCAGATGAAGGGCGCGTTCAAGCGGCTCATCGCCGGCATGCCGGTCTTCATGACCGAGCTCCAGAGCCCCGGCGAGGCGGCCTTCTCGCGCGACGATCCGGGCCACGTGCTGTCGCTC
Source organism: Chloroflexota bacterium (assembly GCA_041691435.1). Classification (GTDB taxonomy): domain Bacteria; phylum Chloroflexota; class Limnocylindria; order Limnocylindrales; family CSP1-4; genus Palsa-1033. Next base: position 1,036 of record JBEPUS010000117.1, read on the forward strand.
CACCTGCCGGCCGGCCAGCACATCCTCGTCCGCGAGCACCAGTTCCTCGCGGCCACGGCCAACGTCGACTACACGTTCAACCGGGTGAAGGGCGTGTCGAACATGCTCTTCGGTGGCACCGGCTTCTTCATCGACCGCTTCGAGGCCCGGGGCCAGGAAGGCATCGTCTGGATGCACGGCTACGGCAATGTCTTCGAGAAGACGCTCGAACCGGGCGAGGCGATCGACGTCGAGTCGGGTGGCTGGGTCTACCGCGACGGCACAGTCCAGATGCAGCAGGTTGTTTACGGCCTCAAGACCGGCTTCCTGGGCGGCTCAGGCCAGCTGGTCTTCAACCGCTTCACGGGCCCCGGCCGCGTCGCGATCCAGTCGGCCTACATCCACCTGCCCACCGAGAACTGACCCGGGCCGATGGCCGGAGGGCGACGGAACGGTGGGCAGAGAGGCTCGCCGCCCCGCCTCCGCTATGCTCGGGTCGTGAGCAACGCCCCTGACGAAGTCCGCGCCTGGGCGCAGGCCCGCTCAGAGGCCCGCGGGACGCAGGATTGGCCCGAGGCAGACCGCCTCCGGGCGGCGATCGAGGCGGCGGGCTGGCGAGTGGTCGACCGCGGGACGCGCTTCAGCCTCGAGCCCGCCCATGCCCCCGACGTGCTCGAAGGCGACCGCATTCGCTTCGGCCGCAGCCACGCCGTCCCCTCGCGCCTCGATGAGCCGGCCACGGCGGCCGTCACGGTCATCCTGGTCGCGGTCGATCAACCCGCCGACCTGGCCAGAACCCTCGACGGCCTTCGGCGCCATGCACCGGCCGGCACGCAGGTCGTGATCGTCGCCGACCGGCCGAACGAGGAGCAGGAGGCCGCGCTGATCGCCGCCGACGGGCCTGCCGCTCGCCCCATTGGCGCACAAGCGCCGGAAATCGTCTGGATGAGCGAGCCGCTGGGTCGCGCCGCCGCGATCAACGCCGGAGCGAGACGGTCCGCCGCCCCGATCGTGGTCCTGCTCGACACGAGCGTCGAGCTGACCGGCGACCTCCTGAGCCCGCTGGTCGAAGCGCTGCGTGACGAGACCGTCGCTGTCGCCGGACCGTGGGGCCTGGTATCGGACGACCTCCGACGGTTCGAACCCGCCGAACCCTTCGAACCCGGCGAACCCGCCGAAGCCTTCGAGCCCGCCGAAGCCGCCGAACCCGGCCAGCCCGGGGATGTCGACGCGATCGACGGCGTCGCCCTGGCCTTCCGGCGCGACGACCTCAAGGCCCGCGGCTTCCTCGACGAGCATTTCCGGCTCGACCTCAACCTGGACATCTGGTGGAGCCTGGTCCTGCGCGACGGCGGCGAGGATCACCCTGCGAGGCGCGCGCTCGCCGTCAAGCAAGCCGCCGGCCGGGCGCTGCGCCACGAGCGCCCGCCATCCGCCGCCGGCAGCGACCGGGAACGCGATCGGCTGAGCAAGCGCAGCTTCTACCGGGTCCTGGACCGATTCGGGTCGCGCCGGGACCTACTCACAAACCATCGACGGACGCCGACCTGACCACCGTCCCGGGCGCCCATCCCGAACGCGACGCGTAAACTCGGCCGAATGATCAGGCGCCCGCACATTGCCGCCGCGCTCCTGGCCTGCCTGGTCCTGCTGGTCGGCTGCTCGCCGAACCTGCCCGGTCCCGCGGGCGCGGGCTCCGGCTCGGTCACGATCCTGGGCGGTGCCCCGGTGACGCTCGATCCGGCGATCCAGGGCGACCTCGGCAGCGCCCAGATCACCGCCCAGCTCTTCGAGACGCTCACCTCGTTCGATGCGTCGCTCACCGTCCAGCCGGCGCTGGCCAGCGGCTGGGCCTCGACGAACGGCGGCAAGACGATCACGTTCACCCTCCGGCCCAGCCTGAAGTTCTCGGACGGCAGCCCGCTCACCGCCGGTGACGTTGTCCGGAGCTGGCTGCGCCTGATCAACCCGGCCCAGCCGTCGCCGCTCGGGTCGCTGATGGACGAGATCCACGGCGCGAAGGCCTTCCTCATCGGCCAGAGCACCGATCCGGGGACGGTCGGGCTGGTGGCCGAGGGCAACACCGTGGTCGTCACGTTCGACAATCCCGCGACGGACTTCCCTGCGCTCGTCTCAGGCCCGGCGTTCGCGATCGTCCCGGCGGCGATCGGCGAGCCGGCGACGCTCGCCGCGGGGACGTTCGTCGGGAGCGGCGCGTATGTCCTCTCGGCGAAGACCGACTCCGAGCTGACGTTCACGGGCAACCCCAACTACTGGGCCGGATCGCCACCCATCCAGACCGTGCATCTCCTCACGACCATCAATGGCCAGAGCCCGGTGGAGGCGTTCGAGGGGAACACGGTCGATTACACCGGCATCGACCAATCGGACGCGTCCTGGCTGCGCTACGACGCCACGCTCGGGCCGCAGCTCCGGACGGTGCCGTCCCTGAGCGTCACGTACTACGGCTTCGACGTGCGCCAGAAGCCGTTCGATGACCAGCGCGTCCGCGAGGCGTTCGGCAAGGCGGTCGACTGGACGCGGATCGTCAACCTCGCCAGCTCCGGTGCGCTGACCGCGGCAACGAGCATGGTCCCGCTCGGCATCCCCGGTCGCTCCAGCACGGATTTCCTGCCGGCCTACGACCCGGCCGGTGCGCAGCAGGAGCTGGCTGCGGCCGGCTATCCGGGCGGCGCCGGCTTCCCGGCGATCACCCTCGTCTCGACCGACACCGGCTTCGATGCGGCGATCCTGGCGGACCTCCACCGAAACCTGGGGATCACGCTCAAGTACGAGACGCTCGACTTCAACGACTACTTCACCCGCCTGGCCACCGATCCGCCGGCGATGTGGACGCTCAGCTGGGTCGCGGACTACCCCGGCGCGAATGACTTCCTGGGGTTGCTCCTGGGAACGGGCAGCACGAACGACTACGGCCACTGGAGCTCGGCCGAGTTCGATGCGGAGATCACGAAGGCAACGGCCGCAACCGATGTCGCCGACGCGACGACCGCCTTCGATGCCGCCCAGGCCGTCATCCAGAAACAGGTCCCGGTGATCCCCGTCGCCTACGGCACGGGCTCGGCGCTGTCGCGCCAGGGCCTCCTGGGGGCATCGGACAATGGCCTGGGGATCCTCCGGTTCGCCAGCCTGGCGTGGGCGCCATGAACCGCCTGGGACGCTCGAGCAACAGACATGGCCCGGGCCGGACGATCCGGCAGGTGGCGGCCGTCCTGGCGATCGCGGCGCTGCTCGTGGGACTGGCGGGCGTCCGTCCGGTGGCCGCAGCCTCGAACATCGCGACGTTCGCCGCGCCGACCGGCTCGTTCGTCTTCGGCACCTCGATCACCTTCTCCGACACGATCACCTTGACCAGCGCGCCGAAGCGGGTCGAGCTCCTCCTGAGCCAGCCGGGCTCGATCGGCCCGAGCGCGATCGAAGTGCCCAATCCCGGCGCCGGCCAGCACACCGTGACGAACGTGACGAAGATCTCCGACGGCCACGTCTTCCCGAACACCCTGTTTACGGCCCAATGGCGGGTCACCGATCCCGACGGGACGCAGGAGCTGGGTGGGTCGATGACCATGACGTACCTCGACACCCGCTTTACGTGGCAGACCAGGAACGGCCCGATCGTCCACGTCCACTGGTACGAGGGCGACGCCACCTTCGGGTCCCGCGCCCTGGCCATCGGCGAGCAGGGCATTGCCAACGCCTCGGCGCTTCTAGGGGTGACCGAGACGAAGCCAGTCGACTTCTATATCTACGCCGACCAGCAGTCGTTCTACGACGCCCTCGGGCCGGGCACCCGCGAGAACGTCGGCGGCGAGGCGGTGGCCGAGATCCGGACGCTCTTCGCCCTGATCACTCCTGACGAGGTCAACGATTCCTGGGTGAGCACCGTCATCCCGCACGAGCTGACTCATCTCGTGTTCAACACGGCCATCGACAATCCGTATCACGCGCCGCCGCGCTGGTTGAACGAGGGCCTGGCGGTGTACCTGTCGGAGGGTTACACGCCATCCTGGCAGTCGACGGTCAGAGACGCGGTCGACGCGGGCGGGATCATCCCGCTCGATGGCCTCATTGGCCAGTTCCCGACCACGGTCGACCAGTTCGCGCTGGCCTACGGTGAGAGCGTCGCGGCCGTTGACTTCATGATCCGGACGTATGGCAAGCCCGCCCTCGTCAAGCTGATTCGCTCGTACGCCGGCGGGGTCAGCGACGGCGGGGCCTTCAAGGCCGCGCTGGGGGTCGACACGGCCGGCTTCAATGCCGCCTGGCTCGAGGCGCTCGGCGTGCCCGCCCCGAAGACCTACGGTCCTCAGCCGCCACCAGCCGGGCCCGTGCCGCCCGGTTGGACGGGTGCCGGCCCGGCGCTGCCCGCTGCCTCCACGCCGGCCCATGCCTGTCCGTCGACGTGCGGCTCGGCGGCGCCGCTCGCGACCTCGATCCAGCCGAATCGCACCGCCGACACGACGCTCGTGATCGTTGCCGCCGTCGCGGTCCTGTCCGTTGGGTTCGCGGTGCTCATCGCCCGCGAGCGCCGGCGCCGGGCGTCCGGCCGGGGATGACCGCCCTGCCTCCGGCCGGCGCCTCGAGCAGCCGACGCCTGCGCCTGACCCGGATCCCCAGCTGGCAGATCACCCTGGGCATCGCCCTGTTCGTCCTGGGGCTCGTGGTGGTGGCCCAGTTCCAATCGGACGGGCCGCGGGCCCAGTACGCGAGCGACGAGCGTGGGCCGCTCGTCCAGACGGCGATCACCCTCCAATCGCAGCAGGATGCCCTGAAGGCCCAGATCCTTGACCTGCGCACGCAGATCAGCAATCTCGAGACAAAGGGACAGGGCAGCGTCGCCGCCGCGACCGACCTTGGCCAGCGCCTCCAGGACGCCCGGCTGGCGGCTGGCCTGATCGGCCTGCAGGGTCCCGGGCTCGTCCTCCAGCTGCGCGACTCGGGCCAGACCGTGCTGCCCGGCGACAACCCCAACGACTACCTGGTCAGCGCCGATGACGTCCGGACGGTCGTGGAGCAGCTCTGGCTGGCGGGCGCCGAAGGCGTGGCCGTCAACGGCGAGCGGATCACGACGGGCACGGCCATCCTCGACATCGGCGGGACGGTCCTGGTCAACTCGGCCTACCTCGCGCCGCCGTACCAGATCTCGGCCATCGGTCCGCCGGACCTGCTCGATCGATTGAGCGCGTCGGCCGGCTTCCGGACCTTTGTCGAGAACCGGGCCCAGGCCTTCGGCATCCAGATCGACTACGCGGAGCCCGCCCAGGTCAGTCTCCCGGCCTACGCCGGCACGATCACCCTGCGTTACGCCCAGCCCGGGCCGTCGGCCGGGGCCGTGTCTGTGCCAAGCGCAGGGCCATGAACAAGCGTCGCAACCAGCTCTCGCTGGCGATCGTCGCGTTCCTGCTGGGGGGCCTGATCGTGGTCCAGCTCCGCTCGCAGGAGGCCGGCAACGGCCTGGACCAGCTGACCCCAACCGAGCTGACCGTGCTCGTCGGCAACCTGAACACCCGGAATGACCAGCTGCGCGCGGAGATCGCCACGACCCAGGCCGAGCTGTCGACGCTCCAGGCGAGCGATTCGCGCGGTGATACCTCCGTGGGCCAGCTCCAGTCCGACCTGGCCAAGGTCCGGGCGTGGACCGGCCTCGACCCGGTCCGCGGGCCGGGTGTCCGGATCACGGTCACCGGCGGCCTCGATGCGCCGTCCGTCGAGGCGTTGATCAACGAGCTGCGCAATGCCGGGGCCGAGGCGATCGCCGTGAACGACCTGCGGATCGAGCCGAACAGCATCGTCGACGGATCGGTTGGCGGCCTGCTGATCGGCCGCACGAAGCTGGGCGACCCCTTCCAGGTCAGCGCCATCGGCAACTCGGAGAGCCTGACCGGCAGCCTGACCCGGGCCGGCGGGATCGTCGCCCAGCTCGGCGCGACCGATCCGTCGGCCGAGCTGATCGTCACGCCGGTCGACACGCTGGTCCTGCCGGCGACCACCGAAAACCTCGTGCCGACCCATGGCACGCCCCAGCTCTGATACCCTCCCGGCCGAATGTGCATCCTGATTCCGAGCCGATCCATGCTGCCCCAGGCGTTGTGGCAAGCGTGACTGCGGCCAACTGTGGGCCGGTCAGCTTCCTCCTGGGCGACGTGATCCGGCTGCGCCGCGCCCACCCCTGCGGCGGCGATACGTGGCAGGTGGACCGCCTCGGCGCGGACATCGGCGTGCGCTGCCGGACGTGTGGCCGGCACCTGCTGATCGAGCGCCAGGTGATCGAGCGGCGGATGCTCGAGTTCGTGGAGCGACCGGCATGATCCCCGGCGCCGGCCAGGGCGCGACCGAGCTGCTGCCCGAGGTCCCGGTCGAAGAGGCCGAGACCACCAGCGCGATCGAGGTCCTGCGCAACCGGCCCTTCCTGGCCCTGTGGCTCGCCCAGCTGCTGACCCAGGTCGGCGGCAACATGGTCCTGTTCGGGCTGACCGTCCGGGTCTTCTCAATCACGGGCTCCACCTCGGCCGTCAGCCTGCTGATCCTGACGTTCCTGGTCCCGGCCGTGCTGCTCTCGGCGGTCGCCGGCGTCTATGTCGACCGCCTCGACCGGCGCCTGATCCTGATCGTCACCAACCTGCTCAGGGCGATCATGTTCGGCCTGCTCTACTTCATCGGCGACAACCTGATCCTCATCCTGGTCCTGAACGCGATGGTCTCCACCGTCACCACGTTCTTCGCCCCGGCCGAAGCGGCCATGATCCCGATCCTCGTGAAGCGCGGCCAGCTCCTCGCCGCAAACGGGATCTTCACCCTCACCCTGAACGCCGCATTTGCCCTTGGGTTCGCCCTGCTCGGGCCACTGGTGGTCAACCTGACCAGCCCGCAGGTCCTGGTGCTGGTGGTCGCCGCCTGCTACCTGGCCGCCATGGTCCTCACGGTCACCCTGCC
>JBEPUS010000118.1:0-7905 GCA_041691435.1 Chloroflexota bacterium
CTGTAGCAGCGGCGCGGCACCCGGCGCGGCACGCTGCCCGGTGGGAGCCGCTAGACCCGGTCGCCGCCCCGGCTGATCAGGTAGGTGGCTCTCGACATCACGATCAGGCCGATCAGCGCCAGCCAGGCGCCCGGCGCCCGATCCGGCCGGAGGCCCGTCAGGTCGCCCTGGGTAAGGAACGAGACAAGGGCGTAGGCGAGGGCGAGCCAGCCGAGGATCGTGAGCAGGGCGAAGCTGAGGCCGCGGTCGACCGAAATCGGTCGGTCGCCGATCGCGTAGGGCAGGGCCACCAGGGCCAGGATGAGCAGGGCGATGATGAAGTCGATCATCCCGCCGGCCGTCCCGCAGCGTCCGTCGAACGCGTTGCACGAGATGGGGTTCAGGCCGCCCGTGTCGCCGCCCGCGGTGTACCAGGCCAGGAACGAGGCGAGCAGGATCAGGACGGCGCCGCCCGCCGCCAGGAGGCGGCCCATGCCCAGCGGCCTGCGATGCATCGTCATCGGCCGGCCACCGCGACTACGCCCCGGCCTCGGTGGCCGGGATGGGCTCCTCGGCCATCGGCGGGGTCGAGTAGACCTCGGTGCGCAGGACGCCCACGTAGCGCAGGTTCCGGTAGAACTCGCCGTAGTCGAGGCCGTAGCCGACCACGAAGCGGTCATCGATCGTGAAGCCGGTGTAGTCGACGGGGATCTCCACCAGCCGCCGGGCGGGCTTGTCGAGCAGGGTGCAGATGCGCAGCGATGCCGGGCTCTTGCCACGCAGGTAGCGAACCAGGTAGTTCAGGGTGAGACCGGTGTCGATGATGTCCTCGACCAGCAGGACATGCTCGTCCGCGATGCTCGCCGACAGGTCCTTGAGGATCCGGACCAGTCCCGAGGACTCGGTGGATGAACCGCCGTACGAGGAGACCTCCATCAGGTCGATCCGGACGGGGACGGAGATCGAGCGCATCAGGTCGGCCATGAACGGCAGCGAGCCCTTCAGGACGCTCACCAGCGTCAGCTGGCGGCCGGCATAGTCAGCGCTGATCCGGGCGCCGAGCTCGCGGACCTTGGCCTGGATCTGCTCCTCCGAGACCAGGACTTCGGCCACATCGCCCTGCAGGTCGACCGGCACCCTCATGCGCTCGCCCGGGCCTGTTCAGCCGCGGCCGCGGCGCGCGCAGCGCCGCGTCGCCGGCGCCGGTGATGACCTGGGACCGGGGTCGCGCTCGGGTCGAGCGCCAGGTCACCGGGCTGGACCTCGCGCTGGACATCGGGCTGTCGCTCGGGCTGGAGTTGGACCAGGGCCCCCAGCCGGTCCGCGCCGAACGGCCCGGCCAGCATCGACGCGGCGGAGCGCAGTGGCGTGACGTGACCGGCCGTGCCGCTCAGCTCCTCGGCCAGTTCGAGCCGGCCGTACTTGAGCATCAGGGCGCGAAAGTCGCGGGCATAGAAGAGCTTGATCCGGAGCTCTGGATAGAGCTCGCGCAGACGGCGCAGCTTGCGATTCTTCTTGCGCACGAGCTTCTGGCGGAGCGTGGTCAGCTCGACGTACAGCTCCAGCTCGGGCAGGAAGAAATCCGGTGAGAAGCTCTCGAGCAGGTCCCCAGCCAGATTCCACAGGATCGGGAAGGTGTGCGGCTCGTACTCCCAGCGAACCTGGTAGTAGTCGAGGATCCGGGCGAACTCGGCTTCGCTGACGTGCGCGAAGGCGGGCCCGGCGTCGGTGGAACGCTGGGCGTCCGGTGCATCGTCGCGCTGAGCCATCGGCGGTCAGTCTAGCCCACCCGGGGCGGTTGGCGAACGAGCATCCCGCCGATGGCGACCGATACCCCTGGGGGGTATCATCACTCGACGATGGCCAGCCCCGCAAGATCCGGTCAACCCGCCGCGACGCCGCTGGCTCCAGCGCGAGTGGCCGCCCGGACGTCGTCGCGCCCGGCCGCTCCGGCACGACCGAGGAGTGGCGGCGAGGCCGCCGATCACCTTGCCGCCGATCATTTCCGGCATAGCTACTCGAAGGACAAGGCCAGCCTCGTTCGCCGGCTGAGCCGGATCGAGGGCCAGGTCCGCGGGATCGCCCGGATGATCGAGCGCGAGGAATACTGCGTCGACATCCTCCAGCAGACGGCAGCGCTGCGCGCGGCGCTCGATTCGGTGGGCATCCTGATCCTCGAGGACCACGTCCGCGGCTGCGTCCGGACGGCGGCCGAGCGGGGCGAGGCTGATGCGTACGTCGACGAGGTCGTGGACGTCGTCCGGCGCACGCTGGGCCGCCCGGTCCGCGGAGCCGGCCGGCCGGCTTGACCCGGCGCAGCTCGCCGGTCCCGTGCATGACCGTTCAGGACGTTCGGGTGATCTTCGCCGGCTTGTCGCCCTGCAACGATCCGGGCGATGACTGACCAACCAGCGCGCCGCCCGCCCACCGGGCCGACGATCGGCGCTCCTCCCAGGTTCGTGGAGCGGCGGGTGGCCGCCCGCCGGCTCGACGACCAGCTGAGCCGGCGCGAGACGACGCTGCTGGCCCGCTCGCTCGACATCCTGGTCTCGGACCTGCCCGCGGAAGCCCGCCTGGCCGCCCTCCTTGAGCTGCTCGCCGACACGGTCGGCGCGCGCCGGGCGGCTGTCCTGTCGGTGGCTCCCGAGCGGCGGATCGGCGTTGCTGCCGGCGAGCTCGAGGATCCGGCCGACGCCCTGGCGCTGGCCGCCTGGCTCGATGCCCGGGGACCTGGCTCGCGTGCCGAGCGCGCCGCAAGTGCGCCGGCGACGATCACGCTCGTCCGCGCCGCTGCCGGCGGCAAGGCCGCGACGAGCCGGCCAGCCGAGGCCGCCCACCACTACGCCTGGATCGAGATCCCGAGCAGCGGCCGGGTGGTGCTCGGCTTCGAGCTGGCGACCCTCGCGGCCGTCGAGCACGTCGGCGAGCGGCTGCCCAGCCAGATGGCCCGCCACGCCGCGGTGGCCCTGGCCCTGGTGAGTGACCAGATGAGCGGCGAACGCGAGGCCGCCGACCTCGCCGCGCGGGACCGCGAGCGCGAGCGCTACGTCTCGACGGTGGCCCACGACCTGCGCACGCCGCTAACGGGCCTGGCCGGCTACCTGGAGCTGATCGCCGATGGGCGGGTCGAAGACCCGGCGATCCGCAGCGAGTTCCTCGACCGGAGCCGGGAGATCGTCGAGACGATGGGCGAGCTGGTTGCCGACCTCCTCGAGATGAGCCGGATCGAAGCCGGCAACCTGGCCCTCGAGCTCGAACCGTTTTCGATCGCCGACGTCTCCCGGCGAGTCATCGGGGCGCTTCGGCCGATTGCCCAGAAGCGGGGCGTGGAGCTGCGCTCCAACCTGCCGCCGCGCATCCGGGCCGCGGTCGGGGATCGCCGGCGAGTCGAGCAGATCCTGACCAACCTCGCGGGCAACGCCTTGAAGTTCACCCCCGACGGCGGCACCGTGGAGATCGCCGGGTGGTTCGAGGGCCGGGTGGCCTTCGTGGCCGTGCGCGACGATGGCGCGGGCATCGACGGCGAGGACCTCGGCCGCATCTTCGAGCGCTTCTACCGGCTGGCGGGGCATTCGCGCATCCCGGGCACCGGCCTCGGCCTGCCGATCGCCCGGGAGCTCGCCCGAGCAATGGCGGGGGATCTCGACGTGGCGTCGGTGCTCGAATCCGGCTCCAGCTTCGTCCTTGCCCTGCCGGGACCCGCCGATGTCGAGTTCGCCACCCTGCGCGCCTCGCTCGAGCTGGCCCTGAGCGCCGAGGAAGTCCGCCTCGAAGAGGCCGCCGTGATCCGGGCGATGCGCGCCGCCCAGCATTCGAGGGACGGCGCCGAACCAGCTTGACCCGCGGTTTTCCACCATGTTCGGCAATCCGCTGGGCACTTCGTGGATAACCCCGTTGACTCGCCGGACACGGTCGCCTAGCGTCCAGCAACCGCACCCAAACGAGGCCGCAGGGTAATGTGACGCGTGAGGGGCCCGGGGAGACCCGGACCGGAACCAGGCGCGGCGCGGAAGACCGATCGACCTCTCGGTGCGTGCATACGTCGACGTCGGGAGCGCTAGCGGACGGTTCACCTCCCCCGGATCCGGAGGACGCGTGAACCAGGACCGCGAACCGCTCCCGTCGCGCGTTGAGGGCCTGCCCGAGCTGCCTGTCGAGGCCCTCGAGCGCCTCGACACCGGGCTGGCCGACCTCGGCCTGGCCGAACTCAGCGAGGTGGTCCGAGACGCTCTCATCGGCCAGCTCCGGCTCCTCCTCGCCTGGAACGCGGCGATCAACCTGAGCGCCATCCGAGATGCGGGCGATGCTGTTCGGGAGCACGTCCTTGACAGCCTCACGGCCGTTGCCGTCCTGCGCGAGCGAGGCATCGATGCGCTCCTGGACCTGGGGAGTGGTGGCGGCTACCCGGGCCTGCCGCTGGCCCTGGTGGTACCCGCCCGGCGCACGCTGCTCGTCGAGAGCGTCGGCAAGAAGGCCGCCTTCCTCTCGGTCGTGACCGGGGAGCTGGCCCCCGAGGTCGAGGTCTTCAACGGCCGGGCGGAGGCACTGGCCGCCGATCGCCGCCATCGCGAGCGCTGGCCGGCCGTGGTCGCCCGGGCGATTGCCCCGCTCGCCGAGCTGGCCGAGATCGCCCTGCCGCTCGTGGCCCGGGGCGGGTTGCTGATCGCCTGGAAGCGCCGGCCGCTCGACGCCGAGCTGCAGGCCGCGGCTCCGGCCATCGAGCTGCTCGGCGGTGCTCCGGCGCAGATCCTGCCGGTCACGCTGGCCGGCCTTGAAGACCACGTCCTCGTCCTGGTCGAGAAGATTGCGGTATCGCCTCCAGAGTTCCCGCGGGATCCGGCCCGGCGCCGGCGGCAGCCCCTCGGGGCCGTCGAGCGGCTACCCTCGCCCTGATGCGCGTCGCCGTCCTGTCCGACATCCATTCGAACCTCCGCGCCCTCGACGCAATCCTCGCCCAGGCGGGGCAGGTGGACGGACTCTGGCATCTCGGCGACGTGGTGGGCTACGGGCCTGATCCCGATGCGGTCGTGGACCGGCTGCGGGAGCGCAGGGCGCTTGGGGTCCGCGGCAACCATGACCTTGCGGCGACCGGCGACGACGTGATCCGCGACTTCAACAGCGACGCCCGGGCGGCGATGGAATGGACCCGCCGGACGATCAGCGCGACCACCCGCGACTGGCTGGCCGCCCTGCCCGCGCAGCGCAGCGTCGACGGCTGGAGCCTGGTCCATGGCAGCCCGCGGGATCCCACCTGGGAGTACATCGTGACCGAGTCGGCCGCGGCGGCCAATCTCGCCCTGCTGCCCACCGCCGCCGGGCTCTTCGGCCACACGCACCTGCCGATCGCCTACGTCCTGGCGGCAGGTTCCAGCGACGACGTCGCAACGCTGACCCCCGAGCCCGGGACGAAATTGGCCCTCGACGGCCGGCGGGCCCTCGTCAATCCGGGCAGTGTGGGCCAGCCGCGCGACGGCGATCCCCGGGCGAGCGCGTTGATCCTGGAGGTGGCCGCGGGGATCGTGACCTGGATCCGGGCCGACTATGACATCGAGGCGACCCAGCAGGCGATGCGGGTGGCGGGACTGCCTGCCCGGGGCGTCAGCCGCCTGGCGTTCGGGGTCTGAGCGCGAAGGAACCCGGGTGATAGCCTTGGCGATCGCAGGAGTGGGGAGAGACGGAGGCCCGGTGGGAATCGGCACAGTGCCCGCAGCATGATCGGCGGCCGTCGCCCGCTGCCCGGGCGCAAGCTCGCCGACCGGCGCCTGCGGGTCGAGCGCCCGCATTCACCGTACTTCCGCTACACCGGGCCCGGCCAGATGGTGGCCAAACAGGCCGCCAGCGTGCCGCTCACGCCGGCCGGTCGGCTAATGTTTCGCGCCCGCAGCCTTGTCTTCGGGCGGCCCCTGGCCAGCGAGGAGGAGATCGGCGAGCGCCTGGCCAAGAAGAAGGCGCTGGCGATCTTCAGCTCCGACGCGATCAGCTCGTCGGCCTACGCCACCGAGGAGATCCTGCGGGTCCTGATCGTCGCCGGGGCGGCCGGAGCGCTGGCCTACTCGATCGGCGTCTCGATCGCCATCGCCCTGCTCCTGACGATCGTGTCGTTCTCGTACCGTCAGGTCTGCCGGGCCTATCCGAACGGTGGTGGGGCGTACATCGTGGCCCGCCAGAACCTGGCCCCCATCTTCGGCCTGATCGCGGCCGCGGCCCTGCTGATCGACTACGTGATGACCGTGGCGGTATCGACCGCTTCGGCCATCCAGCAGATCCAGTCGATCCTGCCGGCCGCCTTCGACTACCGGATCGAGATCGCCTTCGTCTCGATCTCGCTGATCACGATCGGCAACCTCCGCGGCCTGCGCGAGTCGGGCAACATCTTCGCCGTCCCGACCTACCTGTTCGTGGGCCTGGCCCTGTTGATCGTGGTGGGCGGTGTCTTCCGGATCGTGAGCGGGACGGCCCACGCCCTGCCGCCCCAACCCGATGCGGTGCCCCTGGGAGCGACCGAGCAGCTGAGCATCTTCCTGCTCCTGAAGGCCTTCGCCGGAGGCTCGGTTGCCCTGACCGGCGTCGAGGCGATTGCCAACGGCGTGCCAGCCTTCAAGAAGCCGGAGGCCAAGAACGCCGCCAACACGATGATCACGATGGCCTTCCTGCTGGGGATCATCTTCATCGGGATGACGATCGTGGCCCACGCCTTTGCGATCGTGCCCTCGGTCGACAACAGCGGCGGACCCACCGTCGTGGCCCTCGTGGCGGGGACCGTCTTCGGCGCGAGCCCTCTCTTCTACCTGTTCCAGATCGCCACGGCCCTGATCCTGTTCCTGGCGGCCAACACCAGCTTCAACGCGTTTCCGCGGCTGGCCGCGATCCTCGCCGAGGACGGCTACATGCCCCGCCAGTTCAGCTTCCGGGGCGACCGGCTGGCCTATTCCTGGGGGATCGTGCTGTTGGCCGCGATCGCCTTCGGGCTGCTCGTGCTGTTCAACGGCGACACCCACGCCCTGATCCCGCTCTACTCGGTCGGCGTCTTCGTGTGCTTCACGCTCTCGCAGTCGGGAATGGTCAAGCACTGGTTCACGACCCGCGAGCCGGGCTGGTGGTGGCGGGCCATCGTCAATGCCTTTGGCGGCGTGCTGACCTTCGTGGTCCTGATCATCGTCACATCGGTGAAGTTCCAGAACGGCGCCTACCTCGTGATCATCCTGATCCCCGTCCTCGTGGCGATGATGCTGTTCATCCAGCGCCAGTACGGCGCGGCCCAGCGACAGCTCACCATCCGGCCCGACTACGTGGCCAAGCCACCCCACCGCGAGGAACGAGTGGTCATCCCCATCCCGGGCCTGACCCGGGCGGTGATCCAGGCCGTCAACGTCGGCCGGTCGATCAGCGACGACGTCCGGGCGGTCTACATCTCGGACGACCCGGAGATTGCCCACGCCGTGCGCAAGCAGTGGGAGCGGCAAGTTCCCGGGGTGCCCCTGGTGGTGGTCGAGTCGCCCTACCGGGCCCTGGTTGGCCCGTTCCTCGCGTATCTCGACGTGCTCGACCGGGCGTGGCCACCGGACAAGCCCGACCCCATCACGTTCATCGTGGTGCCGGAGTATGTCGCTCGGCACTGGTGGGAGCGAATCCTCTACAACCAGTCCTCGAAGCGGCTGCGGGCCGTCCTCGTCGGCCGGCCCCACACGGTCGTGGTGAGCGCGCCGTATCGACGCGAAGAGGAAAACCGGTTCGATCCGCCGCCGGTGCCGGAAACTCGCCAGTCCTGACCCGGACCTCTGGGCCGTCGTCCACGGCCGAAGAGCGGTGGTATCGTGACCGCCGTGCCCGACCTCCATCAGCCGCCGTTTCGACGCGCGGTCCTTGCGGTCAATGGGGGCGCGAGCGACGCCCGCATCGTTCGCCTCGCATGCCAGGCCGCAAAGC
>JBEPUS010000119.1:0-7886 GCA_041691435.1 Chloroflexota bacterium
GGCGTGATCGTGATCGTCGGAGCGCTCACCTTCTTCCCCGCCCTGGCCCTCGGTCCGATCGTCGAGCAGCTCCAGCAGAACGCCGGAAAGGTCTTCTAGTCATGGCCATCCTTCGATCGATCGACCTGTCGCGGGGCACCCGCCGATTCCAGCGCTTCGGCCTTGGCAAGGGCGCCGGCCAGGGCACGGAAGCTCCGGTGCCGGGCGCCCAGAAGCCCCGGGGCATCCTCGATCCGGACCTGCTCCGGGCTGCGCTGCCCGAATCGGTTCGCAAGCTCAACCCGCGGACGCTCATCAAGAACCCGGTGATGTTCGTCGTGGAGATCACGGCGGCGCTCGTCACGCTGATCGCGCTGGCCAACGCCACCGGCGTCCAGCCCGTCGCGGGCGCGTCGGGCCTGGGCTTCCAGGGCCAGATCGCGATCTGGCTGTGGTTCACCGTCCTCTTCGCCACGTATGCCGAGGCCGTTGCCGAGGCACGCGGCCGGGCCCAGGCAGCCACCCTCCGCCGGGCGCGCTCCGTCACCCAGGCCCACCGGCGGAAGAGCGACGGGACTCCCCACGGCTCGATCGAGCTGGTCGGTTCGGCCGAGCTGCGGAGGGGCGACGTCATCGAGATCTCCGAGGGCGAGACCATTCCCGGCGACGGCGACGTGATCGAGGGGATCGGCTTCGTCAACGAATCGGCGATCACCGGCGAATCCGCGCCCGTCCTCAAGGAGCCTGGCACCGACATCCGGAGCAGCGTGACCGGTGGCACGACCCTGATCAGCGACCACCTGGTGGTCCGGATCAGCGCCAATCCCGGCGAAACGTTCCTCGATCGGATGATCGCCCTGGTCGAGGGCGCCAAGCGCCAGCGGACCCCGAACGAGATCGCCCTCTCGATCCTGCTCGCCGGCCTGACGATCGTCTTCTTCCTGGCCGTCGTGACCCTCCGGCCGTTCGGCGCATTCGCCGGGGCGACCGTCGACATCGTCCCCCTGGTGGCCCTGCTGGTCTGCCTGATCCCCACCACCATCGGCGGCCTGCTCTCGGCGATCGGCATTGCCGGCATGGACCGGGTCGCCCGGTTCAACGTCCTGGCGATGAGCGGCCGGGCCGTCGAGGCCTCCGGTGACGTCGACGTGATCCTGCTCGACAAGACGGGCACGATCACCTACGGCAACCGCCTCGCGGCATCGATCACGGCCGCTCCCGGGGTCACCGAGGCGGAGGCCGTGACCGCGGCCCTGGCTGCCTCGGCCCACGACGACACGCCCGAGGGCAAGTCGGTGGTGGACCTGGCCCGCAAGCGCCTGGCCGAGCTCAAGGCTGCGGGTGGAACGGATGACGACGCCGGCTACGAGGCGCTGACCGGCACGATCACCGAGGAGATTCCCTTCCGCGCCGAGACCCGTACGAGCGGGGTGAAGCTGGCCAACGGCGACGTCGTCCTCAAGGGCGCCGTCGACGCGATCGAGCACGACCTGGATGCCGCCCTTCCGCCGATCATCCGCGAGGAGACCGACCGCCTCTCGGACGCCGGGGCAACGCCGCTGGCGATGCGCCGGAACGGCCGGATCATCGGCCTGATCGAGCTCAAGGACACCGTCAAGGAGGGCCTCGTCGAGCGCTTCGCCGAGTTCCGCAAGATGGGCATTCGGACCGTGATGGTCACCGGCGACAACCCGCGCACCGCCGCGACGATTGCCCGCGAGGCCGGCGTCGACGATTTCATCGCCCAGGCCAAGCCCGAGGACAAGATTGCGTTCATCCGCAAGGAGCAGGCCGACGGGCACCTCGTGGCCATGACCGGAGACGGCACGAACGACGCGCCGGCGCTGGCCCAGGCCGACGTGGGGCTGGCGATGAACAGCGGCACGTCGGCGGCCAAGGAGGCGGCCAACATGGTCGACCTCGACTCGGATCCCACCAAGCTGCTGGAGGTCATCGCGATCGGCAAGCAGCTCCTGATCACGCGTGGCTCGATCACCACGTTCTCGATCGCCAACGACGTGGCCAAGTACTTCGCGATCGTCCCGGCGATGTTCGCCAGCGTCTACCCGGAGCTCAACCAGCTCAACATCATGGGCCTGCACGCGCCCCAGAGCGCGATCCTCTCAGCGGTGATCTTCAACGCCCTGGTCATCGTCGCGCTGATCCCGCTGGCCCTGCGCGGCGTGGGCTTCCGGCCGGCCCCGGCCAGCGAGCTCCTCCAGCGGAACCTGCTGATCTATGGCCTCGGCGGGATCATCGCCCCCTTCATCGGCATCAAGGCGATCGACCTGCTGGTCACCGCCATTCACCTGGCATAGGACGCCCACCATGCGCACCTTCCTGCTCCACCAGCTACGACCGGCCATCGTCCTCCTGGCGGCGATGACCCTGATCACCGGGGTCGCCTATCCCGGCGTCGTCACGGCGATCGGCCAGGCGGTCTTCCCCAGCCAGGCCAACGGCTCGTACATCACGGTCAACGGCGCCGAGGTCGGCTCCAGCCTGATCGGCCAGGCCTTCGATCAGCCGAAGTACTTCTGGGGGCGCCCGTCGGCCGCCGGAGTGACGCCGAGCAATCCCGGCGGCTACGACGGCACGTCGAGCGCCGGCTCCAACCTGGGCCCGACGAGCAAGGCCCTGATCGATCGGATCACGGCGGCCGTCGCCGCCCTGCGCCAGGCGAACGGCAACGCCCCCGTCCCGGTCGACCTCGTGACGACCTCGGCCTCGGGCCTCGACCCCGACATCAGCCCGGCGGCGGCCGATTACCAGGTAGCCCGGGTGGCCACGGCCCGGGGCATGACGCCCGATGCGGTCCGCGCCGAAGTTGCCCGGCACACGACCCAGCCCGTGCTCGGGTTCCTCGGCGAGCCGGTCGTCAACGTCCTGGAGCTGAACCTGGACCTTGATGGCATCCTCGTGACGCAGTGACGAGCGGACCATGGCGCTGACCGAGGATCGCGGCAACCGCCCAACGGGCGAGGAGATGCTGGCGCGCGTCTCAGCCGCAGGCCATGACGAGCAACAGGACGAGCGACGGACCGAGCGTGGCCGGCTGCGGCTCTACCTGGGCATGGCGCCCGGCGTCGGCAAGACGTACCGGATGCTCGAGGAAGGCCATCGCCGGCTCGAACGCGGGACCGACATCGTGGTCGGCTACGTCGAGGTCCATGCCCGGCCACGGACCCAGGCCCTGCTCGAGGGGCTCGAGATCGTGCCCCGGCTACGGGTGGAGTACCAGGGCGTCCAGGTCGAGGAGATGGACACCCAGGCGATCATTGCCCGCCATCCCGCGGTCGCGCTGATCGACGAGCTGGCCCACACGAACGTCCCCGGCTCGGCGCGCGCGAAGCGCTGGGAGGACGTCGAGCTGATCCGCGACGCGGGCATCGACGTGATCAGCACGTGCAACGTCCAGCACCTCGAGTCGGTGGCCGATGCGGTCGCCACGATCGTCGGCGCGCCCGTCAACGAGCGGGTCCCGGATGAAGTGGTCGAGTCGGCCGACGAGGTGGAGCTCGTCGACATGAGCCCGCACGCCCTGCGCCAGCGAATCCGCCACGGCAACGTCTATCCGCCGGACAGGTCGAGGGTCGCGCTCGACCGGTTCTTCACGGAACCCAACCTGACGGCCCTGCGCGAGCTTTCGCTGCGCTTCGTCACCCGGGCCGTGGACGAGCAGCTCGAGGAGATCGTCAGCGAGCAGGGTCTCGGCCGGCTGAAGCCGGTCAGCGAGCGGGTCATGGTGGTGGTCGACGACCGGCTCATCAGCCGCCGGGCGCTCCGCCGCGGAGCGATGCTCGCGTCCGCGCTGGGGGCTGGCCTGACCGCGGCGGTGATCGTGACTCCGGCCGTGGAGCGGCTCGCATTCGACCGGGCGCGGGACCTCCAGGAGCACCTCGACTACGCGACCGACCTAGGAGCGGAGATCGTCCAGCACCATGCAAAGGAGCGGGTGGCCGGGCTCGTGGAGCTGGCCCGGAGCCTGCGGGTCACGCATGTCGTCCTCGGCCGGGAGTCCCGCCGGGGCATCGCGAAGCGGCTCGCACCGGACATCAGTGACGAGCTCCTGGAGCAGCTCCCCGAGATTGACCTGCACCTCGTCGGTGAGGGCGCCGAAAAGGCGTAGCCCGGCAGCGGGGCCCCCGTGCTCTACCCCCTGAGGAAGCGGTACGCCAGCGCGGCGGTGGACGCGCCCAGGATCGGCGCGAGGAGGTAGATCCAGATCCCCGTGAGGTCGCCGGAAACCAGCGCAGGGCCCACCGACCGTCCCGGGTTCATCGACGCACCGCTGATCGGACCGCCAACCAGCGCGCCGAGGGCCACGGTGCCACCGATCGCCAAGGCGGCCGTGTTCCCGATTGCCCGATCATCAGTGGCAACGGCCGTGATCACGAGCATGAGGAAGAACGTCAGGACGGACTCCCACGCGAACGCTTGGAGGTCGGAACCGGCCGGCTGGGTGACGCCGAGATGCGCCGCCGGACCAAGGGTCAGGCGGAGGACGACCGCGGCGACAATCGCCCCCCCAATCTGGGCAGCGGCGTAGGTCCCGGCGCGCGGCCAGCCCAGGTGCCCGCCGACCGCGAACCCGATCGAGACCGCCGGGTTGAAGTGAGCGCCCGAGATGTGCCCGAGCGCGCAGACCATCACCCCGATCGCCAGGCCAAAGGCCAGGGCGACGGCGGTCGGCGCGAGACCGTTGGCGATCGCTCCACAGCCGAAGAAGACCAGGGCGAAGGTCCCGATGAACTCGGCGAGATGCGCCCTCAACCAGCGATCGAGGCGCGCGGCGGACGGCCGGCGGCGCGCAGGGCAACCTCGATGAACGGACGCAACCGCGCGGCCACGTCGACCTGGGTCCGGCGAAACGCTTCGAGCTTCTCCGCGTCGCTGCCCTCCACTTCGGCTGGATCGTCGAGGCCCCAGTGGAGCGAGTTCGTCGACCCGGGGAACACCGGACAGGTCGCCCGAGCCCGATCACACACGGTGATCACGTAGTCGAACTGCTGGTCCAGGAACTCGCCGATCACCTTGCTCCGGGCGTGGCTCCAGTCGATCCCGAGCTCATCCAGGACCTGGATCGCGAGAGGACTCACGCGCGTCGCCTCGGTGCCTGCCGAGTAGACCTCGAAGTCAGCGCCACCGTAGCGCTGGAGGAACGCCTCGGCGATCTGGCTGCGGGCGGAGTTATGGGTGCAGAGAAACAGGACACGGATCGGTGCGGACGGTCCGGCGTGGGCGACCTGCATCAGCAGCAGCCACCGGCTCCGCAGGCGCAACCGGACTCGGCGATCGGCAGCGACCGCGCCGAGAGGTCGACGAAGGGCTTGGCGTCAGCGGGCTTGGTCGCCTTGACGATGGCACTTACCATGCCGTCGACGACGGTATGGGTGGGCGTGATGGAGATCCCTACCAGGCCGACCGCCTCGAGCCCGGCGCGGAAGTCGGCGAATGACAAGGCTCCCGCAATGCAGCCCACGAAAGATCCGCGCTCCGCTCGCTGCTCGGGACTCAGGTGATCCTCGGCAACGATGTCGGTGATCCCGATCCGGCCGCCGGGTCGCAGCACGCGGGCAATCTCACGGAACACCGCCGGCTTGTCCGCCGCGAGGTTGATCACGCAGTTGCTGATGACCACATCGACCGAGTCGGCCGGCAGGGGGATGTCCTCGATGTGGCCGCGGACGAACTCCACGTTGCTCACTCCGGCCTCAAGCGCATTGCGCTGGGCGAGGGCGAGCATCTCGTCGGTCATATCCAGGCCGATCGCCCGCCCGGTTGGGCCGACACGCTTCGCCGACAGGAGCACGTCGATCCCGCCGCCGGAGCCCAGGTCCAGGACGCGCTCGCCTTCGTGGAGGTCGGCCACGGCGATGGGATTGCCGCAGCCGAGCGACGCAAGGACGGCGGCGTCGGGCAGCTCTTCGCGCTCGAGGGCCGAGTAGAGCTCGGCCCCAATCGTGTCGCTGGCGCTGCAACAGCCACCTTCGGCCGCCTGCGTCGCGGCGGCGGCATACCTCGCCCGGACCTCGTCATGGATCGTCTCAATCGTCATCGTGGGGACTCCTGCAGCGTTCATCGTGTCGATGATATTGATACTTGCCGATATCGGTGGTTGTCAATATCCTATCTTCATGAAGCGTGCAACCGATCCCGACACCCTCCTGCTCCAGGCCGTGGCCGATCCCAGCCGGCTGGCGATCCTGCGCCAGCTCGCGGCCGGCGGCAGTGTCTGCGCCTGCGACTTCGTGGGCTGTTGCGACGTCGCTCAGCCCACGGTCAGCCACCACCTCAAGGTGCTCCGCGAGGCCGGCTGGGTTCGTGCCGAGCGCCGCGCCTCGTTCATCTACTACCAGTTGGAGCCGGAGGCGGTCGACCGCCTTCGAGCAATCGCCGGGGATCTTGCCTTGCCAGTACCCCAGCCATCGGCTCGAGCGTTGCCGATCATCGAGCCGCAGGCGATGCCCAGCGCGTGATGGCCGCGACCATGGCTCAGTCCGACTTCGAAGCGGACTGGTCGCCCGAGGTGGTCCCGTGCGTCGCGCCGAAGTCCTGTTCAGGGGTGAATCGGACGCCGAACGACTGGATGGCGGCACGCCAGCTCAGGGCGAGATAGCGCACGAGCAGGCCCAGGACGATCGCGGCGGCGAAGAGACCGCCGAGTGCCGACGGCAGGACGCTGCCCACCACGGTCCATACGATCAGGCTGACGAGGACGCCGCTGAGGATCCCGTTGATGATCGCGACGAGGCCGGCGTTCGTCACGAACAGGTCCCACGGCCGGAGCCCGCCACGAACGGATCCGAGGCTGGTGAGCACGCCCTGCTGGTCGTCGCGATCGGACAGCGTGAAATGCGGCCGGAGCTCGGGCGCGATCTCTAGGTAGTAGTGGCGGACCCGGTTGATCGCCACGACGGTTCGAATGTTCTCGATCCCCAGCTGCAACAGCCGCTCGAAGCTGGCGAGGCCGATGATCAGGAGCGTCGGCATCACGATCAACGCGAGCACGATGAACGCCGGCCCGGTTTGGGCAACCTGGGCCACGAACGCCAGGGCCACGACGCCGGCCGACAAGGTGCTCAGGAAGAAGCTCGTCCGTCCGTTCGCGTCGCTGATTGCTGCCGATCGAGCACCCTGGAGCGTGAAATGCTCGGTCGACATGATCGCCAGCAGGTCCTGCCGCGAGGCGGGCGGGATCATGTCCACGGGTCGAACCTCCTCCAACCTGCCGCTGCGTGCGGACCGCCATCGAGTCGCACGTAATCTAGCCCCGCACGGGACTGCCGGGCGGGGGCGGCACGGAAGGTTGACCCCGTTCGAAACGGACGACTACACTCGGAGCGTCCCGTGCGGGCGGCGTTCGCGCCGAATCGGGCTGCCCGAGACCTCCAAAGCCAGCACCGGAGGACCACTCCTCTCGTGGAGTCAGGACCCAGTCGAGGGACGCCAGCGAGTCGCGCGATCGTCGCGGACCGCGCCAACGGCGCCCGCCAGCATTCGGTCCGCCTCGCCCGCTGACGGCAACACGCCCCGCATGGCGTGAGCCACCAACGCGCGGGACGGACCCGCCGCGAGGTGGTAGATGCTCTACCTGAGCCAGGTGATCGGACGGTCCGTCCGGGACAGCAACGACGAGCCCATCGGCAAGGTCGCCGACCTGATCGTCGCCGTTGGTGACCGCTACCCCCCCGTGACCGGCCTCGTGGTCGAGACGGACCGGCGGCGCATCTTCCTGCCCTGGACGTCGGTCGACCGGCTCGATGACTCGGGCGCCAAGCTCAGCACCCTCACGATGGACCTGGCCAAGTTCCACCAGCGCCCGGACGAGATCCTGCTGCGGGCCGACCTCATGGACAAGCAGATCGTGGACATCGACGGCCGCAAGGTGGTCCGGGTCAACGACC
>JBEPUS010000120.1:0-7879 GCA_041691435.1 Chloroflexota bacterium
TGGCGGAGTTCGCGCCGCGGCTGGCGGCGCTCGAAGCGGCCTGCCTCGAGATCGGCCGGGACCCTGCGTCCATTGGCCGGTCGGCCGGCATCTTCGTCGAGCCGACCGACGTCACGGGAGCGGCCGAGGCGATGGCGGTGCCGCTTCAAGGCTCGGCAGAGAAGATCGCCAACGGGCTCCGGGCGTTCCGCGACGGCGGCTTCACCCAGGTCGAGATCCTGCTCTGGCCTCGGACGCTGGCCGCGCTCGAGGCGATGGCTCCGGTCCTCGGGCTACTCGACGCCGACTGATCAGCAGCCGGGCAAGGCGACAGCCCGAGGCCAAACTCCCACCTATTGACACGTGGAGCTGCGTGAAGTCGTTCGGGGCGAGGGTCGTCACGGGACGTCAATGATACCGGCGCAGGCGCCCTCCGAGCCTGCCGGTCGGCGCGGATCGCGGTTAGCCGCTCACCATCGCGCGGTCGAAGCGATCTGCGTCGACGCCGACTCGGACGAGGTGGAGCCGAAGCACGTCGATCGTCGCAGCACGGACCGAAACTGGGTCGGCGGCAAGACCGGTGGTCGGGCCCGCGACGATGATGGCGATCACCCGACGTGCAAGCTCGCGGGCCTCGTCGGGCACGAGGCTCGGCGCGGATGCAGCCAGAACGCGCCCGAAGATCGCCTCGCCCTGCCCGAAATACCGAGCGAGATCCCCTTGGGCCAATCGGCGCCCGACCTCTCGCGCGAGGTCAATCGCCAGCAGATAGGTGGGCAGCACCTCGATCACCAGATCGATGGTCAGACGGAGCTGGACCAGCGGGTCGATGACGGGGTCGATGCGGGTCGAGTCCCAGTCAAGCCGTTCTTCATCGATGAGGAAGGTCGCGAATGCGGCCTTGGAAGGAAAGTAGTGGTAGAGCGCGGCGGGGCTCAGGTGGCAGGCGTTGGCGAGCGCCTTGATCGTCGAGCCCCGATAGCCATGGGCGCGAAAGACGGGTTCAGCAAGGCGGAAGAGCTCATGGCGGCGACCCTGGATGCCTGCGAGCAGGACCGGGTCGAACGGAAGCCAGCTCACGGATCACCACGCCGTGGGCCGAACGCTCTCCCGACCGATGTCCGCGCCATCGCGCGGATTGTGCGCTATGCGGCGCCCGGATCGTGTTCGCCCTCGCGGAGCGTCGCGGCCTGTCCCGACCCAGCCGGGCCGGACGTCAGAGGTCCTCCAGCCGGCGGTAGCCGCGCAGGGCCGCGATCGGTGCGAGTGCGGAGGCCGCAAGGCGCGTCACCAACCACGGCGGGCTCGCAGGGCGGATCTCGCGTTGGAAGGTGCGGACGAGTACCGGCATCATGAGCGGCTTGGGCATGCCTTTGCCGAGCTTGCCCTCGTTGGCGAGGCGGAAGAAGACCTCAAAGAAGTGTCGGGTATCGAGGGCAGGCTCGAACACCTCGACGTAGTGGGCTTCATTGTCGGTCGGGTTCCAGAAGCGATGGTTCGTGGCCGCCGGGACGGTCACCTTCTCGCCGGGGCCCGCTCGGGACTCCTTCCCGTCGATCCAGAATGCCAGTTCGCCCGAAAGCATCTCGAACCGACTCTCCTGCTCTGGGTGAGTGTGGTTCGGTTCATGCTCCTCGCTCGGCGGGCTCCAGCACTCGATACGGAGGCCGGACGGGTGACCGAGTGCGGCGACTGGATCCGGCCCGTCGCCGTCGATGAAGCGCATCCGTTGTCCAGTCCGCTGGTTAGCGATGACCTCCTGGCGCACGAGAACCTCCTCGGGAGCTGACGACAAGGCAACAAGGCTATGAAGGAGCGGTCCCGGAATCCCGTCGAGGCTCGGGCGCCGCCGCCTGACGACGGGCGCTGACCGGTTCAGCCGCAGCGCCACGTGGGTCGCGAAGAAGGTGCAGCGCTTTGACAGAACAGGCTGGACCGCGCCAGTGCACCACAGCCGGTCCCGAATCCGGCACGTCCTTTATTCGGTTTTCGCTCGCTCACCCGGCGACGACCTCTCCGACGTCGGGCCGGTGACGGGACGCTACGACGCCGGTGGCGTGGGATCGGTGCTCGCAGCTGTTCCGCTGTGGCATCCCAGCCACGAGGGTGGCGTCGCACGGTTCAGCGTGTGGGACGTGCCGTCCGAGCGGGCCCCCCACGAGGTCCAGTCGTGTGCAAACTCGGAGCGATTGACACGTGGAGCTGCGTGAAATCGTTCGGCGCGATGGTCGTCACGGGGGCTCAATGGTAGCCCGGCCGGCCATCGAGAGGTCGTGCCGGCGTTCGGTCCGGGTTATGCCCGCTCGGACCTCGTACGGTGTTGATTCCCACGGGACAAATGTGTCGTTTCAGGCGTTCGAGGCGGCCCACCGGGATCCCGCGCGGTTCGTTGCGCACCGGTCCAAGCGTGGCTCCGCACGGAATCCAGCTCACGGGCGTTCGTCGTGCCTACCCCTGGCTTCGAAACGAGGTTTTGTCCCAAGGGTATCAACATCACGAATAGGCCCTGGGAACGTGGCTCGCCAGGCCACAGCGAAGATCCTGGAGCATCGTGCCGGCGCGCCGACCGGTCACGGGAGGTCATGGACCGGCGCGGCCAGCGTCGCCTACGAGTCGCTGAGACCGAGCGTGACGAGTGCATCCACCGGAAGCCCCCGGCCCCGGGCCGTGGCTGCGTCGAAGGCCTCGACGTCCAGGGCCTTGCGGGCCTCGACGAGCGGATCGGGCAGCCCTGCCAGGGTCGTGGACGGGCCCCCGCCGATCTCCTCGCGTAGTCGAGCCGCGCCGGCCGCGAGTGTTGCCGCACGGGTTGGTTGGCCATCGCGCAGGGCCACCGCGGCGAGTGCGTCAAGGGCGAGGCCCATGCCCAGCGGCGAACCCGCCCGGTGCGCCTCGTCGAGCGCACGACGGCTATCGGCGAGTCCTCCGTCGCGGTCGCCCAATCGCAGGCGGATCATGCCCCGCGTCACAAGGCCGAACAAATTCATGTAGGGGTCGCCCATCTCATCGGCGAGGGCGATTGACTCGTCGATGACCGGCAACGCCGCATCCCAGTCGCCGAGCCGCATGAGGGTGATGGCGTACCCCTGGAGTGCGTTCTTGAGCACCTCGAGATCGTGCAACGGGCGCACCAGACGAAGCGACTCCTCGAACTCGCCGCGGGCGTCCTCGGGGGCCCGGACCATGCTTGCCCAGCCAAGGCGCTGATGGGCGCCCGCGATCACGGCTGGCTCGCCCAGGGCAACGGCGAGCGCGAGGCCCTCCTCGACCATGGTCTGGGCGCCGGCGTAGTCGGCGTTCCAGGTCGCGATCTCACCCGCCGTCAGGAGGAGCCGGACGCGCAAGCGACTGGCCGGCTGTCCCGCGGTCGCGTCCAGCAGCTGATGCAGGGCGCGGCCGCCGTCGGCGAGGTGTCCGCGGGTGTGCCAGAAGGCGGCCAACGCAACGGCGATCTGGATTCCCGACTCGAGGGCGCCGCTGGCCAGGGAGAAGGCGATCGCAGCGCGGAGGTTGGGCAGCTCCCGGTCCAGCCGGTCGAGGATGACGTCGCGCCTGGGATCCGTCAGTACGCGTTCTGAAGCCTCCGCCAGCGCGCCGAAATACGCCGCGTGACGATGACCGATCGCCCGGGCCTCGCCCGGATCGGAGGCGAGCTGGTCGGCGGCGTACTCGCGCAGTGTCTCGAGGATCTCCAGCCGGTTCGTGTCGCCCAGGTGAGTCGAATGCAGGAGGCTGCGATCGACGAGCCCAGAGGCAATCTCGAGTCCGTCGCCGAGCGTGCCGTCGGGGTCGATGACGGCCTGGGCCGCGTCGAGGTCGGCGCCGCCCGAGAAGACCGCAAACCGGCGGAAGAAGGCGCGTTCGGGCTCGGTCAGGAGATCGTAGCTCCAGTCGATCGCACCGCGCAGCGTCCGCTGGCGATCGGTCAGGTCGCGACGTGAGCTCGCGAGCAGGGTCAGGCGGTGATCCATCCGCGCGAGGATCTGCTCGGGCGCGAGGAGGTTGATCCGCGCAGCGGCCAGCTCGATGGCGAGCGGCAGGCCGTCCAGGCGGCGGCAGATTGCCGCTACGGCCGTCGCGTTCGCGTCGGTGAGGCTAAAGTCCGCCCGAACCGCCCGTGCCCGTTCCACGAACAGCGCCACGCAGTCATTGGCGGCGATCATCGCAGCGATCGGGTGGCCGGGTTCATCCGGCAGCGCCAGCGGCGGGACGGCGAAGACTCGCTCGCCGTTGATTGCCAGCGGCTCACGACTTGTGGCCAGGATCGTCAGGCTCGGGCTGGCCTCGAGCAGGGCGGCGATGTCCGGAGCGGCCCCGATCACCTGCTCGACGTTGTCGAGCACGATCAGCGTTCGACGAGCGGCGAGTTGGTCCGCGATCGCCACGAGCGGAGGCACGCCGGGCGATTCCGGAGCACCGATCGATCGCGCGATCGCAGGCAGGACGAGCGCCGGGTCGCGCAGGGCATCGAGCGCCACGAACCACACGCCGTCCGGGGCCCCGTCCAGCCACCCGCGCCCGACCTCGATCGAGAGCCTGGTCTTGCCGGTCCCGCCCGGACCGGTCAAGGTCAGCAACCGTGTCTCCGCGAGCGCAGCTTTGATCGTCACGACCTCCGCGGCGCGACCAACGAACCCGGTCAGTGGCGTCGGCAGGTTGTTGGGAACGGTCGCCGGCTGGGCGCGCAGAGGTGGAAAGTCGGCCGCAAGGCCCGGCGCCGTCAGCTGGACAAGCTCCTCCGGCGCGGGCATATCGCGCAATTGATGCGAGCCGACCACCCGGAAGGCAATGCCGTCGCCGATGTCGTCGACGAGGGCTCGGGCCGACGCCGACAGCAGGATCTGACCGCCGTGCCCGGCGGCCATGATGCGGGCCGTGCGATGGACCTCGAGGCCGGTGTAGTCGCGCCCTCCGAAGATCGCCTCGCCCGCGTTGATGCCCATCCGGACCCGGACGGCGGCCCCTTCGGGCCAGTCGTGCGCAGCCAGGGCGCGCTGTCCGCCGACGGCCGCGAGTACAGCCTGACGGACCGTCGGGAAGACCGCGAACACGGCGTCGCCCTCGCTTGACACGAACGTGCCGCCGGCGTCCTCGATCGCTCCGCCGAGCAGCCGGAAGTGGTCGCCGAGGAGCATCGGAAACGCCGGCCCGAGGTCGCGCACGAGGCGCGTGGAGCCCTCGATGTCCGTCATCAGGAACGCAACCGTTCCCGTGGGCAGCTCGGTCATTGTCCCTGCACGACCGTCATCGCCCGGCGAGCTCTCGCCACTGGAACTCGGAGACCCGAAGTCGACTCTTCGTGGTGCCACCGGTCGTGAAGATCGAGATCCTCGTGCCATCCGGTGGCAGACTCAGCTGGGCATCGAACGACGTGATCCCGCCGCCCCCATCGCATTGGCCAACCTCGACCGCCGGCGCACCACCGACCTGAACGCTGACGCTGACAATCCTGCCCGGCTGCTTGCCTGCATACCCGCACCCGGTGAGCGCCGTCCGCCAGTTCGTGGCGGTCGTGCCATCCGGCAGCGTCGTGACGGCGAAGTTGTAGGCCGTCACGAGCCGTGGCTTGGAGCTCCGTAGTTCTTCCGGCCCGGGGGCCGCTGTCGTGACGATCCTTGACGTCTCGGTAAACGCCGGCCGCTCGGCGTCGACGCTCGTGTAGACCGGCACCACTGCGATGCTGATCGGTAGCTCCGTCCCGGTCTGGTCAACGACGGCCGCAATCTGAACCGGCTCGCCGCTGGTCGCCGGGTAGTACCCCAGGCCCAGGAAGCTGACCGTGATCACGCTACCGTCGCAGCCGGCTTCACCAGGGCTGGGCCACACGCCAGCATCCATCTTGTCCGCGTCGAACGAGGTCTCCCATGCGTCTGGCTCGACCGGGGCATCGATGATCAGCGTGACCCGGCCGGCGGGAGGACAGCGCTCGGGAAGGAAGGCGAAACGTCGCGCGGCCTCGCCATCGGGAAGGACGACGCCCGCTGGGATCACCCAGGTTGCTGGGTCGCCGCCGACGGACACGACAAGCGGATGGGCGGTGTCTGCGAAATAGTGCTCGGCGGCGGCACCGCTGACGAGTGGGGGCGCGGCCAGTGAGGATCCCGCCGGCGTAGGTAGGACAAACGCGACCGTCGGCAGTGCCGACGGCACGGGCGTCGGAGCTTCAGCCGATGGCGCCGGATTGGCGGTCCGGGACGGGTCAATGGTCTGGCCGCAGGCCACTACGAGCAGGGCCCCGAAGAGGGCGGCCGCGGCGCCGCGCAAATGGTTCGCAGCCGGGGTTGTCAAGGAAGGTCGATTGTAGCCCCGCCGCGGGGCCTACCCTTCGCTCATGATCGACTTCGGGATCAGCCTTGGGGCGCCGAGCGCCGAGCGGATGGACGACCGCCACGCCTACTACCGGGAGATGCTGGCGCGCGGCGAAGGCGCCTTCTCGTCCGCCTGGGTCTCGGACCACTTGATGAAGGACGACGCGCCGATCCTGGAGGGCTGGACGACGCTTGCCTTCCTGGCGGCCGAGTTCCCGAGCTACGTCTTTGGCAACCAGGTCCTGAGCCGGAGCTACCGAAATCCCGCCCTGCTGGCCAAGATGGCCGCGACGTTCGACTGCTTGAGTGCGGGCCGCCTGGTCCTCGGGATCGGAGCGGGCTGGCAGGCGGACGAGTACGTTGCCTACGGCTATCCGTATCCGAGCGCCGGGACTCGAGTCGCCCAGCTGAGTGAGGCGATCGACATCCTTCGGTTGATGTGGACGCGGTCACCGGCCAGCTATGAGGGCACCCACTACCAGATTCGCAACGCCTACTGCGAGCCTCGGCCAACCAGGCCGATCCCGATCCTGGTGGGCGGGCTTCGGCCGAAGCTGATGCGCGTGGCGGCCGAGAAGGCCGACATCTGGCAGTGGGACGGCCCAATCGATCGCTATCGCGAGCCCTACGACCGCCTCGTCGCGTCCCTCGCCGAGGTTGGGCGTGATCGTGCCGCGGTCCGCCTCTCGACGTTCGGCGAGGTCTGGTTCCCCTCCAATCCCGCCGACTTCCCCGAACCGCGAGCTGCCCCGATGGCCACGATCAGCGCGGCCCAGGATCCATCGGGGAGCTTCAGCGACGAGGTCGACTGGGTGATGGGCCCGACACCCGCCGATGCGATCCGCCAGCTTGAGCCGCTGATCGACCTCGGCGTGACGCAGGTCACCGTCTACTTCCACGACCGACGATCGATGAACCTCTTCGCTCGCGAGGTCATTCCGGCCTTCTGATCCGGGGACCAGCCGCGGCATCAGCAGTGGGTCGATTGTTGATTCTCACGCGACAAACGTTGCGTTTGGCGGGGTCCGATCGATTCTCCGGCCGCCCGGCCGGTCGATCGCATCGCAGCCCAAGCGTGGTTCGTCACCACGTCGCGTCCGGCAGGTCCGAGTCCGGGTCGCCGGGGGTCCGAATCGGTCGGTTGTCGCGTGGCAATCAACATCGGGCTCCGGCTCGGGCCAGGCCCGGACGAGGCCCGGCGCCGCGACGGCAAGGTGCCGTTCGGGGTGGTCCTAGTACCTGGCCGCGGAAACGCCCGGAATCACCTGGCGCGGGTTCCGCCCGTGGGACCCCCCTGACCTTCGGGTGACACCGTTCCTGAGCGTGGAGTGGGATAACGGACACCAATTATTCGCCCCGAGGGGAATCCGAGATCGAGGCGCGATCCTTGCCCAGCAGCGTCGCCGCAGAAGAGCAGATCGGGGCCGGTTCCATCCGGCTTGTCCGGCTGCGCCTGACGCTTGCCCTGCTGGCGATGGCCATCCTGCCCCTGGCGGTTGGCGCACCCCTCCTGGCGATCTCGCTCAACGGCCAGCGCAACACGGAGCAGGCCCAGGTGCAACTGAACGCGGCGACCGCCGCCGGCTCCACCT
>JBEPUS010000121.1:0-7875 GCA_041691435.1 Chloroflexota bacterium
GGGACCTGGGCCGGATCGCCGAAGGTGGGCGCCTCGTGGAGCGAGCACTTCGGATGCAGCGGACGGGCCCCTACCAGCTCCTGGCGGCGATCGCCGCCGTCCACGACGAAGCTGCCGACCCGGCAGGAACCGACTGGCCGCAGGTCGTGGCCCTCTATCGAATCCTGGCCGGCCTGGCTCCCTCGCCGATCGTCGAGCTGAACCTGGCCGTGGCCATCGCCTTCGTCGACGGGCCGGCCGATGGCCTCGCCCGGATCGACGCCCTCGTGGGGGCTGGTCAGCTCGAGGAATACCCCTACCTGCACGCGGCGCGCGCCGACCTGCTCCGACGGCTCGACCGGCGCGAGGAGGCCGCGACGGCCTACCGGCGAGCGGCCGATCTGGCCGGCAACGCCGTGGAGCGACGGTTCCTCGAGCAGCGCCTGCGGGACGTGGCCCGGCTCGCCTGATCCGGTCGTCGCAACCGTCACCCGTCCGCAACCCCTGGGCCCGGTCGAGCGTGCGACGATGCGAGCCAATGGGCGAGCGGCGATGACCTCGAAAGCGAGCCAGCGGGCGAACCCGGCGGTGCGCGCCGAGCCGGCCGGGATCGGGACCGCCGGTGCGCGCGATCCTCTTGCCCGCGAAGTGAAGCTCCTGGGGGCGCTCCTGGGGCAGGTGATTGCCGAGCAGGCCGGCGAGCCTCTCCTCAACCGGATCGAGGCGATCCGAGCCCGGGCCAAGGCCAACCGTGCCGGGCTCGATGGACCTTCAGGCGAACCGGCCAACGGCCCTGTGGTGGAGAGCCTCGAGACCCTCGACCTGGCCACGATCGAGTCGATCATTCGCGCCTTCGGGCTCTATTTCCAGGTGATCAACGTGGCCGAGGAGCGCGACCGCGTCCGCGCGCTGCGCCGGCGGGAGCGAGCCGGACGGGGTGCGCCGCTCGAGAATTCGCTGGCGGCCGCGATCGACCGGCTGGTGGGGACAGGGACGACCACGGCGGAGCTCGCTGCGCTCGTCGCCGGCCTGTCGGTTGCACCCGTGCTCACCGCCCATCCCACCGAGGCTCGGCGGCGAACGCTGCTCCTGGCGCTGCGCCGCACCGCCCGGTTGGTGGAGCAGCTCGACGATGCCCGGCTCACGCCCGGCGAGGACCACGACCTGCGCCGGCGGCTGCGCGAAGAGGTGACCCTCCTGTGGCGCACGGCCGAGCTGCGTTCGATCACGCCGAGCCCGCTCGACGAGGTCCGCAGCGCGATGGTCTTCTTCGACGAGACGCTCTTCCGGGTGTCGCCCGTCGTGATCCGGGCGCTCGATGCGGCGCTCGATCGCGCCGGCCATCGGCCACCGGCCGGCGGTCCGGCGACAGATTCGGGCGAGACGGGTACCCGGCCCTCGGCCGTCGCCACGTTCCTGCACTGGGGCAGCTGGATCGGGGCCGATCGCGATGGCAATCCGAACGTCACGGCCGAGCTCACCGCGCAGACCGCCCGGATCCACGCCGATCACGTCCTGCGCGGCCACGAGGCGGTGGTGACCCGGCTGATGCAAACGATCGCGGCGGTCGTACCGGATGGCCGCCTCGACCGGCGAATTGCCCGGCGATTGCTGGACGATGAAGAGGAGCTGCCCGAGCTGATGCGCCAGCTCGACCGGCGCTTTGGCGACGAGCCCTATCGGCGCCGCCTTGGAGCCATGGCGGAGCGCCTGCGCCGAACGCGAAGTGCGCTCATCGGGGCTGCCGCGCCGCTCACCGGGCGCTATGGCGATGCGGGGGCATTTGCCGTGCAGCTGGATGAGCTGGCCGACGCGCTGGTCGCCGACGGCCTCGAACGGATTGCCTACGGGGAGCTCCAGGACTTGCGCTGGCAGGTCCAGACGTTTGGCTTCCACCTGGCCGGCCTGGAGGTCCGCCAGCACAGCGAGATCCAGGGCCGGGCGCTCGCCGCGCTCGGCGGTCAGGGCCAGGCCGGGCCCGAAGCGCTCGAGCTGCTCGCATCGCTGCGTGCCGTGGCCGAGATCCAGCGCCGGTTCGGTCCCGGCGCCGCCGGTCGCTGGATCGTCAGCTTCACTCGCGGGGCGCAGGACGTGCTGAACGTGCTCCGCCTGGCCGCGCTTGCCGGCCGGGACGAGCCGGGGGCCGAGGGTACATCGGGCTTCGCGCCGGGGAGCCCGCGTCTCGACGTGGTGCCACTGCTCGAGTCCGCGGATGCCCTCGGACACGCGGGCGCAATCCTCGAGGCGCTCTTCGCCGATCCGGCCTACCGCGCCCATCTCGCCGAACGCGGCGATCGCCAGGAGGTGATGCTGGGCTACTCCGACTCGAACAAGGAATCGGGCTTCGTGGCCGCCAACTGGTTGCTCTACCAGGCCCAGGGCGAGCTGGTCCGGGTGGCTCGGGCGCAGGGCATCGAGCTCACCCTCTTCCACGGCCGGGGCGGCGCGATCGGGCGAGGCGGCGGGCCGGCGGCACGGGCGATCCTGGCCCAGGCGCCAGGCTCCATCTCTGGACGGCTCAAGCTGACCGAGCAGGGCGAGGTGATCGCGACCAACTACGCCAACCCGACAATTGCCCGGCGGCACCTGGAGGAGCTCGCCGGGGCCACCCTGCTGGCCTCCGCGGAAGGGCACACGGACCGGCACGCCCAGGCCGAGGCGGCCGGCCGGCCGATGATGGCCGAGCTCGCCGCAACCTCCCAGGCGGCCTACCGGGAGCTGGTTGAGGCGCCCGGCTTCGCCGAGTTCTTCCGACGGGTCACGCCCATCGAGGAGCTGGCCGGCATGCGCCTCGGTTCGCGCCCGGCGCGCCGGCCCGACGCCGCCGCGGCCTCGTCGATCGAATCCCTGCGCGCGATCCCGTGGACGTTTGCCTGGTCGCAGGTTCGCCTGGGTCTGCCGGGCTGGTTCGGCCTGGGCCGCGCACTGGACGCCTTCCGCAGCCGTCACGGCGACGGCGGGCTCGATCGCCTGGCCCGGCTGTACCGGGCGTGGCCGTTCTTCGAATCGATCCTCGACAATGCCGAGCTCGCCCTGGCCCGGGTGGACCTGCCCACGGCCCGCGCGTACCGCCGGCTCGATGCCGGGCCGGCCGCGGCGCTGGCCTGGTCGGCCATCGAGGCCGAGTACGAGCTCGCTGTGCGCCTCCTCAACCGGGTAACCGGGCGCCAGCATCTCCTGGACGGCCTCCCGAATATCCAGCGGTCGCTGAGTGTCCGTGCGCCCTATCTCGACCCCCTCGCGGAGATCCAGGTCCATCTCCTGGCCCGCCTTCGGCAGCTGCCGCCCGGCGATCCGTCCGTCGAGCCCGTCCGTCGCCTCGTGCAGCTCAGCGTCAACGCGATTGCGGCCGGGCTCCAGGCAACCGGCTGACCAGCGGCCTCGGCCGGGTAAGATGCGGCTCTGAAGTCGAGGACCAGGTGACCATCTCCCAGGACACCAGAACCAGCCCGGCCGCCGGGACGGGCGGCCGCCGGCGCAGCGGATCACCCGAGGAGATCGCCCGGTTGTTGACGGCGTACGTGACAACCGGGGACCTTCGGCCTGGCGCGCGGATCCCGTCCGAGCGCCGCCTGGCCGAGGAGCTTGGGGTGGGCCGCACCGTGGTCCGCGAAGCGCTCAAGTCGCTTGCACTCGTCGGACTGATCGAGTCCCGCCACGGCGATGGCACGTATGTCGCCGATTCGACCCCGGAATCGTTCTCGCGCGCCGTTGCCTGGCGGCTCGTGGCGTGGGGCGGCGAGCGAGGCGACGTGGCCGAGGCGATCGCGGTCCTGGAGGGCGACCTCGCCGCGCTCGCGGCCGAACGGCGGACCGAGGCCGACCTGGTCGAGCTCCTGCTGCACCTTGGCGCAGAGCACGACGCACGCACGCCCGCCGAGCGCAACGACGCCCACGCGGCCTTCCGGGCGACGACGGCCGTGGCGGCCGGCAACGTCACCCTGGCCAGCGTCCTCGAGGCGCTCCGCGCGGCGGCCCCGATCGTGGCCGCGGCCGAGACGCTGACGGTGGATCCCGCATCCGACGCGCTGGTGCTCGATGCGATCAGCCAGCGGAATGCCGACGGAGCGCGACGAGCGGCCCGGGCCGGCCGTGGCCCGGCCGTCGACGAGGCCGACGAGCGGAATTGACGGTGAGCCCCTCGGCTGAGCGTGGCTGATCGAGGGCTCGCCCGGCCGCGCGTCTTTGTCAGCCGCCAGATCCCGGAGTCGGGCCTGGGGCCCATCCGGGCCGCCTGCGACGCCACCGTCTGGATGGCCGAGCTTCCACCCACCCGCATGGAGCTGTTGGCCGGGGCGGCCGGCTGTGTCGGGCTGCTCACCCTGCTGACCGACCGGGTCGACACGGAATTCCTCGATCGGGTGGGTCCAGGCCTGCGGGTGGTGAGCAACTACGCCGTGGGCTACGACAACATCGACGTCCCGGCCTGCGCGGCCCGCGGGATCGCCGTCGGCAACACCCCCGGGGCGCTGACCGAGACCACGGCCGATTTCGCGTTCGCGCTGATCATGGCTGCCGCCCGGCGCATTCCGGAGGCCGCTCGCTATGTCCGCGATCGCCATTGGCAGACGTGGGGACCACTGCTCCTCCTGGGTTCCGACGTCCACGGGACGACGATCGGCATCGTGGGCTTCGGACGGATCGGCCAGGCGGTCGCCCGGCGGGCGGCGGGCTTTGGCATGACCATCCTGTACACGTCCCGGCGGCCCGTCGATGCGGCGATCGAGCAGGAGCTCGGGGTCACGTTCGTGACCCTGCCCGAGCTGCTCGCTCGCTCGGACTTCGTCAGCCTGCACGTCAGCCTGGGTGACGAGACCCACCACCTGATCGACGCCGCCGCGCTCGCCCTGATGAAGCCCACGGCCATCCTGGTGAACACGGCCCGCGGACCGGTCGTCGACTCGAAGGCGCTCTACACGGCGCTGGCGTCGGGCACGATCGCCGCGGCCGCCCTCGACGTCACGGATCCGG
Source organism: Chloroflexota bacterium (assembly GCA_041691435.1). Classification (GTDB taxonomy): domain Bacteria; phylum Chloroflexota; class Limnocylindria; order Limnocylindrales; family CSP1-4; genus Palsa-1033. The sequence continues at coordinate 4,951 of JBEPUS010000121.1, forward strand.
AGCCGATCGCCACCGACGATCCACTGCTGGAGCTGGAAAACTGCCTGATCGTGCCCCACGTCGCGTCGGCGACCACGGCCGCCCGCGGCCGGATGGCCGAGATGGCCGCGGCGAACCTGCTTGCCGGCGTGCGTGGCGAACGGCTGCCGACGCCGGTGCTGCCGCCGGACTGATCAGGGCGCCTGGACGTCGAGCACGATCCGGCTGGGCCCCGTGAGCGTCGAGATCCGGTAGCAGCGGGAGCTGGCTAGCCCGGCGATCCAGGTCACGTAGCCCTCGTAGTCGCCCGTGTTCACCAGCGCCGCCAGATTCGGGTACCTGGGCGAGAAGGCATCGGGGCCTGTGTACGTCGGATACCCGCTCGCGTCGTACAGCTTCAGGCTCAGGAACTCCTTGCCGGCAACGTTGACCTTCTGCCCGTTCGCATCCCCGACGAAGGGCGGATCGGCCATGGCAACCGTCAGCTGGGGCCGTTGCGAGCCGGCGAACTCGAAGACGATTCGATCGAAGCCCAGGTGGGTTCCAACGCGGACGTCGGTCAGCGGGACGACGCCCGTGGTGGTCGCCGGAATCACCGAGCTCGAGACGTCGCAGGTGAACGGCGGCGTCAAGACGACGCCGCCCGGTGCATCAAACGCCTCCGACGGACTCGGCCGAGCGGTCGCTGCGGCCGTTGGAGTCGGCGCTGTGGATCCCGTGGCACTTGCTGGCCCGCCGCCCGCGAAGGAGGCGCCAGGGCCCGGCCCGGAGGATCCTGGCAGCGCCCGGACGACCAGGACGAACGCAATCGCGACCGCCGCGGCCGATGCCAGCGCGGCCAGCCGCAGGCCACCGAAGACCGACGCAAGCCGTGAGCTGTGGGGCTCGGACGGAAGCCGCGCGAGACGCTGCCGGAGCGCATCCGGCGCCGTGGGCAGGGCGCTCTTGCGCAGGCCATCCCGGAGCCGTTGCTCCAGGTCTGCATTCGTGTCGTCATTCATCGCGTGCCTCCGCCCGGCGGGCCGTCCACGACCCGCCGGATCTCGTTCAATGCATGGTGGAGGCGGGACTTGACCGTCCCGACGGGCCAGCCGAGCCGTTCGGCCACGCCGTCCAGGGTCAGGTCGGCCCAGTAGTGCAGGATCAGGACGAGCCGCTCGTCCGGGCTGACCCGGGCCATCGCCCGGACCACCTGGTCCCGGTCGAGGATCGCCCGGAAGGGATCGCCCCGATCGGGCGTGCTGAGCTCGGTCGATGGGTCGGCTTCGGGGTCGATCGCGACGAACGTGATTCGCCGCCGGCGACGGAGCCGGTCGCGGCATACGTTCACGAGGATCCGGTCGAACCAGGCCTGGAACCCGGCGGGGTCACGCAGCGCGCCGGCCGATCGCCACGCCCGGATCAGGGCGTCCTGGGTCGCATCCTCGGCTTCGTGCCGGTCGCCGAGGATCATGCCCGCCAGTCGATAGGCCCGGTCGAGCTCGCCGTTGGCGAGGCGCAGGAACCGTTCGCCGGCGTCGCCGGCAGCGGCGGTGCCCAGATCTCCCTCCCGTTGTTCGAGCGTCGGCGCCACCCTGGATAGCATCACACCATTCCAGACGAACGCCGGCCCGATTCCGTTCTGGTCAGATCAGGCGCTCGTCGGCAGCCTCGTGGTCGGCGATGGTCCGCTCGCAGGTTGGGCAGAACCAGCGAGCCTCCAGCGGCGTGCCGCAGGTAGCGTGGCGGAGCGCCTCGTGGGCGGTCTCGCCATCGACGGGCCGCCGGCCGCCCCAATCGGCCAGCAGGCGCACGGCGCTGGCCAGGTCGCGGCCATCGGCGGTGAGGGCATATTCCATCCTGACCGGCCGGGCGGAGTACGGGACGGCGTGGATGACCCGCTCTCGCTCGAGCCGTCGGAGCCGGTCCGAGAGGATGTTGGGAGCGATCCCGGAGATGCCGCCGAGCAGGTCGTTGAATCGAGCGGGCCCGTCGAGGAGCCGCTCGACCAGCAGCAGGCTCCAGCGATCACCGACCCGGTCGAGGGCCGCCCCGAGCGGCGAGGTGGACGCGGCGGGGATCAGCTTCTCGGCCATCGCGGCCATGGTAGGCGGCTCGAGCGGTGCAGTGCTTGCAGTCATGCCGTGGATAGTAGTAGATTGCAAGTCACTAGCAACCCCAACCAAATCGCAGTCCACGTGGAGCACCAAGACGCATGACACTCATCGACGATCTCCAGGGCGCAATCCAGGCAGCGGCGGCGGCCGCCAGCCCATCGGTTGTCGGAATCGGGCGCCACCAGCGCGGCTCCGGCGTGGTCGTGGCCGACGGCAAGGTCCTCACGAATGCCCACAACCTCCGTGGCGACGAGGTCACCGTCACGTTCGCCGACGGCCGCTCGACCGTGGGGAGCGTCACCGGTGTCGACCATGACGGCGACCTGGCCGTGATCTCGGTCGACACGACCGGGGCGCCGGCGCTCGCCTGGTCGACCGAGGCATCGGTCGCCATCGGCACAGTGGTGTTCGGCCTGGCGGCTTCGCGTTCGTCGGGCAGCCGGATCACGCTGGGTACCGTGTCGGCGGTGGGCCGGGCATTCCGCGGCCCGGGTGGGCGGCGGATCTCCGGGAGCATCGAGCACACGGCGCCGATGGCGTCCGGCTCGTCGGGCGGGGCGCTGCTTGACGCCGCGGGCCGGCTCATCGGCCTCAACACGAACCGGATCGGCGAGGGCTTCTACCTGGCCCTGCCGGCCGACGCGGCGCTCCGCGAGCGGGTCGATTCGCTCGCCGGCGGCAGCTCGGTCGAGCGGCCCCGGCTGGGCATCGCGATCGCTCCGGCGTTTGTGGCTCGCAAGTTGCGCCGTTCGGTGGGCCTGCCCGACCGCGACGGCCTCCTGGTCCGGGGCGTCGAGGACGACAGCCCGGCCGCCGCGGCCGGCATCACCCGGGGCGATCTCATCGTGGC
>JBEPUS010000122.1:0-7774 GCA_041691435.1 Chloroflexota bacterium
AGGCTGCAGAACTCGTCGAAGTAGCGCCGGTTGGGCAACCCGGTCAGGGCATCGGTCGAGGCCCGCGCGGCCATGGCCCGGGTCGAGCCGACGCGCTCGAGCGCGGCCGCGGCCTCGAACGCCGCGCCGGCCAGCACGCGCTGGGTGGCGGCCGGCCAGGGCTCGGAGGAGCGCCGGGAGAGGATGATCGCGCCGATCACGACCTGTCGTTCGTCGCGCAACGGCACGCTCAGGGTGTTGCCGATCCCGAAGAACGCCTCGACGGCCGCCGCGATCCGCTCGGCGGTCCGATCCGGATCGACGGCCGGGCCCGGTTCCAGGTTCACCGCAGGCAGGACCGAGGTCGTGCTGGGCACGCCCGGACGCATCGAGACGAGGGTGGCCACGAGCGACCCGGATTCGCCTTCGAGGCGGACGACGACGCAGTGATCAGCCGAGGTCACCTGGCCGAGGTCGCCGACCATCGCCTCCACGATCGACGCGGGCGAGACGGATCGCGAGAGGCCCTGCAGGATCCGGGCGAAGCTCTCGGCCTCGGTCCGCCGGCTGGTATCGAGGCGGGCGAGGGCCTGGCGGTGCAACCAGGCGGCGACGCCGACCACGGGGATCAGGCCGACCACGACCGTCCCGAGCGTGCGAGCGGAGCCGGTCAGGACAACCAGGATGGCCACGCCGGCGAGGAGGCCGAATGAGCCGCTGAGGAACCGCCAGGTGATCGAGATCCAACGGTCCTGCGGGTCGCCCGGGATCAACATCCGCTGGGGGCCGGCCACGGCTCCAAGGATGCGGTTGGAACATCCGTTCGTCCACCCATCCGGGGTAGTACCTGTGGCGCGAACGCCCCAGTACCTTCGTACTACCGCCTCGTGGAACGGGCCTCCGAGCCGGGTGCGCCGTCCGCCGAGCCACCAATCGCGAGGAGCTGCGGACCGGCCGGATGGCCCTGCCGGGCGCCCCGTGAACGGCGCATTGCGGAGCGCGATCCGGCCAGCTCGGCTGCCGCCCCACCGTCGCCTTTTGCCCGGTACATCGCCGCGTCGGCCTTGGCGATCAGGTCCTGCGCGGTCCGTCCGTCAACGGGGTACGCGGCAACGCCGATCGAGCAGCCGATCGAGACGGGGGCGCGATCGGCGCCCTGGTAGGCGTGCTCGCTCATCGCGGCCAGGATCCGCTGGGCCGCCAGCCAGGCCGCGTCGCGATCGGTGTCGGGCAGGATGATCGCGAACTCGTCACCGCCATACCGGGCGGGGACATCCGAGGCGCGCAATGTGGCTCGCAGCTGCTCGGCAACCCACGCCAGGACCCGGTCGCCGAAAAGGTGGCCGAACGTGTCGTTGACCAGCTTGAAGCCGTCGAGATCGATCATCAGGACCGCCAGCGGCGTCTTCGAGCGCTGCGAACGGACCACCTCCTCGCCCAGCCGCTCATGGAGATAGCGGTGGTTGAAGAAGCCGGTCAGCTGGTCACGGTCGGCGAGCTTGCGAGCGTCCTCGTACAGGCGGGCGTTCTCGAGGGCCATCGCCGCCTCGTTGGCCATGGTCCGGGCCAGCTCGAGGCGTGTGGCGTCAAACGTCTTGGGGCTGCGTGAGATCAGCTCGACCAGGCCGATCGAAGTTCCCTTGGCGACCAGCGGCAGCATCGCCAGCATCCGGTCGCCGCCCTGCACGAGGAGGGCCACCTCGGCGCGATCGGCCGCCGGGTCGTGCGTGTCGATCACCGATGTGACCTGGCGCTCCAGGACCCGCCGCGTGTCGGGGTAGTCATCGAGCTCGAAGTACGGCTCGACGCCCTCGAGGTCGGCCGACGGCCAGTAGCCCCACGTCAGGAGGCGGTCGGTGCTCCGCTCCCAGTAGCTGATCCCGCAGCGCTCAACGTCCATCGCGGTGGCCAGGTGGCGCGCGATCAGGTCCGCCACCTGGCGCGGATCGAGGCTCTCCGACAGGGCGCTGCTCATGTCGAGCAGCCCGCGCAGCTCGAGCGCCAGGCGCTCGCTGCGGGTGAGCAGGCGGGCCGACTCCACGGCGGTCGCGGCCTGGTCGGCCAGGATCGACAGCAGCCGCAGATTGTCCTCGTCGAACTGGTTCAGGCCCAGCTTGGAGAGGGTGATCACGCCGATCACCCGCTCGTCGTAGCGCATCGGCACGACGAGCATCGATTCGTCGACCTCGTCGGTGCCCGGGATGGTGGCGCCGCGCGGATCGTTGTTCGCGTCGTTGATCAGGAGGGGCAGCCCGTGCATGCCCACCCAGCCGGTGAAGCCTTCGCCCAGGCGGGTGCGCAGGAGCTCGAAATCGACCTTCTCGTAGGCACCCACCACGCCCTCGAAGGCGATCGGCAGGAGCTCGGCGTCCTCCTCGAGCATGTACACCCGGCAGTTGTGGTAGTCGATGATCTGGCGGATCTCCTCGACGATCGCCCGGCCCACCGACTCGATCGTGTTCTGCCGGCTCATCCGGGCCGACGCTGCCTGGAGGACCGCCAGCTGGCCGGCCCGGACCTGGGCCTCGCCGAACAGGTCGGCGTTGTGGATGGCGATCGAGGCATGGGTGGCCACGGCCTCCGCGAACTCGATGTCGCCGGACGTCCATTTGCGGCGCGCGAACGAGACGGCGCTCATCACGCCGATCACCCGCTCGTCCTGGAGCAGGGGCACGACCAGCTCCGAGGCGATGGCCACCACCGGGTCGTAGCGCTCGTAGCGCTGCCGGCCAGCCTCCGAGCGCCGGTCGGTCTCGACATCGTCCCGGTACCACGGCCGGCGGCTGTGCTCGATCTCCTGGAACCAGTCCTCGCTGGTCGCGAGCACGGGCAGCCGGCCGGCGATCTCGTCGGTCAGGCCGGCCCACGCGACGAGCTCGAGGGCGTCGCCGCGCCGGATGCGGATCGTGGTCGCGTCGGTGACCACCGCCCGGTTCATCTCGCTGACGATCAGCCGGAAGACCTCGGTTCGATCGAGACTCGTCGTCAAACGCTGGGCAATGCCCAGGACCGATTCGATCCGATCGTTCAGGGTGGCTTCGCGGGCGGCGCGCGAGGCATCGCGGGCGGCCACCCGGCCGAAGGCCAGGCGCAGGAAGATCGCCGAGATGGCCAGGATCACGAACTCGGCGATCGAGCTCCAATCGAGCGCGCTGCGGGTACGCAGCACCAGGATGGGTCCAACCGTGATCAACGCGATGGCCAGGGCCACGAGGAGGGCTGCCCGCCGGCCCAGGAAGACGGCGGCCACGAAGAGGGGCACGGCAGCCAGGCCGATGCCGAATGGGTCGTGGACGCCGGCGGCCAGCCGGACAATGCCGTAGCCCCCGACCGAGACCGCCGCGAGCAACGCCGGCGGAATCGGGGCACGCAGCAGCGTGGCGGGCCGAATGGTGTTCTGCATCGCGTTCGGATCGTCCCATCGGACCGTGCCCGGGGCCCCGGTCCGGTGGTACTTCGGGCGCGGCCTATTAGTCCCCGACGCGAAACACCCGGAAGTCGCCGAACGCGGGCCTCAATGACGGAACGAGGCGACCGCCTTGACGTGCGAACCGGGCTGCGCCTCGAGCTCCCCGGTGAACCGGACAAGATCGGCCAGGAAGAGTGCCGCGAGGTCGCTGGACAGCCCATTGCGGACCACGACCCGGAGCACGGCCAGGTCCTCGCGGTTCGGGGGCATCGTGTACGCCGGGACCTGCCAGCCCCGCTCACGCATCCGCCGGGAGACGTCGAACACGGTGAAGTTGGTCACGTCGTCCTTCAGCTTGAAGGCGAATACCGGCAGCTCATCGCCCCGGCTGAGCAGCTCGTACGGGCCGATCCTCTCGATCTTCGCGGCCAGCGACATCGCCACGTCGCGACAGGTCTGCTGGACCCGCCGGTAGCCATCGAAGCCCAGGCGCAGGAACGTGTAGTACTGGGCCACCACCTGCGAGCCCGGGCGCGAGAAGTTCAGGGTGAACGTGCCCATGTCGCCGCCCAGGTAGTTGACGTGGAAGATGAGGTCCTCGGGCAGGACCGCCTGGTCCCGCCAGAGCACCCAGCCCACGCCCGGGTAGACGAGTCCGTACTTGTGGCCGGAGGTGCTGATGCTGACGACCCGCGGCAGGCGGAAGTCCCAGGCCAGGTCCGGCTCGAGGAACGGGGCCACCATCGCGCCCGACGCGCCGTCCACGTGGAGTGGGACATCGATCCCGGTGCGCGCCTGGAGTCCGTCGAGGGTCGCCGCGATCTCGGCGATCGGCTCATAGCTGCCGTCCATCGTGGAGCCCAGGATGCCCACCACGCCGATCGTGTTCTCGTCGCACAGCGCAACCGCCTCGGCCGGCCCGATGTGAAGACGGTCACCCTCCAGGGGCACGAGGCGGGGCTCGATCTCGAAGTAGTTGAAGAACTTGTCCCAGACCACCTGGACGTTGGCCCCGGCCACCATGTTCGGCCGGTCCGTGGACAGCCCGGCCGACCGCCGCCGCTCCTGCCAGCGCCGCTTCATCGCCAGGCCGCCGAGCATGCAGGCCTCCGAGGAGCCGACCGTCGAGACCCCCGGCACGCCAACGCTCGGCGCGTGCCACAGGTCGGCGAGCATCCGGACGCAGCGCGTCTCGAGCTCCGCGGTCTGGGGGTACTCGTCCTTGTCGATCATGTTCTTGTCGAAGGTCTCGGCCATGAGGGCCTGGGCCTGCGGGTCCATCCACGTCGTCCCGAACGTGGCCACGTTCTGGCGCGAGTTGCCGTCCAGGAGGAGCTCGTCGTGGATCAGCTGGTAGGCCGTGTCCGGGAGCATCCCCCGGCTCGGGAAGCGATCCCTGGGCACCGGCTTCTGCTGGCTGTCCTGCGTAAACATCGGGTTGATCGCGAGGTCATCGGCCAGGCCGGCCGGCCGTCGGTTCGAGCGCATGGGTCCTCCAGGGGCCGGAGCAAGGAGTGGGCGGGTCGAATCGCACGGTACCACCGCCTCGTGGCCGGCCGACGGGCCGTACGATGGCCCGGTGTCACAGACCTGGCCGGCGTGAGCCTCGGCGGCGCGCTGCTGCTCCTGATCGAGGATGACGAGCCCATGCGCCGGGCGCTGGTGGCCAACCTTGCCGGGCACGGCTTCCGGGTGGACGAGGCGGGCACGGCGGCCGATGGCTTGCGCGCCTGGGAGGATCGCCGGCCCGACCTGATCCTGCTCGACCTGGGCCTGCCCGACCGGGATGGGCTCTCGATCATCGGCCAGATTCGGCGAGACGCGGCCACGCCGATCCTGGTGATCTCGGCACGCGGCGACGAGCGTGATCGGGTGGCCGCGCTCGAGCGCGGCGCCGACGACTACCTGACGAAGCCGTTCGGACTTGCCGAGCTCCGGGCGCGCATCGCCGCGCTGCTCCGGCGGGCCGGCGGGCCGCTGGCGGACGCCGGGGGCCTGCTGACGGTGGGCCAAGTGTCGCTGGACATCGCCCGGCGTGAAGTCCGCGTCGGGGACGCGCCCCTCGACCTCACGCCGCGAGAATACGAGCTGCTCAAGGTGCTCCTTGGCCGGGCCGGCAGTGTTGTCACTGTCGGGCGATTGCTCCGCGCCGTGTGGGGCGCGGCCTACGCCGATGAGTCGCATTACGTCCACGTCTACGTGAGCCGCCTGCGCCGCAAGCTGGCCGCAGCGGGCGCCTTCGAGGTGTTCGTGGCGGAGCCGGGGGTGGGCTACCGCGTCCTGCTGCCGGAGGCCGTCGTCGATCCCGGCTAGGCGAAATATTGAGTGCCTGTTGAGGTGCGTGACGCGGCTCACGAAGGCTGCCTCTTGATCCAGGCGCCAAGGTTCAGGGGATGAATTTCGCGCTCATGGACCAGCTCGCCCGGCAATCCGTCTCCCGGCGGACCGGGGTGATGCTGGTGACCGGGGCCCTGGCCCTGGTGGCCGCCAGCGCACTCGTCGCGGTGCTGCAGGGGCAGCTGGGGGTGACGAACCCGTCGGCGGCCTACCTCCTCGCCGTCGTTGCCCTCGCCGTCGCCTTCGGCACGCGAGCCGCGATCGGTGGCTCCGTCGCCGCCTTCCTGCTGTACGACTTCCTGTTCGTCAACCCGCGCTTCACGCTGACGGTCGCGACCGTCGAGGAATGGTTCAACCTGATCCTCCTGCTGGTGGTGGGCATCGTGTGCGGGCGGCTGGCCGGCGCCCAGCGCGATCGCGCCCGCGAGGCCGAAACCCGCGAACGGATCGCCCGGGCACTCTTCCAGATCAGCCGGGCCCTGGCGGGGGCCGAATCCGCAGGGCCGGCGATGGTGACCGTGGCCGACCTCCTGCGGGTGGAGACCCGGATGTCCCGGGTGTGGATCGGGATCGGCGGCTCCGGCAGCCCGGAGCGGATCGCTGCGGACACCGGCCAGCCGGCGGACATCGCACCGCCACCGGTCCATTTCGTCCTGCGCCGGATGCCCGGCGACGTCCCCGCGGAGTGGGTCAAGGTCCACGTGGGAGGTGGCCCCCAGGCCGGATCTCAGCTCGCCTCGCAGGCCGGGCCGCGCACTGGCTCGCCGAGCGAGATCACCTTGCGGGTGGTGATCCTCTCGAACGGCAGCGGACTCGGCTCGATCTGGGCCCGGCGCACCCGCCAGGAAGGCCTCCCCGAGGGCCCCGAGACCCGCGTCCTGTCGGCCGCCGCAGACCAGCTGGGGCGGGCCCTGGAGCGCGACCGGCTGGTCCGCGAGACGATGACCATGGAGGTCGCCCGGCGCAGCGACGCCCTCAAGAGCGCGCTCCTGGACTCCGTCTCGCACGACCTGCGCACCCCGCTCGCCTCGATCCGGGCGGCCGCCGGCAGCCTGATGGACCCAAGCGTGCACTGGTCGCCGGAAGATGAACGCGCCACCGCGGCCTCGATCGACCGTGAAGCCGAACGCTTGAACCGGCTCGTCTCGAACATCCTCGACCTGAGCCGGATCGAGGCTGGCGGCCTGGTCATGCGCCACTCGGCCTTCCCCCTCGAAGACCTGATCCCCGATGTGCTGGAGCGCCTGGCGGCGAGCCTGGGCCAGCGCCCGATTGAGGTGCGGATCCCCGGGGACCTGCCACCCGTGGACATCGACGAGGTCTTCATCGACCAGGTCCTCACCAACCTGCTCGAGAACACCGCGAAGTACGCCGGGCCGGGGGTCGCCGTGCGGATCTCCGCCCGCGAGCTCGGCCACGATCGGATCGGCCTGACGATCGAGGATGCCGGCCCCGGCGTGCCGGCTGATGCCCTGCCCAGGCTCTTCGACAAGTTCTATCGCGTACCCCAGCACGGCGAAGGCGCCCGGCGGGGCACCGGGCTCGGGCTGGCCGTGGTCCGCGGCCTGGTCGAGACGATGGGCGGGCGGATCACGGCCCGTCCCAGCGAGCTCGGCGGCCTGGCGATGGACCTCGAGCTCAAGGTCGCGGCCTGAGGTCCGGCCGATGATCGAGACCAACCCAGGGACCACCATCCTGCTCGTCGAGGACGACCCGGAGACGCGCAACCAGATCGCCGCCCTGCTCAACCAGCACGGCTTCGTGGTGACCGAGGCGGCCGTCGCCACCACGGCCCTCGAGGCTTTCGAGGACGGCGCGTTTGACGTGATCCTGCTCGACCTCGGCCTGCCAGACCAGGACGGCCTGGTGATCGTCGAGCATGTCCGGGCGAGCGGCGGGACCCCGATCCTCATCCTCTCCGCGCGCGACCGGGAGGCGGACAAGGTGGCCGCCCTCGAGGCAGGCGCGGACGACTACCTGGCGAAGCCATTTGGGATGGCCGAGCTGCAGGCACGGATCGGGGCACTCCTGCGCCGGTCCGGACCGGCG
>JBEPUS010000123.1:0-7748 GCA_041691435.1 Chloroflexota bacterium
CGGTCGGCGAAGGCGCGGTCGGCGAAGGCGCGGTCGGCGTGGACCCGCACCCTTCTTGCGCGCAAGGGAAATGGCTCGGAACAGTGCGGCGTCCAGGATGGTCGGCTAGCGACGAACCACGCCCGCGGTCAAACCCGAGATGAAGGTGCGTTGGAGTGCCACGAAAAGGAGTAACGGCGGGACGATCGCAATCGCCATACCGGCAAACGTGAGTCCCTGGTCGGTGGCGTAGAACGTGGAAAAGCGGCTCAGGGCGAGCTGGATCGTGAACGAGTCGGGCTTCTGGATGAGCACGAGCGCCCCGGCAAAGTCGTTCCAGGCGAGCACCGCAACGAGCACGGCAATGGCGAGGATCCCCGGGCGCGCGAGCGGGATCACGATCCGCAGGAGGACCGCGATTCGGCTGGCTCCGTCGACCCGCGCGGCGTCGATCACGTCCTGTGGGATGGAGCGGAAATAGCCGGTCAGGATCACGGTGGCGAACGAGACGTCGGCCACCGAGTTGTAGAGCGCCAGGCCGGGCAGGCTGTTGATCAAGCCGAGGGCACGGAACATCGAGAAGAGCGGCACGATCAGGACTTCAGACGGCACGGTCAGCGGCGCGAGCACGAGCAAGAAAAGCAGCGCCCGGTGCGGTGGCCGCAGGCGCGTCAGCGAATACGCCCCGGTGACGGACAGCACGAGGACGAGTCCCACGGTCAGCGCCGTGACATACGTCGAGTTCAGCAGCGCAACGCCGAGCTGCCCCCGGTCCCAGGCCGCGCCGATATTCGCGATGGCCGGCGGCAAGGGCAGGTCGAGTGGAGCGCGGTAGATGTCGGCGCTCGACCGGATCGCGTTCGTCAGGGTCCATGCCACTGGGTATAACCAGGCGAGCGCCAGGACGATCAGCAGGACCGTCCGGGGTCGAGGCCGCGAGAGGTGCGTCACGAGCTGGCCGCCTCTGCCCGCCGACCCAGGACCCGGTATTCGACCGCCGTGAGCACCAGGATCACGACGAGCAGGATCATCGCCATGGCCTGGGCGTAGCCAACCTGCAGGAACCGGAAGGCGGTTGTGTAGACGTCAGTCGCGACGGTCTCGGTGGCGTGCCCAGGCCCGCCCTCGGTCATCACCCACATCATGTCGAAGATCCGGAGGGTTCCGAGGGTGGTCAGCAGCACCAGCGTGAACGTCTGTGGCCAGAGCAGTGGGAACGTGACCCGCCGAAACGTCTGGAACCTGCCGGCGCCTTCGAGAACCGCCTGCTCGTAGTACTCACGAGGAAGGTTCTGGATCGCCGCCAGGTACACCACCATGTTGAAGCCAGCGAACCGCCACAGGAAGGCAAGCATGATGGCCCACAGCGCAGTGTGCGGATCGGCGAGTGGGGCGACCGTCTGCGTGTTGAGCCCGATCGCCGATCCCACCGCCGGCAGGACACCGAAATACGGCGCGTACAGGAACTTCCAGACCGCTCCGACGGCCACCGAGGCCAGCACGAACGGTGCGAAGAAGGCGAGCCGGAAGAACGTCCGACCGCGCTTCATATCGGCGACGAGGACCGCCAGGAACAGGCCCAGCCCGGTCAGGAGGACGACGGCCGCGCCGGTGAACAGGATCGTGTTCAACAGGCTCTCGTGGAACACGGCGTCGCCGAGGAGCGCGTGGGCGTAATTGTCGAGGCCGACGAACCCGGCGAGGTCGAAACCGCGCGTGTCGTGGAGGCTGAGGACCAGGCCATAGGCCAGTGGATAGCCAAGGAAGGCGGCCAGGAGGGCCAGCGTCGGCGCGAGGAACAGGAAGTCGATAAGGCGTTCGCGGCGGGAGCCCCACAGAGAAGATCGGAGCATCACAACTCGCGAGCAGGATCGGACCAGCCGAACCATACTCGCCCGGCGCCCGGCCCCTGCGAACGACGGCTCTCGGGATCTCCGACGCCAGTTCGTCCAGGAGGCAGATTGAAGCGACCTGATCCGACCATCGCGAGCGTATGGACCCGCTCGCTGGATCGCCGCGAGGTGCTCAAGCTGGGCGCCTTGATCGCGGCCGGCGGCGTCGTGGGCACTCTGCTTGGGGCATGTACGGCGCAAGGTGGCAGCCCAGGGCCGGCGGGCAGCTCGAGCTCTATCACGCTGCTCACGGGAGCCGGCGACCCGAGCACCGAGCCCGCCCTCAAGAAGGTCTTCGACACCTTCAAGGCCCAGCACGCCGGCGTCGATTGGGACGTCCGGGCGCTGCCGGGCGGCGGCCCCGAGTGGGACCGTCTCGCGCGCGCCTCGATTGCATCGGGCGAGCCCGTCGGCCTGCTCATGATCGATGGCCTGTTCATTCGAGCCTGGACGCGTGATGGCCTGCTGGCTGACCTTGGGGCCGACCCGAAGTTGACCGCCACCCTCGCGCGGGTCCCGCCAAAGTTCCATCTCGGGGGCCTGCGTGAGACGACGACCCGGGCCTTTCCCCTCGCGATGACCCGGGGCCTGCAGACGACCGGCCTGTTCTACAACAAGGCGATTCTCGACAAGGCGGGGCTGGAGCCACCGAAGAGGATCGCCGACTTCCAGGCGATGGTTGAGCCGCTGGCAGCACTGGGCGCAGCGCCTCTCGTGCACTGCTCGGGCGATGCGTTCTTCAACCCACTACTGGTCATGTGGGTCCTGCCGATGATCGCCGAGCGGGGCGGTGATCCGTTGGCATTCGTCGAGAGCACCGTCAAGGGCGACGTCGGCTACGACAGCCCCGAATGGATCGAGGCCTTCCAGACGATCGCCGGCCTGGCGACATCGGGTGTCCTGCTCGCGGGGTCGGGTGCCACCGACTACGCGACGATGCAACAGCTCGTGCTCCAGGGCAAGGCTGCCATGACCTACAACGGGACCTGGCTCCTGCCCCAGCTCCTCGCGGGCTCACCCACCGGCCCGTTCGACCTGCACGTCGCGCCGCTGCCCCTCGTCGAGGGCGCTTCAAGGGCTCGCCCACTCCTGTCCTGGACCGGATTCGCCCTGCCAGCCAAAGCCGCAGCAAGCCGTGCAGACGTCTACGCGTTCCTTGAGTACGCGAGTCGCCCGGAGGTGGACCGGGCGGTGACCCAGGGCACCCAGTTCTACTCGCCGATCAGCGCGTCGAACGTCGAGATCGGCAACGCAGTGGCAAAGGAGTTTCTGCCGATGCTCGATGACGCCGTCACGTCGCTCAACTGGCTCTGGGAGCCGGAGATCGACGTGGAGATCGGCAACCAGGTCCAGGCACTCGTGAAGGGCGAGACCGACGCTCGTTCGGCCGGCACAGCCATTGAGACAGTCGCCGAGAGCCTGCGCTCGTCTGGGCGGAGCTACTACTCCTGAGCATGGGCAGCGAGTCAATGGCAGTCGGTGGTGTCCCGGGGCCGTTGCTCGCGACCAAGCTGTACGCCCCACGGCCGCGGCGCGGTTCGGTGCCCCGTCCGCGACTGAGCCTGCGACTCGACCGGGGGATCGAGTCAAAGCTCACGCTTATTTCCGCGCCACCGGGCTTCGGCAAGACGACCCTGGTGACCGAATGGCTGGCGGCGACGCCGCTCGACGGACGCCGGGCAGCGTGGCTCTCCCTCGACCCGGGGGACAACGAGCCGGCGACGTTCTGGACGTACCTCGTGCGCGCCCTCCAGTCCGTCGCCCCGGAGGTTGGCACGACCGCGCTCGGTCTCCTCCAAGCCGGCGAAGCGCGGACCGAAGCCGTGGTGGCCGCGCTCGTCAACGAGCTCGCCGCGATGACCAGTGACGTCGTCCTCGTGCTCGACGACTACCACGTGATCGAGCGGCTTGAGATCCTCGATGGGCTGGGCCTGTTACTGGAGCGCATGCCGGACCGGCTCCACGTCGTGATCACGACCCGGGCGGATCCGGCGCTGCCCCTGGCCCGTCTGCGTGCACGGGGTGAGCTCGTCGAGATCCGCGCCGCTGACCTGCGCTTCACCTCCGACGAAGCTGCGACCTACTTGAACGAGGCGATGGGCCTGGCGCTTGATGCGCCGGACGTCGAGGCGCTGGAGGGACGGACCGAGGGCTGGATTGCCGCGCTCCAGCTCGCCGCGATCTCGCTACAGGGTCGGACCGATCCAGGCGGCTTCATTGCCAGCTTTGCCGGAGAGGACCGCTACATCGTCGACTACCTGGTCGAAGAGGTCCTCCAGCGTCAACCCGAGCAGATTCGGAGCTTCCTGCTCAAGACCTCGATCCTGACCCGCATGACCGGTTCGTTGTGCGCCGCCGTGACGGGCCAGGACGGCGGCAGGGCCACCCTGGCGGCGCTCGACCGGGGCAACCTGTTCCTGGTCCCACTCGACGACCGTCGTCGCTGGTACCGCTTCCACCACCTGTTTGCCGACGTCCTGCGGGCGAGACTCGTGGACGAGCGAGCCAACGAGGTGCCGGGCCTGCATCGCCTGGCGAGTGCGTGGTATGCAGAGAACGGCGAGCGATCCGAGGCCATCCGCCATGCGATGGCGGCCGGGGACTACGAGCGAGCGGCGGACCTGATCGAGCTGGCGATCCCCGAGACGCGCCGGGCACGCCAGGAGCGGACCTTGCGCGGCTGGCTCGAGGCCCTCCCAGACGAGCTGTTCCAGGTCAGGCCCGTCCTCAGCGTCGGATATGCCGGCGCCTTGATGGCAATCGGGGAGTTCGAAGGCGTGGAGGCACTCCTCACCGCCGCGGAGGATTGGCTGGAAACGGCACTGACCGCAGGGCGACCGGGTGATGCGACGATGGTCGTCGTGGACGACGCGGAGTTCCGCCGCCTGCCGAGCGCCATCGCCCTCTACCGCGTCGCTCAAGCCCGGATGCTCGGTGACATGGCTGGCACGGTGGAACGCGCCCGCCATGCGCTCGAGGTGATTCCCGAGGATGACCACGTAGGTCGCGGAGGCGTGGCGGCCCTGCTGGCACTCGTCGACTGGACGAACGGGGATCTCGAAGGCGCCAGTCGCTGGTACGCAGACGGAATGGCCGGCTTGGAGCGGGCTGGACACGTCACCGACGTGGTCGGCGGCTCGATCATCCAGGCCGACCTGTTGATTGGCCAGGGGCGGCTCGACGACGCGCTGCGGACATATGAGCGGGGATTGCAGCTCGCCTGGAGCCGGGGCGAACCCCCACTGCGCGGAGCGGCGGACATGCACGTGGGCATGAGCAGCCTCCTCCTGGAACGTAACGACCTCGCCGGCGCGACGCAGCAGCTGCGCCTGGGCCGTGAGCTGGGTGAAGACAAGGGCTTTCCGCAGAACCCCTACCGCTGGCGCGTCGCGGCGGCCGGGATCCGGCATGTGCAGGGGGATCTCGAGGGAGCTGCCGCGCTGCTCGACGAGGCCGAGCGCGTCTACCTCGGTGACTTCTCGCCCGACGTGCGACCCATCGCCGCCGTCCGAGCCAGGCTATGGATCGCCCATGGGAAGCTGGCCGAGGCCGGGAGCTGGGCGCGGGAGCATGGGATCACGACCGCGGACGAGCTCAGCTACCTCCACGAGTTCGAGCACGCCACCCTTGCCAGGTTGCTGCTGGCGCAGGGCAGGCGAGACGCCAGCGACCGCGCGATCGGTGCCGTGATCGAGCTCGCGGAGCGCCTCCTTTCCGGGGCAGAGGCGGGCAGGCGGAACGGGAGCACGATCGACATCCTGGTCGTCCAGGCACTTGGCCGGCATGCCCTGCATGAGCCAACGGGAGCGCTCTCGCTGCTGGCACGAGCCGTCGCGCTGGCCGAGCCCGAAGGCTACGTCCGGGTCTTCCTGGATGAGGGTGCGCCGATGGTTGGCCTGCTCAAGCTGGCCGCCAGCCAGCGCAACGCATCGGCCTATGTCCGCCGCCTGCTCGCGGCCGCCGGCGTGGCCACCGGACGGTTGCCCGCCGATCAATCACTGGTCGAACCACTCAGCGAGCGTGAGCTCGAGGTCCTCCGACTGCTGGCCAGCGATCTCGACGGCCCCGGGATCGCTCGCGAGCTCACGGTCTCGTTGAACACGATCCGCACGCACACCAAGAATGTCTACGCGAAGCTTGGCGTGAACAGCCGCCGGGCTGCCGTCAGCCGAGCAGCCGAGCTCAGCCTGCTGACCCGGACCCGCGAGCGCCCAGCCGGCTGACCCCGTCGACCTCCGAGTAAGAAATCACCAGGTCAATCATCACGTGTGGTGATGCGCACTCACCACGTCCGCTTCCACCTTGGTCGGAGTGACCCGGGCCGGTACAGCCGGCCGGAGATGCCGCCAGGAAAGGAGCGCGATGACCGACACAACCACGAGAGGCGATCGCCCCGAGGCCGGACGCTATGAGATCCGGCTGACCGGGCACCTAGACGAGCGCTGGTCAGCCTGGTTCGACGGACTGACCGTCAGTCGAGAGGGGGACGGGATCACGCTCATCAGCGGTCCCATCACCGACCAGGCTGCGCTCCACGGTGTGCTCCAGCGCATTCGTGACCTGGGCATGCCGCTCGTCTCGATCTCGCGGGACGTGCCCGCCAATGACCGCAGTTCCAGAGCCAAGTCCACGACCGACTCGATCCCCAAGGCAGATACGAAAGGACACCGACAATGACAACCAACACCCGCATGGCTCCGACGAAACGGGCCCCCATGGGCGACCACCGAAAGACCGCGCTCGCCGTGGGCGTGCTCTTCATCCTCACGTTCATCACCTCCATCGGCGGGGTGCTCGCATACGGACCTGTTCTGAGCGATTCCGGCTACATCACCGGCGCCGGCGCGGACACCCGAGTGTTTCTGGGCGCGTTCCTCGAGCTCATGCTCATCCTCACCAATATCGGCTGCGCGGTTGTGCTGTTCCCACTGCTCAAGCGCCAGGGCGAGGCCCTCGCCCTCAGCTACGTCGCCGCCCGGATTGTCGAGTGCACCTTCATCCTGGTCGGCATCCTGAGCCTGCTGGCTATCGTGACCCTCCGCCAGACGGCGACGGCCGCTGATGCCGGTTCGCTCCTCACCATCGGCAAGACGCTCCACGTCATCCATGACTGGACATTCCTGCTCGGCCCCGGCTTCACCGACGGAATCGGAACCGGACTGATCCTGGGCTTGCTGCTGTACAAGTCCGGCCTCGTATCGCGGCGGATGGCGCTCCTCGGCATCGTGGGAGGTCCACTGCTCGCCATTTCAGGTGCCGCTGTCCTGATGGGCGTGATCCCGCAGGGCTCCTCCGCGCAGGGCATCCTCACGATCCCGGAGATCATCTGGGAGCTCTTCCTGGGCCTGTGGCTCACCTTCAAGGGCTTCAAGTCGGCCTCGGTCGCCGCGACCGACGATCGAGAGCAGACCGCCGCTCCGGCCTACGCCACCGCGTAACCGGCCCTTCGCGAGCAGACGGCCCGGACGTCACCGCTGGTGGTGGTCCGGGCCGTCTCTGTGTCCGGGGCTACGTGGAACCAGCCTGATCCAAGAGGCACTGGCGGAAGCTGACGGCGCTCGTGGACCTTGGCGAGCGGCCTTGAGCTCATCGCGTCCTTGCTTCGTCCCGGCTGACAGCCAGCAGGCCGTCGAGTGAGCGTGGACCGCCGCTCAGATCGCTGAGGATCTGTCGTTCGTCCCGGTGTCGATTGAGCCTGAGGCCGGGCTACCCCGCAGAATGCCCATGGAGCGAGCATTCGGCGCCTTAACGCCGCTTCTGCGTCGCCTCAACCCCGCCGCGCGGTCGGCGATGCGCGGTCGGCGAAGGCGCGGTCTGCGAAGGCGCGGTCGGCCCTGCGCGCCGGCATCGCCTTCCACCGGATCGATTCGCTCAACG
>JBEPUS010000124.1:0-7721 GCA_041691435.1 Chloroflexota bacterium
CCTGCGCGCCGAGGGCAACCGGCAGGCTGCGATCCTCGAGGCCGAGGGCCGCGCCGCCGCGATCAAGACGGTGTACGACGCGATTACCGCGGCGGCGCCCAGCCCGACCTTGGTCGCGATCCTCCAGCTCGACACGCTGTCCAAGTTCGCCGCCAGTCCGAACGCCAAGTTGATCATCCCGGCCGAGTCGTCGGCCCTGCTTGGAGCCGCGGCGGCCCTGCGCTCGGTGTTCGGCGAGGTGCCGACCGAGATCATCAGCCCGCCGTCGGTCTAAGGGCCCGTAGCCGAATGCCCACGCCCGAATCGGCCAGGTCGCGCCAGATTCGTTAACACGACTGACCTTCTCGCCGACCGGCGACGGCTATGATCGGCGTGGGTCGCCGGACAGGACACGTGACCGCCATGACCAAACGCTACCGATCGAAGATGGATTGGTGGGTCGGCCTGGTCCTCCTCGCGGTGCCGCTCATCGCGGTGCTCGCGGCGGTGGCGGTGCAGTTCACGCGCGACCTGCAGGAGGCGGTTCTCGGGTGGCTAGTGGTCCTCGCGGTGATCGCCCTGTACGCGGGGGTCGTCTGGCCGGTGGAGTACCTGCTTGAGCCCGAAGTTCTCGTCATTCGATTCGGACTGATGCGCTCACGGATCGCGTATCGCACAATACGCGAGGTACGGCCCAGCCACAGTCTGCTCGCCAGCCCGGCACTCTCATTCGACCGGCTCGACATCGTGACCGGCACCGGCTACCCGGTGGCGATTTCCCCGGACGATCGCTCCGCCTTCCTGGCGGATCTGGCCACCCGTGCCTCCCACCTACGGCGCGACGGCGATCGCCTGGTGCCGCCCTGATCGAATCCGGCTCGATGGCTCGGGATCCCGAACTCTGCTCTGGGCCTGTGGCCGAAAGGCACGGAGTTGAGCAAATTCGGCCGCAGGATGTCAGCATCCGCGATCGGCCCGACCACGCCCTCGGCCTGAGCTGGGGGACGCCTCGCGCGCGCCTCTCGTATCCTTGGCCATCGAATGGTGACTGAGCGCGACTACTACGAGATCCTCGAGATCGAGCGGACCGCCGGCGACGCCGACATCAAGCGATCGTTCCGGCGACTGGCCCAGAAATGGCATCCGGACGTCAACGCCGACGACGGCTCCGAAGTGCGCTTCAAGGAGATCAACGAGGCCTACCAGGTCCTGTCCGATCCCACCAAGAAGCAGGCCTACGACATGTTCGGCAAGGCCGGCGTCGACGGCGCCGCCGGCGGGGCCGGCTTCGGCCAGGGATTCGGCGGCCTGGGCGACATCTTCGATGCATTCTTCGGCGGGGCAGCGGCTGGCGGGCGGCGAACCGGGCGAGCGAACATCGGCTCGGACCTGCGCTACGACCTGCGGATCACGTTCGCCGAAGCGGTCCTGGGGACGGACAAGGAGATCGAATTTCCGGTCCTTGACCGCTGCACCACCTGCAACGGGACCGGCGCCAAGCCGGGCACGGACGTCAAGACCTGCCCCCAGTGCGAGGGCCGCGGTGAAGTCCGCAGCGTTCGCCAGACGATGCTGGGCCAGATGGTCAACGTCCAGCCCTGCCCGCGGTGTCACGGCGAAGGCCGGATCGTCGAGACGCCCTGTGAGACCTGTCGCGGTGACGGGCGCGTCGAGAAGCGCAAGAAGCTGCGGGTTAACGTCCCTGCCGGCATCGACGAGGGCCACCAGATCCGCCTGTCGGGCGAAGGCGAGGTCGGACCGCACGGCGGGCCGCCCGGAAGCCTCTACGTCGCGGTCCATATCCAGGCCCACAAGACGCTCAAGCGGGAAGGCACCGAGCTCTTCCTGGAGCGCGAGATCTCGATCGCCCAGGCAGCCCTCGGAACGCGGGTGACGATCCCCACGATCGAAGGCGACGAGCACGTCGAGATCAAGGCCGGCACCCAGCCCGGAGCTGAGATCCGGTTGCGGGGCAGGGGCGTGCCCCATCTGCGCCGGGCCAACGCCCGGGGCGATCTGCATGTGTTCGTCAAGGTGGCCGTGCCCACGAAGCTGAACAAGAAGCAGCGCGAGCTGCTCGAAGCGCTAGCTGCGACGTCCAACGAGTCCGTGACGAGCGGCAATGGGATCCTCGATCGGGTCAAGGACGCGCTTGGCTGACGGGCCGCTCGCCGCGGACCTGGGTCCGCCCGAGGACGAGGGCCTCAGCGCGGGCGACACCTGGATCGAGCTCGCCGTCCGGGCCGACCTCGAGGCGGTCGAGGCCGTGAGCGAGATCCTCTCGCGCTTCGCGCCGGGCGGGACGAGCGTCCAGCCGGGCTTCGAGCTGGTTGACGAGGGCCTTGGTGCCCGGGTGGATCCGAACCAGCCAGCGATCGTGCGAGCCTACCTGCCAGGGCGTGACCGCTCCGCCGCCCGGCTGGCCGTCCGGGAGGTGCGCACGGCACTCGGCCATCTGCAGGCCTTCGACCTGCGTCCGATCGGCGAGCTCGAGGTCTCGGTGGTCCACGAGGCCGATTGGGCCAATGCCTGGAAGGCCCATTTTCCCGTCGTGCGGATCGGCCGGAGCCTGGTCATCCGACCGACCTGGCGGCGTCACCGGCGCAAGCCCGGTGACGTGGTCATGGCCCTGGATCCGGGGATGGCCTTCGGGACCGGCCTGCATCCCACCACCCGGCTGTGCCTCGCGGGGATCGAGGGCTGGTCAAACGAAGGCCTCGTGGCCGGCGCGCGAATCCTGGACGTGGGTTGCGGATCCGGGATCCTCATCATCGCTGCCGGCCTGTTCGGCGCCGCGCACCTGGACGGGCTTGATACCGATCCGATCGCGGTCGAGGCGACATTGGCGAACGCGGCTCGGAACAAGCTCCGGGTGAACGTCCAAAGGGGCAGCCTGCCCAGCCGGCGGGGTCCATACGACCTGGTCGCCGCCAACCTGATCGCCAGCCTCCTGATCGCGCTGGCCGGCGACCTGCACGCGGAGCTGCGGCCCGGAGGACGCCTCCTCGCGTCGGGGATCTTCATCGATCGAGAAGCGGACGTCCGGATGGCCTGTGAGGCGGCCGGGCTGGACCAACGCCGGCGGAGCGCCGAGGGAGACTGGGTGGCCCTCGACTTCGAGCGGCCTTCGGCCTGACCTTGGTCCAAGGGCCGCTCCGCCGGTCCAGGCGCAGGTCCGTCGCGCAGGGGCCGTCGCGCAGGGGCCGTCGCGCAGGTCCGTCGCGCAGGTCCGTCGCGCAGGTCCGTCGCGCAGGACCGTCGCGCAGGACCGTCGCGCAGGTCCGTTTTGCCGGATACCGGCGGACGTGCTGGTAGTCGAGAATCAGACCAGGTCCGGACCGCCTGGACGGCACAGGCCAGGTGGTTCCGTCACGAACCGCCGTCGGTTCCCGCACGAACCGCCGCCGGCTCCTGGCCTCAACCCCCAAATCGACGGCCATTCGTCGAATAGCAGCACGCCCGTCGCTAGTCAGCACAAACGCGGTCGGCAGGACGGCACAAACGCCGTGGGCCGGGAGGCACGAACGCGGGCGGGCCAGCCGCTCCACCGGTCCGGGCGGAGTGCCCGACTACAATCTGGCCGTGCCCTGGTTGCCGATCCTGCTGATCGCCCACATCCTCCTCGCGATCACCCTGCTCATGCCGTCGGTGCTCCTGCCGTTCGCGCTGCGAACACGGCGGGCCACCGTCGAGTCGGGCAACCCGTTCGTCCAGCTCCTGCTGCGAATGCAGAGCCGCGGCACGTTGATCGTCGGCGCGGGGGTGGCGATCACCGGGGTGAGCCTGATCCTGGTCCTCGGCTACCGCCTCGCGGCCCAGACCTGGCTGCTGGTGGCCCTCGCGATCTACGCCGTGGACCTGGCGATCGCGTTCTTCATCCAGCGTCCCAACCTGCATCGGCTCGTGGGAATCCGGGCGGCCTGGGACGACGAGGTCTGGCGGGCGCGAGCGCGCCGCCAGCGCTACATCTCATACGCGATGGCCGGGCTGGTCGCGACGATCGGCTTCCTCATGAGCACGAAGCCCGAGCTGTGGTGAGCCGCGCCGCAGATCCCGAGTGCCTCTTCTGCCGGATCGTCGCCGGCGAGATCCCGGCCAGCCGGGTGCACGAGGACGACTCCGTCATCGCGATCCGCGATATCGCGCCGCGGGCGCCCACCCACGTCCTGTTCCTGCCCCGCGAGCACATCGCCTCGGCCGCCGACCTGACTGCCGCGGACGGGCCGATGCTCGGTGCCCTCTTCGCGGCCGCCGCTGAGTTCGCCCGGGTAGCCGGCCTCGCCGACGCCGGCTACCGGATGGTTACGAACATTGGCGAGTGGGGCGGCCAGACCGTCGGCCATCTCCACGTCCACCTGCTAGGTGGGCGCACGATGACCTGGCCGCCGGGATGAGGGTGCCCGAGCGAGCCGGCGTTCACGTTGCCGGCCTGGTCCTGGGTCTCGCGATCGTTGCCGGCTGCGGCATCGCCGCCAATGATGGCGCGGCGCCATCGGTCGCGATCACGTCGCAGGCCAGCCTGGGGGCCACGCTCCAGCTCTGCTGGAACCAGCTGACCACCACCCTGGCGTCGGCCGGCCTGCCCCTGCTGCAGCCACCCGCGCCGGTCCGCCCGGGCGAATCAGCGCTGCTCACCTCGGCGCCCCGGACGGTTGGACAGGTGATCCTGCCGGGCGATCCGGATCATGGCTTCATCGTCCTCTACCAGTTTCCCGATCCGGGCAGCGCCTACGCTGCGGCCCAGCAGCAGGCCGCCTACCTCGGCGGCGGCGAGGGCCGCGTTCAGTTCCTGCCCGACACCCAGTTCGTGCTGCGGCAGAACGGCTCGTGCGTGCTCTTCTACGACTGGGCGCCGTCCGTCTCGACGGATCCACGCTCGCCGGACATCGCGACAACGCTCGCCACGTTTGGCGTGGGAATCACGATCCCGCGCTGAGCCCGATCGGGCGGCCCGCGCTGAGCCCGATCGGGCGCCCAGCGCCCGCGGCCAGCGCCCGTGATCAGCCTTCGCGGACCGGGATCGGCTCGTCGACGGCGGCCCAGGCGCGGACCTGGTCGCGCTTCACCTTGAGGGTGTGCGTCCGCGGAAAATCTGCCTCGGGCCACAGCCGCCAGGCGGCAACTCGCTGGTGTGCGGCCAGCGTCCCGTTAGCCGCCTTGACCGTCGCCTCGATCTGGGTTCGCAGCGTCACCGGGTCGATCCCCTCGGCCAGTGGTCCGCTGGCATTGCGCACGGGGATGTCGCCGCCCTGGGGAAGGGCGTGCGAGCCGGGGGCCAGGACGATCGCCTCGATCCGGCCGGGCCGCGTCTCGACGACCACGCTGTCTCGGATCCCGGCCATCCGCAGCGCGTTCTCGATGTCCTCGGGATAGACGTTCAGGCCGTTGGGCAGCACGATGATGTCCTTCGTCCGGCCCATCAGGATCAGGTGGCCGGCGGCGTCGTGCCGGCCGATATCGCCGGTCCGGTACCAGCCGTCGTGGCTGAAGGCTGCCGCGGTCGTCTCCGGGTCGCGCCAGTACCCCGAGAACAGCGTCGGGCCGCTCACCTGGATCTCCCCGTCGTCCGCCAGCCGGACCTCGATCGGCGGAATCGTCCGGCCCACTGTGCCCAGCCCGTGATCCTCGCGGCTCGTGACCGAGGCCATGCCGCATTCCGTCGCCCCGTAGCCCTGCATGACCACGACGCCCATGTCCTCCCAGGCCTGCTGGAGCTGGGGAGGCAGGAACGCAGCGGCACAGACGAGCAGGTTGAGCCCGCCGCCCAGTCGTTGGTGCACCCGCCGGAACAGGATCCGCCGGGCGCGATAGGGCAGCCGCCGGGCGATCGCGCGCAGGCGGTTGAAGTTGGCCTGCTGGCCGCTCGCCTCGACCTCGCGCTCCACGGCGCTCCAGAACAGGTCGAGGACCTGGGGCACGACCAGCATCGTCGTCACCCGGTGGTCGCGGATCGCCTCGAAGATCACCCGTGGGTTGCGGCTCCGGACGTACAGGATGTCGCCCCCGACGGTCATGGCGTAGAACAGCGCGGCGACCTGTTCCATCAGGTGCGAGAGCGGCAGGAGCGAGACGAGCCGGTGCTCCTGCGGGGGAATGACGTGGTGGATGGCCCCGACCGTCTCGCAGATGGAGCGATGCGTCAGCAGCACGCCCTTGGGGTTGCCGGTGGTCCCGCTCGTGAAGATGATCTCGAAGAGGTCCTCCGGCTGGGGTCGTGGCCACGCGAGGACCTGGGCCTCCCAGTCGGAAGGGAAGTCGACCCCCGAATCCCCCTCGCCGGGCTCGGCGGCCAGCGCCTCGACCGTCGATGTCGGGAATCGCTCGAGCCGGGCGTCGCGCGGATCGGGTGAGTCGCGCCCCGTGCCGATCGCCAGGCGGGATGCTTCGGCCCGGTCGGCGATCCGCTCGATCGCGTCCGGGGCCATCCGCAGGTCGAGCGGGACCACCGCCACGCCGGCCCGGATCGCGCCGTAGTAGACGGCGGGCAGCTCGGGCGTGGATGGCGACCAGGTCAGGAGCCGGTCGCCGGGCTTGAGGCCGAGGGCCCGCAGGCGCCAGGCGACGAGCCGGGTTCGGCGGTCCAGCTCGCGGAAGCTCCAGCGCATCGAGCTGCCGTCGTCACGGCGCAGGCCGAGCGCCGGCCGATCCCCATAGCGGGCGGCCGAGTCGTCGAGGATGTCCAGCAGCGTCGACCAGCTGGGCGATGGGTGGGTCACGCGAGACAGGGTAGCCGCCGGTGGCCGGATGTTGCGCATCGGGCGGGCGGGTGCCAGCCAGGCGCGCGGGGCCAGCCAGGCGCGCGGGGCCAGCCAGGCGCGCGGGGCCAGCCAGGCGCGCGCCGATCGCGCCACGCCTAGACTCGAGCGATGGCGGCCCAAGGCAACCCGATCGACCCGCGCTGGACGGCGCTTGGTCCGCTCGGCGCCCCACTCGTCGTGCTCGTTCACCCGACCCGCATGAATCGGACCTACTGGACGCCCCAGGTGGATGCGCTGGCGTCGACCAACCGGGTGGTTGCCGTGGACCTGCCCGGGCATGGCCACCTCGAGCGCGAGACCTTCACCTTGCCCGCGGCGGTTGCCGTCGTCCGCGCTGCCGTCGAAGCCGAGCAGCTCGCGAGCGACGGCACGGTGCCGACGGTCATCGTCGGCCTTTCGTTGGGTGGCTACGTGGCGATGGCCCTGGCTGCCGAGATGCCGGACATCGCCGACGCCCTCGTCCTGGCGGGCTCCACCGCCGAGCCGACCGGCCGTCGAGCCCATCCGTTCCGGGCCCTCGCCCTGGCCTACGACCGGGCCCATCACGTGGCGTTCGACCGGTTGACCGCCGCGTTCATCCGGCGTCGCTATCCGAACGGTCTCGGCGACCTGCTCGTGACGTCCGGGTTTGCCCATCGCGGCGGCTCCGAGGCGCTTCGCTCGCTGGCCGGCGAGCCGTTCCTGCCGCGGCTGGCCGCGTATCCCGGCACGGTCGTGCTCGTGAACGGCGCGCGCGACGTTGCAATGCGACCGGGTGAGCGGCGTTTCCTCGAGAAGACGCGCCGCGGCCGCCTCGTCCGGCTGCCGGGCGCTTACCACCTCTCGAGCCTCGATCGGCCGGCCGAGTTCACCGCGGTGATTCGCTCGGCGGTGGCCGAAGCGGTCGAATCCCGCCGCCAGGCGGCCCGCGGCTAACGCGTCCCGCGGCCCCGCGTTCGGCGGCGGCACCGGGTTCGGCGGCGGGCTCCGGGCTCGGCGGTGGGC
>JBEPUS010000125.1:0-7666 GCA_041691435.1 Chloroflexota bacterium
TCGGAACCCGTCAGCCCGAGCTCGGCACCGCCATTGACCATCGGATTGCTGCTGCCATTCACCGAATCGGCGCTCAACAATGAACTCGGCGTCGCCCAGAAGCGAGCGGCCGAGTTATATGTCCAACAGCAGGGCGGGATGCTCGCCGGCCGTCCTGTCCAGTTCGCGTACTCCGATGAGTCCGTCAACGGCCCGCTCGACGTCACCAAGGCCACGATCCTCGTCGAACAGGAACATTCCGACGTCATCCTCGGCCTGATCGGTGACGA
Source organism: Chloroflexota bacterium (assembly GCA_041691435.1). Lineage (GTDB taxonomy): Bacteria > Chloroflexota > Limnocylindria > Limnocylindrales > CSP1-4 > Palsa-1033. Next base: position 270 of record JBEPUS010000125.1, read on the forward strand.
CGGCGCCAACTCCGTCCGGACGTACGTGGACGGCAAGCACATCGTGTTCATCGACACGAATGCCAGTGGCAATGCCCTGACCCGCGCAACGCCCGGCTGCACACCCGCCTGTGCGAGCCGCTATCTGTTCCGGAGCTCGTTCAGCAACTGGCAGCTCTCGGAGCCCCTCGGCGAATGGGCGGCGAAACAGGGTCGTACGACGTTCTATACGGTGGCTGCCGCCGACACGTTCGGAGCCGAGTCAACGGCCGCCTTTGTCGAGGGGCTGGCGACTGGGGGCGGCAAGGCGACCGGCCACTCGGCCGTCGCATCTGGCGGCGACTGGACGAAGGTGGTCGCCACCATCAAGGCGCAGACAACCAAGGACGTCTACGCGGCGTTTGTCGGCGCCGACGCCGAGGGATTCATCGGCGCCTGGACGGCGGCCAGGATGAGCTCCGCCGGTTATGAGCTGGTCGGACCCGGCCAGCTGACGGACACGGACGTCGTCGCGGCCGTCAAGGATCAGGCAGCCGGGATCACGACGTCCCTCTTCTGGGCGAGCTCGCTCGGTACTCCCGAGAATCGGGCGCTGCTCGACCTCTTCCCGAAGACGTACCAGAAGGAGGACGGAACGGCCGCTTCCGTTAACGCCTATGTCGTCGAGATGTGGGATGCGATGAGGGCGCTTGACCAGGCTCTCCAGAGCTCGGGAACGTTGGCGGACTCCCTGGTGACTGCCCTGGAAGGGGCAACGTTCACCGGCGCCCGGGGCACCTTCACCTTCGATCGGACGACGCACAACGTGGTCGACGACATCTACATCCGGAAGGTCACGGGTACCGGTAGCACCGTCACGAACGCGGTGATCGATACGATCCATGCCGTCACCGACCCGGGGCAATAGTCCCGCCCGGGAAATCCGCGGGACCACCGGCCCATCGCGGAGGGAACGATGAAGGTCTCCATCCTCGACGACTGGTTCGGTACCCTGCCGACGCTGCCGTCCTTCAAGCGGCTCGGGGCCCACGACGTGACCGTTTGGACCGATCATGTCGACAGCGTCGACATCCTGGCGGAGCGCCTCGCCGACACCGAGGCGCTGGTGCTGATCCGCGAACGGACCGAGATCCGCGCGGCCCTCCTCGATCGCCTCCCCCGTCTGCGCCTGATCAGCCAGCGCAGCGTCTTTCCCCACATCGACGTCGAGGCCTGCACCCGGCTCGGAATCATCGTGTCGTCCGACCTGCACGCCGGCACGCCGTCCTATGCCGCGGCGGAGCTGACATGGGCGCTCGTTCTCGCCGCGATGCGCCAGTTGCCGCAACAGGTGGCGTCGCTCATGGAGGGCCGCTGGCAGATGGGTGTCGGACGCACCCTGCGAGGACAGACCCTCGGGATCTTCGGATATGGCCGGATCGGCCGGGTGGTCGCCGAGTACGGACGAGCGTTCGACATGCGCGTTCTCGTGTGGTCGCGACCACCGTCGCTGGCTCGGGCGCGCGAGGACGGGCAAGAGGTCGCCAAAACCAAGGCGGCGTTCTTCGAGCAGGCGGATGTGCTCTGCCTCCACCTTCGGCTCGTCGAGGCGACACGCGGGATCGTGTCAACCGCCGATCTCGCCCGGATGAAGCCGAAGGCGCTCCTCGTGAACACCAGCCGGGCGGGCCTCATCGAACCCGGCGCGCTTGTCGCCTCGCTGCGAGCTGGCCGGCCCGGGATGGCCGCCATCGACGTCTTCGAGCACGAGCCGATGCGTGACAGGGACGAACCGCTGCTCCATCTCGACAACGTCATCGCGACGCCGCATATCGGCTACGTGACCGAGGATGAGTGGGACCTGCAATTCGCCGACGTGTATGACCAGGTCAATGCCTATGCCGCTGGCTCGCCGATCAACGTGGTCAACCCGGCCGTCCTCGACCACGTCCGCTCATCGCCCGACGGCGGGTGAGACCCGTCACCTGATCGCTCGCCGTTCGCCACGTCGACTTCAGCAGCCGCGAGCCGGTTCGGCCGACGGGTCGGCAGCGTTGAATGCCCGCCTTCCCTCATTCGCGGCGAGACATCGACTCAAGCAGGTGGGCCCTCCTCAAGGCCCCTCGGCGCCGGTCGGGCCGTTTCAGGCGGTCGAGGCCTGGGCGATCGGACCCCGGGCGGCGATGGTGCCGACGTTGACGACTGAGCCCGACGGCGTGAGCAGGCCCGTCACGACGACGGTGTTCCCCGACACGATCGTCTTGGTTCCCGCCGCGAATGTCACGTCGCCGAACGTCGCTGACTCGCCGAGGTCGATCGTGGCCGGCCCTCCGGCGAAGCGGAGGATCCCGCCATTCGGGACGAACGTGCCGGCATCCTTCGTGAAATTGCCGGTGACCGTCATCGTCCCGACGGTCGAGGTGAACGACCCGCCGGTCTGAGAGAACGATCCGCTGACCGTCATCGTGCCTGACGTGGACGTGAACGTCCCCGCGGTCTGGGCGAACGGTCCGTTGATGGTCATCGTCGCGGTCCCCCCTGCGAACGACCCGTCGGCCTGGCTGAATCCGACCCCCCCCGACGGTCACGGTGACTCCGGCCGCCTGGGAGATCGTCCCCGTGTAGCCGGTGTTGACCATCAAGCCGCCGCCCGCGCCGCTCAAGTTGATGTTGACATTGATCGTCACGGGCTTTGTGCTCGTGCCGTCGAGCACGGCGGTGTCTCCGGCGCCGGGCACCTTGGCTCCGGACCAGTTGGCCGCGGTGTTCCAGTTGTTGCCGATGCCCAGGCCGGTCCAGGTCCGGGTCGCGCCAAGAGCTGGCGGAGGGGAGGCGAGGATTACGGCGGTCGCACAGACGGCGACCGCCACCGCCAGAACGCGCATGCCCACGCGTCTGCGTCGCGGCGCGAGCGCGGAAATCCGAGTCGAGCCGTCCCGCGGCGTGCGCCGGTACGATGGCCTGGGGTGGAGGCGGCCTCGCGCGATTTCTGCCACTGGCCCCGGAGTCCGGTTCGTCGACTCGCGAGTGCCCGTCAGGCCGCGTCCGGATACCAAGCCTCCGTGATGGCAAGAGATCGAAGCGCTGCAGGTCCGGGCTTGACAGTTGACACCCCGCGGTGCCGAACTCTCACAAGAATTCGAGCGGCTCGCGAAGCCTATGCCCAGCGTCGTGGACAGAGTCCTCAAACCCGCGTTTCAGCGATTGCCGTCACTACGACCACCCGCGGACGCGACGAATGCCTCTGCGCCCTCATGATCGCTTCGAAAGCCCCGCCGTCGGACGTCGTCGGCCAAATATGCAAAGGCCGGAAGTCGGATCCCGACTCCCGGCCTTCGAAGAGAGGTCAGCCCAAGGCCTGACCCACGTGGATCACGTCGAAGCGAGGCCGACGATGCCAGCCTGGACCGTGGTCGAACCGAGGTCGGCGAGACTGCCGTCGTGGTTGACCCGGAACGCGTGAAGCGTAGCGCCGACGCGGGCGTAGAGGAACTTGCTGTTCGAGCTCAGCGACATGTCGGTCGGCGGGCCGCCCGTGACGCCCGTGACCCCGTCGCTGTCGAGGAGGCCGAGGTTGCCGCGCTTGGTGACGGCGAACCCCGAGATCGAGCCACTGCCGGTGTTCGAGGCGTAGGCGTATTTGCCGTTGTTGGTCACGACCACCCAGCAGGCTGCCGTTTCGGTCGTCGGCACAGGGCCGTCGATGAGACTCGCGCTGCCACCGGACAGATCGTAGGACGAGACGGTGCTCGCGTCGAAAGCGCCCCCGTAGGCCTCCGACACGATCAGGTGGCCCTTGTTGTCGAAGGCGAAGCCAAACGGTGTCTGGCCGGCCGACGCGACCGAGGTGGGAGCGCCGGCGGCACCGTTGCCAGCCACGGCATAGGTCGTAATGCGGTTGGTGGCCTTCTCGGTCACGACGAGGGTGCCGCCGCCCGGGGTGAACGAGATCTCCGCCGGGCCCGAGGAGCTCGTGCTCAGCGGCCGGATCGAACCGGCGATTGGCGACAGGTCGCCCGTTGGGCTGATCGAGAAGCCGGCAATGTTCCCGCTGCCGCCGTCGTTGACGGCGTACACGAGGCCTTCGCGGATCGTGACGCTGATCGGGTGGTAACCGCCTGACCAGATCCGGTCGGCGAAGGTGAGACGATGGCTGGCCCCGACGGCGAACGAGCTGATCTCGTTGCTGCCGGCGTTGACGGCCAGCAACCAGTGGCCGTCGGCGCTGAGGGTGACGGCACCCTGTGAGCCGCCGAGGCCCGTCCCGCCGAGGCCGCCGGTTGCGAACGTCCCCAGCGGCGCCAGGCTGCCGTCGGAAGACCGCGAATAGGCGATCACAGCATTGCCAGCGCCCGAGTTCGAAAGTGTGTAGACCGCCCCTGCCGACCCGGCGGCCGCGGCCGGCGCGACGACGAGGATGGTCAGGAGCGCCACCAGGGCACCGACGAGAGGGATGGATCTGCGCTTCATTGCTGGTTCCTCCATCTGTCCGGGACCCTCCCGGCGTCTTGACGGAGAGCGTGCTGATGCGCGATGTCGCATGGATGACGGGAGTGCGACAAATCGGTGACGCGCAGCGGCGATCGACGGGCGATGGTAATGCGGCGCCAGGTTCGACGACAGGCCGTTTCGGCCCAACCCTCGGCAGGCATCGGGACGTTGGTAAAGTTCTCGCCGCTCGCTCGGCGGCGCCTTGGGCTTCGGGCTATGCGGGCGGCGAGATTCGTTCCAGGATGGCTTTCAGATTCGCGAGATCGTGCCGATTGGCTCGGCGCATCGCGCTGGCCATTAGCGGGGCGCCGACCCTCGAGAAGCCACTCGGTTGGCCGCGATTCCGGAGTGTCATGCGTGTCCCGCTTGCGCCAACCGGCTCCCAGGTATAGGTCGTCTCCATCGGGAATGGGCCATCGGCCGTTCGCATGACGAGCCGCTGGTTGGGGATGAATTCCACGACCTCATACGTGTATGCGAGTCGACGCCCCAGGAATCTGGCGACGAATGCCACCCGAGAACCCACCGCAAGCAGGCGTTCGGTCTTCCATTCGACGGACTCGATGTTCACGTACCAGTCGGGGGCGTTCGACGGATCGCTGACGTACGGCGCGACCTGCCGTGGTGGCCGATCGATCTCGATCTCCGTGACGATGTCGACGGCCATGGCTAGAACGAGAAGAACGGGTTGGGCGTCCCGGACTCCGCATACCCCTTGAGCCGAAGGACGATCTGCGCCCAGGCCGGGGTCACGATCGGGATGACCGGGTTGTCGGCCGCGTAGCCGCCGTGTCGGAACGACAGTCGCGTCCCTGGTCCGTCGGGATTCGCCGCGAGCGCCCAGCTCACGGTCGTGCCCGCCCACCAGGGGGGAAACCCGCCGGTCACCCACTCGACAATGCCGCCCGGCGTCTCGCGAGCAGCGAACTCGAACGGCTGGGGCACATCCGGGAACGAGACTTCCAGGTGGCCGTCCGAGAGGTCTGATCGGATGCTCCACCAGGATCTGATCCCATCGGTGGTCGTCAGCGCGCGTCGCAGCGTTGGATCATCGGCCGCGATATCGAACTGCATCTGGATCGCGTAGTCGTCCATCAATCCACCTCGAGGGTTTCCGTTTTAGTCACCGCTACAATACGAGGTCTGGATTCGTATTTCAACAGTGGCTAAAATAGCTGGACAATGGATCCGCTGGAAATCGTTGCGCAGCCGCGTCGGCGCGAGATCCTTCGGCTCGTCTGGGACCGTGAGCTGTCGTCGGGCCAGATCGCCGCTCGCTTCGACGTGTCCTTTGGTGCGGTCTCCCAGCATCTCGGCGTTCTGCGGGACGCTGGCTATGTCCGCGTCCGAGTGGCCGGTAACCAGCGCTTCTACCAGGTTGACCAGACGCATCTCGGGTCGCTGGCACCGGTGCTGGAGGCCATGTGGGCGGCGTCCCTCGATCGGCTTGCCGATGCCATCGAGGCCGGCGCAGGACGCGCGGCGAGTCGCACCGAGACGGATCCGTGATCAGGGATGGGGTCGTCATCGTCGAACGCCGGGTGCCTGCGCCTCGCTCGGACGTGTTCAGCTACCTGACGAACGCCACCCGCTGGGCCCTCTGGCAGGGGATCGCGGCGGAGATCGACCCATCGCCCGGCGGTTCGCTGAGGGTCACGATGCCGAATGGGGATGTCGCAGCCGGCACGTTCGTCGAGCTCGTCCAGGATCGGCGAGTCGTGTTCACCTGGGGCTGGACGGGACACCCGTCAATCCCGCCTGGGTCGTCGACCGTCGAGATCGAGCTCATCGATGACGACGACGGCACCCTGATCCGACTGCGTCACCGTGACCTGCCGCCCAACGCAACCGACCTCCATGACGCCGGCTGGGTGCGCTATATCGAGCGTCTCGGTGCAGTCGCCGGTGGTCTCTCGGTAAACCCCGACGCGATCGCCGATCCTTGATGACGCGCCGCTGACGCAGCACGTCGTTTCGGCGCCTCGGTCTACTCCAACGGAGCTGTGGCGAAGACAACGCCGAACTGCTTGCACCAGATCACGACGCTTTGCGCCTGGGCCACATCGGCGCCCTCCGGCACGCGGTAGTTCTGGTTGCCTTGATCGGCCTTGAGCCGTCCGAGCTCGACCGCGTCGGTCGCGTAGCCATCGGCCAGCGGCGAGAGGTAGACGTAGAGATCGGGCCCGTTGCGAACGGCGAACTGCTCCAAACGGACCGTGAAGACCCCCGGCGTGGTCTCGATCAGGCGGGCCAGGCCACGCCCGAAATGGAATTCGTCGGCGCCTGCGAACGGACCGGATCGCCCAGTGAGCGTGACCGCGGCCGATGCGGACAACGCTGGATCCGTCGGGGCGGGCGCCGCCGATCGCGGCAACGTGGGGTCACCCGTCTGGGTAGGCGCCGACTGGCTCTGACGTGTCTCGGAGGCCGCGACGGGTGGCGGCTCGTCGATTGAACTCGACAAGAACAACGGCGATGCGAGGTACCAGACCAGGGGCCCGGCAACGGCCGCTGCGATGACGACTCCGCCGAGTGTTCGAAGCGGCCGGCGCCGCGCAGCAAGATCCCAGCGTCGGCGCCGGGCAATCAGCGCGACGCCGGCAATGCTTGCCAGCACGACAATCCCGATCGGCACACGGTTCGGGTAGACGGCTGACGCGAACGCCCGCTCCAGATCGCCCAGGAAATTCATTTGACCAGCCTCGGATGCTTCGACGTGTTGGACGCCATCCCCGCGTCTTACTGCAAGGGCGCAGCGGCAATCGCGTGCGTCATCTCGGTGTCCCACAGGACGATCGTGTGGTAGGTCATTGCATCGGCCGAGGCGGGTACGGCGAAATCCTGCATCCCGGTCGTTCCCTTGAGCGGCCCAAGGTCGACCATCTTGGTCTTATCGATGTCGGCGTCGCTGGTGACGTCCTTGTTCGTCACGAAGATCACGTCCGTGT
>JBEPUS010000126.1:0-7564 GCA_041691435.1 Chloroflexota bacterium
CCGGCCGCGCCACGCCGGGACGCCACCGCCGCATCCGCCGCGCCGACGACCGGCGCGCCACCGCCGCATCCGCCGCGCCGACGAACGGCGCCACGCCGGGACGCCACCGCCGCATCCGCCGCGCGCCGACGCCACGTCGGCCGCATCAGCCACGCCGCGCCGACGACCGGCGCCACGCCGGGACGCCACCGCCGCATCAGCCGCGCCGCATCAGCCGCGCCCGCGCGGCCGGACCCGAACGAAGGCCTAGCGCGGCTCGCCGTGGCGGGGGTCGTACGGGGCCGGCCGCTCGTCGACGAGGTGGCCGTCCGCCGGAGCCACCGGTCGTACGCCAACCAGGCTCGACGCGCCGGCCGGCGTGACCGACACGATCGCCGCGCCCGGACCCAGGCTCAGCTCGGCGACCGGGAACTCCACCACGATCGCGCGCATCTCCGAGAGCTCGGTCGAAGCGCCGTGGGGGACGCCGGCCGGCCAGAGCACGGCTTCGCCGGCAAAGACCCGGGCCCGGTCAGGACCCACCGTGACGAAGCCGCCGCCCTCGATCACCACGAACCAGGTCGTGTTCGGGTTGGTATGCGTCTCGATCGTCGCGTGGCGGGCCATGGCCAGCTCCGAAACGACCCCGTGCGGCCCGGCTTCGATCAACGCGCCGGTCACGTTGAGGGTCCCGGGAGGACCGTCGGGACGCCGCTGGCCGATCCCGAACCGCCGAATCTCCACGACGGCTAGCGGCGCTTGCGCGTCCGCTTGGCCGGGGCCGTCCGGGCGACCCGGGCCGGGCGCGTGGTCTTGGAGCGAATCGTCGCTTCGGGGTGCGCGTATTTCTGGCGGCTCAGGTAGCGCTGGCGGGCCAGCTTCTGCTCGTACATGGCCAGGATCGGCGGGAATCGGAAGAACCGGATCCAGACGAAGATCACCAGCGCCGTGACGATCGTGGCCACCACGAAGATGAAGTCCCACACGAAGACGCTGAAGATCAGCAGCAGCCCGAAGGCGATGATCCCCGTCCACAGCAGCCACTCGTAGAGGTCGAGATAGGGCGGGTGATGGCGGAGCTGACGCGTCCGGACCGCGTACAGGACGCACAGGACGGCCAGCAGGATGAGCGATCCGAGCGCGATCGGATAGAACAGGTCGTGGAAGTGCGAGGCGCTGAACGACTGGAACATGTATTCCCAGGGCAGCAGCGTCACCGGTTGGATTCTCCCTTTCGGACCGCGGTAGAAAAGGCCGGGCGAGGCTTCGGAGTATGCCATGCCGGGACGCTATACTCGGGCGCAGGTGCGGCACCGCCGGCCGATGGACGACCCCGCCGCGCCCGGAAGCGCCTGGACGGTCGCGAATCGGGGCAGCCCGCGTTAGCCGCGAACGCTGGACGGAGGAAGCCCGGGTGCGAGCCCTGCTCTCGGTGGCGAGTCGCGACGGGATCAGCGTGTTCGCGCGAGAGCTGCAGACCCTGGGGGTCGAGATCTACGCGACCGACGGCACGCGGGAGCACCTCGCAGAGGACGGCATCGAGGTCGGCGCCGTCTCCGACCTGACCAACGTCCCGCCGCTCGTCGGCGGCCAGGTCAAGACGTTCCACCCGGCGGTCTACGCGGGAATCCTGGCCCGCCGCGACGATCCGGCCCAGCTCGAGGAGCTCGCGGCCCAGGGCATCGGGGCGATCGACATCGTCGTCGTCAACATCAAGCCCTTCGCCCCGCAGGTCGGCGCCCGCCAGGTGGCCCTCTCGGAAGTCATCGAGATGATCGATGTCGGCGGCGTCGCCCTGCTCGGGGCAGCCGCCCGGAACTATGCAGCCGTCGCTGCAGTTGCCAATCCAACCCACTACGGCCGCGTCGCGCGGGAGCTGCGCGAGCTTGGCTCGCTCTCAGGCGAGCTCCGCCAGCAGCTCGCCGCCGAGGCGTTTGGCATCGTCGCCGCGTACCACGCCGAGATCGCCGCGTACATCGACCAGGTCTCGGGTACCCAGTTCCCCACCCGCCTGGCGATGGTCCTCGAAAAGGTCGAAGACCTGCGCTACGGCGAGAACCCGCACCAGCGGGCGGCCTTCTATCGCGAGACCACCCATCGCAGCGGCTCGGTCGCCGATGCCCGCCTGCTGCAGGGCGGCCAGCCCAGCTTCAACAACCTGCTCGACCTCGACGCCGCCTACCGGTTCGCCAAGGACTTCACCGCGCCGACCGTCGCGATCGTCAAGCACACCGACCCGGTGGGCATGGCCTCGCACGACGAGCTCGTCGAGGCCTACCGGCACGCCCTGGAAACCGATCCCGTAGCGGCTTTCGGGGGGATCGTCGGCGTCAACCGGGAGCTGGACGGCGCGACCGCCCGGGAGATCGCCGCCAATTCGTACGAAGCCGTCATCGCCCCGGGTTTCTCGGAGGCGGCGCTCGGGATCCTCCGCCAGAAGAGCGGCCTCGAGCTGCTCGCCGTGCCACCCGATCCTTCGGAAGGCCTGCGCGACTACGGGATCGCCAATCTCGACTTCAAGCGCGTCGGCGGCGGCCTGCTCGTAGAGAGCCAGGACTCGCTCGAGCTGGACAAGCGCCAGCTCCAGGTGGTCACCCGGCGGCGACCGACGCTCGAGGAGCTGACCGACCTGCTCTTTGCCTGGCGAACCGTTCGCCACGTGCGCTCGAACGCGATCGTCCTGGCCCGTAACGCGTCGACCGTCGGGATCGGCGCGGCGCAGGCCAGCCGGCAGGTCTCCGTCGAAGTCGCCCTGCGCCGGGCCGGCGACCGCGCCCGGATGTCCGTGATGGCCAGCGACGCGTATTTCCCATTCCCCGACGGGATCGCCCTGGCCGCGAGCTCGGGGGTCAGCGCGATCATCCAGCCGGGTGGCTCGATTCGCGACGAGATGGCGATCGAGATCGCGGACCGCCACCACCTCGCGATGGTCTTCACCGGCCGCCGCCACTTCCGCCACTGACCGGAGGGACCATCCATGGAACCACTGCTCGCCCTTGAGATGGTCCGGGTCACCGAAGCCGCCGCCATTGCGTCAGCCCGCTACATGGGCCGGGGCGCCAAGGACGACGCCGACCGGGCGGCGGTCGAGGCGATGCGCCGGACGATGGACGAGATCGACATGGCCGGGACGATCGTGATCGGCGAGGGTGAGCGCGACGAAGCGCCGATGCTGTACATCGGCGAAGAGGTGGGGCGCAAGGGCGCCGAGGCCCGCGAGGCAGCAACTGCCGTGGACATCGCGGTGGATCCGCTCGAGGGCACGAACCTCGTGGCCCACGGCCAGGCGAACGCGATCACCGTCCTCGCGGCAGCCGAGCGCGGTGGCCTGCTCCACGCACCCGATACGTACCTTGAGAAGCTGTGCGTCGGCCCAGGCGCCGCGGGCAAGGTCGACATCACGAAGAGCCCCACCGAGAACTGCCACCTGATCGCCGAGGCGCTGGGCCGGCGGGTCGCCGACATCACGATCGTGATCCTCGAGCGGCCCCGCCACGACGACCTGATCGCCGAGGTCCGCGCGGCCGGGGCCCGGATCAAGCTGATCTCGGATGGCGACCTGTCGGCGGCCATCAGCACCGCGGTCTCGGGCACCGGCGTCCACGCGGTGATGGGCACCGGTGGCGCTCCCGAGGGCGTGATCACGGCCGCCGCGCTGCGCTGCCTGGGCGGCGAGATCCAGGCCCGCTTCCGGTTCCGCAACGACGAGGAGCGGGTCCGGGCGAAGCAGATGGGCAATGACGATGACGAGAGCCGGGTCTACCACACGGCCGACCTCGCGTCGGGCGACAACCTGGTCTTCGCGGCGACCGGGGTCACGAGCGGCGACCTGCTCGGGGGCGTCCGCTTCTTCGGCGGCGGGGCGCGGACGCATTCGCTCGTGATGTCGTTCCGGGAAGCGCACGTCCGCTTCGTGGACACGGTCCAGATGTTCGACCGGTCACGCCCGCCGAGCGTCCGCCTCTAGGCCACCGCCTCCGGCGGCTGCCGGGCTCCATCTGCCCATACACTCGGACCATGCGTCCGGTCACCGTGCTCATCTTTCACCCGCAGGCCGGCTCCGGGGCCGGCCCGCTCGAACGCCGGCTGGCCGCGGCTCGCGAGCGGCTTGCCCGGGTCCACGAAGCTGGCTTCATGCGGGCCGGCGCGACGTCCGTGCGGATCGTCTCCGGCCCGCCCGACCAGCTCCGTTTCGGCGCCCGGCTCGCGGCGGCGCTGCGCGACGTGCCCGAGGGCGGCCTGATCATCCTGGGCTCCGGGGCCATCCCCCTGGCCGGGCTCGTGGATCGACGCACGTTCGTGGCCTGCGCGGGGGGCAGCGGGCCGATGGCCGTGACCAACAACCGGTTCTCCTCCGATGTCCTGGCCATCGCCGACGCTGCCTGGTTGCGTGCCCTGCCCACGGACCTGGAGACGGACAACGTGCTGCCGCGCTGGCTCTCGGAGCAGGCCGGGATCCCGGTGGCCGACCTGCGGGCGCGCCAGCGCCTTGGCGTCGATCTCGATTCGCCCCTCGATCTCGTGCTGCTTGGCCGGCAGGGCACGCCGATCGATCCGGGCCCGCACCCCGAAGATGCCCGGGTGGTGGAGCAGCTCGAGGCGATCCGGCTTGTCCTGGCCGACCCGGCCGCCGAGCTGCTCATCGCCGGCCGGACGTCGGCGGCTGTCCTCGCCTGGCTCGAAGGTTTTGCCCGTTGCCGGGTCCGCGCCCTGGTCGAGGAACGCGGGCTGCGGGCCTCGGGCAGCCTGCCCGACCAACGCCCGCAACGACCGCCGCGTTCGATGCTTGGCTCGATCCTCGACATCGAGGGCCCCGGCGCCCTCGGCACGCGGCTGGCCGAGCTGGGCGATGCCGCCCTGATCGACAGCCGGGTCCTGCTCGCCCATCGGCTGGGGGCCGATGAATCCGCCTGGCCGGCGGCCGAGGACCGGTTTGGCTCGGACCTGCTCCAGGCCGAGGCAATTGCTGATCCGTGGCTGGCCGAGCTGACGACCTCCGCGGCCGGCGCCCCCGTCCCGATCCTGCTCGGCGGGCACTCCCTGGTTGGGCCCGGGATCCGTCTCGTCGCCAGCGGCTGAGCGGGCGGGCGTGAGCGGGTCGTTCGAGCTCGGCCTCGTGCGCGGGGTGCTGCCCGCGGAGCCGCCGGCCGAAAGCGATCCGGCGCTGCTCGAGGCGATCCGGGCCGAGATCGCCGCGAGTGGTCCGCTGACCTTCGCCCGGTTCATGGCGATCGCGCTCTACGACCCTCAACGTGGCTACTACCGGGTCGCTGCGGACCGGCCCGGCCGGGACGGCGACTTCCTCACCGCCCCGGAGCTCCATCCGATCTTCGGTGCAGCGATCGCCCGCCAGCTCGACGAGGTCTGGCAGCGTCTCGGCCGACCCAGCCCGTTCGTGCTGCGGGAATATGGCGCCGGATCCGGGACGCTGGCGGCGGCCATCGTCGCCGGCCTGCAAGCGGACCAGTCTGGCCTCGCCGATGCGCTCGTCTACGACCCGGTCGAGATCAACGAGATTCGCCGGGCGGAGATCCTCCTGCGACTGGGGCCTCTCATCCACGCGCCGGGCGCGACCGGCCAGACGCCCTTTAGCGGGGCCATCGTTGCCAACGAGTTCCTCGACGCCCTGCCGGTTCATCGCGTCGAGCTGCGCGATGGACGGCTCCGGGAGCGGTTCGTCGACTGGGACGAGGCAACCGCCCGGCTCGTCGAGCGCCCCGGCGCGCCGTCGATCGATGCCCTGGCCCAGCGCCTGGAGCAGGACGGCGTCGCGCTCGCGGAAGGCCAGGTCGCCGAGATCTGCCTGGAACTGGAGCCGTGGCTGGCCGAGGTGGCCGGCGACCTCCAGGACGGCCTCGTCCTGGTGATCGACTACGGGCACCCGGCCGGCGCCCTGTACGACCCGGCACGGGCGGGCGGCACGCTCCGGGCATACGCCGGCCAGCGTGCCCATGCCGATCCGTTCATCGCCGTCGGGCGCCAGGACCTGACCGCCCACGTGGACCTGACGGCCCTCGAGTCGGGCGCGCAGGCGAGGGGCCTGGAGCTGCTCGGCGAGGTGAGCCAGGCGGAGCTCCTGCTCGGCTGCGGGCTCGAGGAGCTCGTCGATCGCGTTCGCTCCAACCCGGGGACCTCGATGGAGCAGTGGCTCGCGCTGCGCTCGGCAATCGCCCGCCTCCTGGACCCGGCCGCCCTGGGCGGGTTCCGCGCCGTGCTCCTTGGGCACGGGCTCGATCGCGAGCCGCCGTTGCTGGGGATGAGCCGGCGGCAGGCTCCGCGCTGATCAGGCTCGGCCCGACGGCCCTGCCGGCTGATACGGCATTCACCCTATTGCCCGCCGAATCGCCTCGCAGGCAGTCTGTGCATCGGCGCTGGGCACGGCGCCATCGACGAGGGATCGGCCGCGAACTGCACGCGCGCTCGACGCGGCTGATCCCTCGATCCCCTCTCCGCCAGGACAACCGGCGCCGCGGCATGTCCAGCGCCTCGCTCGCTCCCGGGAGGCTCCGAGAGCACCCTGCTCCCACGCTCCGCGGTAGAATGGCCGTGCGCGACCGCGCTCTGTGAGCGTGCCTCGAAGCCCCCGACCTGCCACAGCGAGGAACAGTTGACCGGGATCTGGTACATCGTCGGGTTCGGCGTCGCCGGCGTCTCGTTCGTGTCCCTCACGATCGGCGCGGCCTGGCTGATCTCCCACCGTAACCGCGGCGATGTCCACAAGGGCCTGCCCTACGAGTCGGGGATCGACACCTTCGGCGACACCCACGGCCGGTTCGGGCTGTCGTTCTACATCTACGCGCTGCTCTTTGTCGCGTTCGACATCGAGGTGATCTTCATCTACCTCTGGGCCATCGCCTTCCGGAGCCTCCTGCTGGGCGGGTTCGTGAGCATGCTGCTGTTCGTGGGGATCCTGCTGCTCGGCCTTGCGTACGCCTGGCGCAAGGGGGTGCTGACGTGGCGCTGAAGCCTGATCCCACGGGCCCGGGCAGCCTGCCCGCCGTCATCACCGAAGGCCATGACCTGGTCGAGCCGATCGTCGTGCCGAACACGCTCTGGCAGTCGACGAACCCGATTGCCTACAACGGCGGCCAGGAATCCGAGATCACCCACCTGCGCGAGTTCGAGGCGTCCGGCGAGGGCCGTCGCGACAATGCCCGCTGGGCAGGTCCGCTCGAGATCATCCCGACCAAGGCCGACATCGTCCTCGACCTGATCCGGGCCAACAGCCTGTGGCCGCTCCTGTCCGGGCTGGCCTGCTGCGCGATCGAGATGATGTCCGCCGCGACGAGCAAGAACGACATGGACCGCTGGGGAATGTTCCCGTTCCGGGCGTCGCCGCGGCAGGCCGACGTGCTGATCGTGGCCGGCACCTGCACCACCAAGATGGCCGGGCCGCTGGTCCGCCTCTGGGAGCAGATGCCCGAGCCGAAGTGGTGCGTGGCGATGGGCGACTGCACCTGCTCGGGTGGCCGCTACAAGCGCAGCTACAGCACGATCCAGGGGATCGACCGGATCATGCCGGTGGACGTCTACGTGCCCGGCTGCCCGCCCCGGCCGGAGGGCCTCATCTACGGGATGATGAAGC
>JBEPUS010000127.1:0-7383 GCA_041691435.1 Chloroflexota bacterium
GGCTGAGCGTGGCCAGGCCGTCGGCGAAGGCGATCACCGACGATCCGGCGCCGGACAGGCAGGCCCCGGCCGCGCCGGCATCGCGGGCTGCCTCGACCAGTGCCGGGAACTGGGGATAGACGGCGGCCCGATACGGCTCGTGGAGCCGGTCCTGGGTCAGCGCTCCGAGGTGCTCGTAGGTGCCCGAGGCGATCCCGGCAACACCGATCGCCACCCGGCCGAGGTTGGCGATGGCGTCCTCGAGCGGCACGGTCTTGGGCAGCACGTCGCGCATCGCGGCCGTCGACAGGCGGAGCTCGGGGATGAACAGGACCACCTTGAGGTCGCGGGGCACGTTGAAGCGGATCGCGGTCGGCGGACTCGACGAGCAATCAACCACCACGAAGCCACCCAGCAGGGCGGCCGCCGCGTTGTCGGCGTGGCCCTCGATCTCGGTCGCCAGCTTGAGCAGCTCGCTTGGGCTGAGCGGCCCGCCCAGCAGCGTATTCCCGGCGATGAGGCCGCCGATCGTCGCCGCCGCGGAGGATCCGAGACCCCGGCTGAGCGGGATCCGGTTGCGCATCGAGATCCGAAAGCCAACCTGGTCGGGCAGCTCGCCGTGGATGGCCACGAGGGCCGCCTCGAGGCCCTGCACGAAGCGATTCTGGCGATCGTCGGTCAGCTCATTTGCGCCCTCGCCATCGACCTCCAGCTCCACGGACCCGCGACTCCAGCCACGGACCTCGAGATCGATCCGGTTCACCAGGTCCAGCGCCAGGCCCAGGCAGTCGTAGCCCGCCCCGAGATTCGCCGACGATGCCGGCACCTCGACGGTGACCCGCCGCCCATCGAGCTCCGCCAGCCAGTTGCTCACCACCACCTCACCATCCGAGCAGGGCCGACACGGCCGCCGCCGTGGGATCGGCGATCAGCAGCTCGCCCACGCTGGCCTCGGCGGTCTTGGGATCCTTGAGGCCCGAGCCGGTCAACACGCACACGATCGTAGCGTCCCGATCGAGCCGATTCTCGGCGGCCAGCCGCTGGATCCCGGCCAGGCTCGCCGCGGACGATGGTTCGCAGAAGATGCCCTCCGTTCGGGCCAGATCGCGCCAGGCGGCCAGGATCTGGTCGTCGCTGACCGACTCGATCAGGCCGCCCGACTCGTCACGAGCCGCGACCGCCTTCGTCCAGCTGGCGGGATCGCCGATCCGGATCGCCGTCGCGATCGTTTCCGGCGCCTCCACCCGGTGACCAAGCACGATCGGGGCGGCGCCGGCGGCCTGGAAGCCGAACATCCGGGGCAGCGCCTCGACCAGGTGGGCCGCCCGGTAGTCCCGGAAGCCGGCCCAGTACGCGCTGATGTTGCCGGCGTTGCCCACCGGGATCGCCAGGATGTCGGGTGCCCGGCCGAGGTCGTCGCAGACCTCGAACGCCGCCGTCTTCTGGCCCTCCAGGCGGTGGGGATTGACCGAGTTCACGAGGGTGATCGGATGGGCGGGCGATTCGGCGAGCTCGCGGACCAGGCGCAGGGCCTGGTCGAAGTTGCCCTCGATCGCGACGATCTGGGCACCGGTCACCTGGGCCTGGAGCAGCTTGCCGGCGGCGATCTGGCCGCGGGGCAGGATCACCACCACCTCGAGGCCGGCCGCCGCCCCGTAGGCCGCCGCCGAGGCGGAGGTGTTGCCGGTGGAGGCGCAGATCAACGCCTGGGCGCCGGCCTCGATGGCCTTGCTGACCGCGACCACCATGCCCCGGTCCTTGAAGCTGCCGGTCGGATTCTGGCCCTCGACCTTCGCGTACAGGTTGGCCACGCCGAGCGCCGCGCCGATCCGGTGGAGCCGGACGAGCGGCGTGAAGCCCTCGCCCAGGCTCAGGGCCGGCGTCGCCGCGCTGACCGGCAGGAACGCGCGGTAGCGCTCGACGAGGCGCGGCCGGCTGCGGCCTGTGGACGTGCCCGGAGAGGCGGCCGGGGTGTTCATGCGGCGGACTCGATCGGGTAGAGCGTGGCGTCGATGCCCAGCGCGATCAACCCGCCGCGCAGGTCGTCGAGCGGCTGGGGCGTGGTCACGAAGCCGTCCGAGGCGGCCGCCTCGAGATCGAGCTGGTCGCGGATGAGCTGTTCGGGCAGGACCGACTGGAAGAACCAGCGCCGGGCGAGGCCGTCGTCGGGCGCCGTCGCGTCGATCGCCTGCTCGGCGGCGGGGGCCAGGCCCGCCCACGTGCTGCCGCCACCCCGGGCGATCGCGACCAGGTCGCCCAGCACGGCGCTGCTCGTGGGACCGCCGCCCGCGCCGGAACCGCCCAGCTCGAGGCAACCGGCGGGGGTGGCCTCGAGCTCGATCCGGTTGAGGGCGCCGCTCGTCCGGCCAAGTCCCGAGTCGGCCGGGACGGCCACGGGCTGGACGCTCGCCTCGATCCCGGCGCCGGCATCGGCGCGGCGCCCGTCGGCGATCAGCTTCAGGCGCAGCCCGTGGACCGCGGCCGCAGCCACCTCCTCCGCGGTGACCCCGGTGATCCCGGCCCGGCCCAGGCCGTTCGCCGTCGCCGGCCGGCGCTCGATCGAATCGGGCCGGAGCCACGTTCCGAACGCGAGGCGGGCGAGGATCACGAGCTTGTTCAAGGCATCGTCGCCTTCGACGTCGCCGGCCGGGTCGGCCTCCGCGTAGCCCGCTCGCTGGGCCTCCAGGAGGACCGCGTCGTAGGGCCGCTTGCGCTCGGTCATCGCGCTCAGGATGAAGTTCGTGGTGCCGTTGACGATCCCCCGCACGCGCTCGATCCGGTTGGCGGCAAGGTCCGCCCCGAGCGGACCGAGGATCGGGATGCCGGCGGCCACGGCCGCCTCGAAACGGAGCGGCGTGCCGGTCGAGCGCGACAGCGCTTCAAGCGCAGGACCGTGATGGGCCAGGACGTGCTTGTTCGCCGTCACCACCGGCTTGCCCGCCGCGAGGGCCGCGGCGATCAGGGTGCGGGCCGGTTCGTCGCCACCCATGAGCTCGACGATCACGTCCACGTCAGGCGAGGCGACGAGGTGGGCGGGGGCGTCGGTCAACAGCTCTTCGGGGATCCCGGCAGCCGCGGCGCGGCCGGGGTCGCGCACCGCCACGCCGGCCAGGACAAGCGATGCGCCATCGAACGGCGCGAGCCGTTCCGGGCTGTCGAGGAACGCCCGGATGACCGCTGCGCCGACAGTTCCGGCGCCGAGCAGGCCGACGCGCAGGGGCGAACGGGGCGTTGGGCCGGGCATGGCGGGAATGGTAGCCGACGCTCAATCGTGGCCGCGTCGGCCGTTACACTCCCGGCAATGGCCCTTGAGCTTGCCCCATCGCCTGTCCTGGCACCCCTCGCCAGCGAGCGGCCGCGGGCCTTCAGCGGCATCCAGCCATCGGGGATCGTCCACCTGGGCAACGACCTGGGCGCCGTCCGCAACTACGTCCGGCTCCAGGACGACTACGACGCCATCTACTGCATCGTGGACTACCACGCCCTGACGACGACCCATGACGGCACGCTCCTGCGCGAACGGACGCGCGAGATGGCAGCGTCACTGCTGGCGCTGGGCCTGGATCCGGAACGTTGCACGCTCTTCGTCCAGAGCGACCGGCCCGAGCACACGGAGCTGGCCTGGCTGCTGGCGACGGTCACCCCGGTCAGCTGGCTGGAGCGGACGCCGAGCTACAAGGAGAAGAAGCTCAACCAGCCCGACGACGTGAACCACGGCCTGCTCACCTACCCCGTCCTCCAGGCGGCCGACATCGTCATCTACCGGGCGACCGTGGTGCCGGTCGGTCGCGACCAGGCCGCCCATCTCGAGCTGAGCCGGGAGATCGTCCGGGCGTTCAACTCGCGCTACGGCCAGACCTTCCTCGAGCCGCAGGCGGTGTTCACCGACGCGCCGGTCGTGCTGGGCACCGACGGCGTCCGCAAGATGAGCAAGTCGATCGGCAACACGATCGACATCTTTGCCGAGCCCAACATCATCCGGAAGCAGGTGATGTCGATGGTCACCGACACCAAGCGGATCCTGCGGACCGATCCGGGCCGGCCGGCGGTCTGCAACGTCTGCCAGCTCCATCGCCATTTCGGCGCCGACTACGAGGAGATCTGGGACGGCGAGCGGACGGCGCGAACCGGCTGCGTCGATACCAAACGGCTGTTGGCGGAGCGGATCATTGCCTACTACGCGCCAGCCCGCGAACGCTACCTGGAGCTGATCTCCAAACCCGACATCGTGGACGAGGTCCTGGCCGCGGGCGCTGCCCGGCTCAGGCCGCTGGCGACGGCAACCATGGCCGAGGTCCGTGCGAAGATGGGCCTCCGCTGAGGGTCAGTCGATGACCGAACCGGATCGGCAGGAACGGGGGCAGCCGGCAGACGACGGCCGGATGAGCACGGTCTCCGAGGCGGCCAACGACCTGAGCCGGATCCTGGGCCGCGACCCGCGCTGGTTCGCTGCGCTCCTGATGAGCGCCACGGTGATCGCCGTCTACTTCGCGATCACCGTGGTCGGCTCGACGATCTTTGCCTTTGGCGACATCGTCCTGATCTTCTTCCTGGCCTGGCTGATCGCGTTCATCGTCACGCCCTTCGCCTCGGCCCTCAAGCGCCTCGTGGGCCCGCTGCCCCAGGCGGCCGCCGTCCTGATCGTGTATGTCGTGGCGATCGGCGCCCTGCTCCTGGCGATCTTCGTCGTGGCCGCCAACCTGGCCAGCTCGATCGGCCAGTTTGTCCAGTCGATCCCCCAGATCGAGCAGAACCTGGGCCAGTACCTGGCGCCATGGCAGGAGCGGATCAACGCGCTCGGCCTGTCCGTCGACCTCGTCTCCCTCGTCCACTCGCTGCTCGACAACCTGCAGACCGGCGCGGTGGACCTGGTGGGCCCGATCCAGCAGGTGGCCGTCGCGAGCATCAGCGTGATCGGCACGGTCCTGATCATCTCCATCCTGTCGATCTACATCGCGATCGACCGCAAGCGGATCCTGGCCTTCCTGTTCCGGCTCACCCCAACTGCCTACCGCACCGAGGCGGAGCTGCTCCGAGTCAGCGTGAACCGCTCATTCGGCGGATTCCTGCGTGGCCAGGTGATCATGGGCGCCGTCTACGGCGCGATCTCCGTCGCGGTCTCGGTCATCTTCGGGCTGAAGCTGGTGCCGATCGTCGCGACCACGGCCGGGGTGCTCATGGCGATTCCCTTCTTCGGGCCGTTCGTCGCCTGGCTGCCGCCGGTCCTCGACGCCCTCATCTTCAACCCGGACCTGCTCCTGCCGGTGACGGTCCTGATCGGCATTGGCTGGTTCGTCGTGATGAACATCCTCCAGCCGCGCCTGATGGCGGGGGCCGTGGGCCTCCACCCGATCGTGGTCCTGGGCTCGGTCCTGATCGGGGGCAAGGTCGCCGGCGTCGCCGGGGCCATCTTCGGCATCCCGATCGCGGCGATCGTCACCGCCTTCTTCTGGCACTTCCTCGAGGAACAGTCCGGTGAGACCGTGGCCCAGCGCGCCGCCCGGCGCGTCGCGAAGCGGGAGGGCCGGCGGGTCCGGGTGCCCACCGAACCGCGACCGGGGATCGACCCGGACGTCGAGGACGAGGCGGTCAGCGCCGGCGCTTCTTCCAGTCGCTGAGGATCTCGCGGGCAGCGTTCTGTCCGGGAATACCGGTGATTCCGCCGCCCGGATGGGCGCCTGACCCGGCCAGGTAGAGGCCCTCCACGGGCAGCCGGTAGCGGGCGCTGCCCAGCAAAGGCCGCCACAGGAAGAAGCTGTCGAGGCTGGGCTCGGCATGGTACGGGTGGCCGCCGGTCAGGCCGTAGTCCCGCTCGAGGTCCAGGGGGGTGAGGACCTGGCGCCCGATCACGAGCTTGGCGATCCCCGGTGCATAGGTCTCGAGGGTGGCCACGGCCAGGTCGCCCAGCTCCTCGCGGCGAGCCGGCCAGGTGCCCTGGGCCAAGCCGTATGGCGCGTACTGGAGGTGGATGCTCATCACGTGACGCGCCGGGCGCCGGGCGCCGGGCTTGGGGTCGTCGACGAGGCTGGGATCGACCAGCGAGGGGATCGTCGCCTCGAGATAGGGCGCCGCGCTGATCTGGCCGTACTTGGCGGCATCGAAGGCGCGTTCCACGTAGTCGATGCCCGGAGCGATCACGATCCGGCCGCGGAGCAGGCGCTCGGCCTCCGGGCCGGAACCCGCCGCCGGGAAGACCGGCAGGCCGGCGAGGGCGAGGTTGACCTTGGCGACGGTCCCGGGCGTGCGGATGTTGCCGGCCCGCCAGCGCAGGCTCGGGCCGATGGTCACAGGATCGACCAGCCCCGTCAGGACCTGTTTCGGATCGATCCCGGCAACCACGATCGCTGCCCCGATCTCCTCGCCCGAGCCGAGCACGACGCCGGTTGCCCGGCCGTCCTGGCTGGTCACCTGGACGACGTCGGCGGCCGTGCGGATCTCGCCGCCGGCAGCGCGCAGCGCAGCGGCCAGGGCCTGGGAGAGCGCCCCGGGACCACCCCGGGCATAGACCGTCTGGCCGGCGGCCCCGCCGTCGTTGCCGGCCGAATCGGCCAGGAAGACGGCCGTGGTCCCGGCCGACCACGGGCCCATCGCCGTGTTCTGGATGCCCCGCGCGGCGAGGATGCCGCGGAGCGCATCGGTCTCGAACGACTCGGCCACGAAATCGGCGATGGCCATCGGCAGGACCCGCAGGATCGATCGCCCGTCGTGCTTGCCGAGGCCCCGGAAGGTGCGCGTCAGCTTGAGCCCGGTCAGCGCGTCGCCCAGCCCGGGCGCCCGGATGTCCGGCGGAGCGGCGCCGCCCAGCTCGGCCAGGAAGCGACCCAGCGAGCGCACGAGACGGTCGAACCCGGCGTAGTTGGCGGCGTCGTGGCCGGATCGTGCCCGCAGGCCATCGGCCGTCCGGGCGACATCGTCAAAGAGGGTGATCGCCGATCCGTCGGGAGCCGGGGCGAAGACGCGCACCTCAGGCGCGATCAGGCGCAGACCGTGACCGCGCAGGCCGAGGTCGCGGACGACCGACGGCTTCAACCGGCCCACGGTCTGGGCGACGGCCGGCACGCGCACGCCGGCCTTGAGCTCGTGGGTGTCGGCGATCCCGCCGACCCGGTCGCGGCGCTCCAGGACCAGCGTCGAGAGACCGGCCCTGGCCAGGTAGGCCGCGGCCACGAGGCCGTTGTGCCCGGCGCCGATCACGACGGCGTCCCATCGCTTCGCGGCGGACGCCATCTCAGGCCACCTTCCGGCCACTTGCCCGGAGGACTTCCATCGCCGCGATCCGGCCGTTGGCACCCATGATCCCGCCGCCCGGATGGGTGGCCGAACCGCACAGCCAGAGGTCACGGATCGGTGTCTTGAAGCGGGCGTAGCCGGGCATCGGCCGGTTGAAGAAGAGCTGCTCCAGGC
>JBEPUS010000128.1:0-7373 GCA_041691435.1 Chloroflexota bacterium
ATGCACATGCACATTTTGGCCGCGTTCCAGAATGTCCGCAGGATGTCCCACGCGCCGTGCGGCCCCCAGACCGATTCGTCGAGCATGATCGGGATCGAGACCGCGTCGCGGACGCGGCGCAGCGCATCGAGGTCACCCGTGGGGATGGGCTGCTCGACCGAGTGGATCTGGTACGGCTCAAGGGCATGGATCGCCGTGATCGCCGCCTTGGGCGTCTTCCAGGCCATGTTCGCGTCGACGCGCAGGGCCACGTCGGGCCCGATCGCCGCTCGGATCGCCTCGACGCCGGCCACGTCGTGGTCGAGCCCGTTGCCGACCTTCGCCTTGACGCAGCGATGGCCGGCCGCGACCGCCTTCGCCGCACCCTCGGCCATCTCGCTCGGCGTGCCCCAGCCGATCGACCGTGAGAGGGCGATCGACTCGCGGAACTTGCCGCCGAGGAGCTTGTAGGCGGGCACGCCGAGCGCCTTGCCGGCGATGTCGAAGAGGGCCATCTCGACGGCCGCCCGGGCCGGCCAGGCGCCCTCGATCAGGGTGTCCATCGCTGCCAGGCAGCGATTGATGTCGGTCGGATCGCATCCGACCAGGGCCGGCTCGAACACGCGCCGGATGAACGCGCACTGGACCTCGTGGGTCCCGTCCCACAGCGTCGAGACCTCGCCGAGCCCGACGATCTCCTCGTCGGTATGGACGATGACGACGGCGTATTCGTAGACCCGATGGGTCCCCAGCGAGCTCCTGATCGCCTTGGTCGGGATGTCGACGGGGATCGCCTCGATCCGGGTGATCTTCATCGCCCGGTCGCCAGCTTCGAAGGCTGCGTGAAGCGGCGGATCACGTTGGCGGTGACGGCCGAGACGTTGTCGTCGACGAGGATCGACTGCCCCCAGGTGATCGAGCCGACCGAGAAGACGGCTCCGTCGGTGGGCGTTTCGTAGTACGTGATCTCCGCTCCTCCTTCATCGGCATTGGTGCCCTTGGCGAGCAGCTCCGTCGACTTCGGCGAGCTCGCATTCATCTTGTCGGTCTCGTGGCCCGAGGCCCCGCCGGGCATGTAGGCGAGCTGGTTTTCGGTCCCGAACAGGTCGCCGTCCTTGAGCGCCGTCCCTTCGAAGATCCAGTGGTTGCTCTTCAGGACCTTGTAGGGCGCCGAGGTCATCGCTCCGGACAGGCTCGAGCCGACGCCGAGGAGTAGGCTCTCGGGCTCGACGACCCGTCCGAAGCGATCTGGTAGCTCGGCGCCGGACCCGACCATCGCCCGGTCGGGGAGCCAGGCCGAGAGGTCGGTGTTCCTGACCCGCATCGCGTCCGGCGCGCCGGTCAGCTCCACCGAGCAGTTGATTCCGTTGCCACCCAGGTACACCAGCCGGCCGCCCTCGTCGTAGACCCAAGCCTTGACCTGCTCGTACATCTCGCGCGACCAGTACTCGGGGTGGGTGCTCAGGATCAGGACCTTGTAGGCGCTCAGGTCAACGGCGCCGGCATGGAGCTGGGTCTCGGCGTAGTAGTCGTAGGCGAAGCCCTCGCGCTCGAGCCAGGCCAGGAAGCGCCACTCGCCCGGCGCCACGTGCTCGGTCCCGAAGCGGCGCAGCGGGTCGAGCGCCTCCTCGTCCGGCAGGATCGCGTTGATCGGCTCGGGCCGGTCGAACGAAAGTGGGTCGTATTCGTCCACGATCCACCAGCGGGCGCCGGTGTCCCGGAACCACTGGCTGGCCTGGTGCGGATTGATCACCGGGACGTCGGGCAGGCGGCTGGCGGTGACGTAGTTGCTCCGGCCGCCGAAATCGTTGTACGCGTTCCAGGTGAGGTTCGAGGCGAGGACCGCGATTTCCGCGGACGGCGTCTTCGGCGACACGATCCACGGGAACGACGTAGTTCGGCCGGCGTCGTCACGGGCCTGGACGTAGTAGAGGCCACTCTCGGCCGGCGCCGTCATGTGCTGGCGGGAGTTCGGCGGGAATGCATAGCCGTGCTGGTTCCACTTCGCGCCGTCGATCGTGAAGTCGCCGTCGGGCAGGATCTGCTCGCCGCCCCACGGCGCGAGCGGCTCGAAGCGAACCGGCCGGGCCGCGAGCGTCCGCTCCCAGCCGTAGCGCCACAGGCTCAGGTCCGCGGGCCGGGTCGCGTGAAGCCGGATCTGGCCCCGGCCACCCGCCTCGATCCACTTCGGCCACATGTAGCCGACGAGCCGGTCCGACATCAGCCGGAACTGGTGGGGCGCCTCCGAGAACGTGACGTGGACGGTCTTGCGGGTGTGGCCGGGGTGGCTGAGGATCACCTCCCACTCGCCGGGGCCGGGATCGGCATGAATCGCGCCGCTCGCCCGAGAGCGGACCTCGATGGACGCACTCCCCTGCCTCAGTTCGACCAGCACGTCGGCGATCGCCACATACATCTCGTCGCTCACGTATCCAAGCAGCATCGGGGTCTCCGTGGTCAGGCTGGGGGGATCAGGCCGGGAGCGGTTCGGACGGGAGCGGATCGAGCAGGTGGCAGGCGGCGAGCCGGTCCGGCGCGGCGGGCGGAGCGAGGGGCAGGAGCCGCGGATCCTCGACTCGGCAGCGATCCATGACGAACGGGCAGCGTGGGTGGTAGCGGCAGCCGGCCGGGATGTCGCTCGGGCTGGGCAGCTCGCCGGCGACCAGCCGCCGGCCGAGCGGCGCACCGGCCTCGATCCTAGGAACCGCCGCCAGCAACGCCTTGGTGTACGGGTGCTGCGGATCCGTGAACAGCTCCTCGGCCGTGGCCTGCTCGACGATCCGGCCGAGGTACATCACGGCCACCCGGTCACACAGGTAGCGGATGACGCTCAGGTCGTGGGAGATGAACACGTAGGTCAGGCCAAGCCGCTGCTGCAGGTCGATGAACAGGTCCAGGACCTGCGACTGGACGGACACGTCGAGAGCCGAGACGGGTTCATCGGCGACGATGATCTTGGGGTCCATGGTCAGGGCCCGGGCGATCCCGATCCGCTGTCGCTGACCGCCCGACAATTGGTGCGGGAACCGATCGAGGAACTCAGGACCCAGGCCCACGAGGCCGACGAGCTCGGTCATCCGGAGCTTGCGGGCCTTCGCCGATTCGCGAGCCGCCTCCGGCAGCTGGCGCAGCCCCTCCCAGAGGATGTCACGAACCCGGAAGGCCGGGTTCAGGGACGAATAGGGGTCCTGGAAGATGATCTGCATCGTCCGCCGAAGCAGGCGGCGCGCGTTGGCGTCGCCGGCCTGGATGTCGGCTCCATTGAGCATCACGCTGCCGCTCGTTGGCTCGATCAGGTGCAGGAGCAGCCGGCCGAGCGTCGACTTGCCACAGCCGCTCTCGCCAACGAGGCCGTAGGTCTCGCCCGGCAGGACGTCGATCGAGACGTCGTCGACGGCGCGGATGATCGCCCCGCCGCCGAGGCCCATAACCCGTGACGCCCGGTACTCCTTGGAGAGATGGCTCGTCGACAGGATCGGCTGGATAGCCATGGTCATGCCGGGGGCCGCCGGATCGCGAGCTGGGCGGGGTCCTCGTAGACGAAGCAGCGCACGTCGTGGCCCGGAGCCATCGGCAGCAAGTCCGGCGCCTCGACCGTGCACCGTTCGAAGACCCACGGACAGCGGATGGCATAGACGCACGACTCGCGAGCGCCGATCGAGACCGGCGGCCGGCCGGCACTGGCCCGGATCCGGTGCTTGCGCCAGCTGTCCCGGGGGACCGCCTCGATCAGGCTGCGGGTATACGGGTGGGCCGGATCGGCGAAGAGCTGGGCCTTCGGGGCGTGCTCCACGATCTGCCCGCCGTAGCAGACCGCGATCGACTGGCAGATGTTCGCGGCCACGGCCAGGTTGTGGGTGACGTAGACGATCGCCATCCCGAGGCGCTCGCGGAGGTCCTCCAGGAGCCAGATGATCTGGGCCTGGATCGTCACGTCCAGGGCGGTCGTCGGCTCGTCGGCGATCAGCAGAAGCGGGTCCAGCGAGACGGCCATCGCGATCATCACGCGCTGGCGCATGCCGCCGGAGAGCTCGTGCGGATAGGCCTTGACCCGGCGGGCGGGATCAGCGATCCCCACGAGGGTCAGCAGCTCGATCGATCGCTCCCGAACAGCCGACGGGCTGAGGTCGCGATGGGCCTTGATCCCCTCGGCGATCTGGGCACCGATCGTCATCGTCGGGTTCAGGCTGCTCATCGGGTTCTGGAAGATCATGCTGACCTTCTCGCCCCGCAGCCGGCGCCGCGCATCGGCCGACAGCGAGACCATCGACTGGCCCTCGATCCGGATATCGCCCTCGAGGACCCGGCCGGGTTCCGGCAGCAAGCCAATGATCGAGAGGCCCAGGGTGGTCTTGCCCGAGCCGCTCTCGCCCACCAGGCCGAGCAGCTCGCCCCGTCCCACCTCGAGGTTGACGCGCTCGACGGCCTTGAACATCCCGGCGGCCGTGGGATAGCCCACGGTCAGTCCGCTGATCTCGAGAAGGGGCGCGCTCATCCGCGCAGTCGCCGCGGATCGGTGAGGTCACGCAGGCCGTCGCCGACCAGGTTGAGCGAAAAGACGAGGATGAAGATCGCGGCGCCGGGAAAGAACGCGTACCAGGGGTCCTGGATCAGGTAGAGCCGGGCGGTGGACAGCATCGCGCCCCATTCCGGCAGTGGCGACTGGGCCCCCAGGCCCAGAAATGAGAGGCCCGACTCCTCGAGCGTCGCGTAGGCCAGGCCCAGCGAGACGAGGACGAGGATCGGACCGATCAGGTTGGGCAGGATGACCCGGAAGATGATGTACACCGTCGAGGAGCCCAGCGATTGGCTGGCTTCGACGTACTCGTTCTGGCGCTCCGCGACCATCGAGGATCGGACGATCCGGGCGGTCGTCGGGATCGCGGCAAATCCGATCGCGATCATCGCCCCGATGATCCCGGGCCCGATGATCGTCACGATGGCGATCGCCAGCAGGACGATCGGGAAGGCGAAGAGTGCGTCCAGGATCCGGCTGACAATCGCCTCATAGAGCCCGCCGATGTAGCCGATGCTCAGCCCCAGCGGAATCCCCACGACCGACGCGATCAACACCGACGCGATCGCCACGGTCAGCGTCGTCCGGGCGCCGAACACGACCCGGGCGAACATGTCCCGGCCGTACTCGTCCGTGCCGAAGAAGTGGGCGGCGCTCGGGCCCTTCAGGCTCTGGGCGAGATCCTGGCTGATCGCGTCGTGATAGGGCCGGATGAGGTCGGCCCCGAGCGCCACGGCGGCGAAGATGATCAGGACCGTCAAGCCGACCGACAGCGAACGCCAGCGCCGGATGGCACGGCCGAGTGCTCCGATCCGGGACGGCCCGGCTCGCCGCGCTGCGATCGCCGTCATCGCGCCCGGGCTCCGCCACTCAGCCGGATCCGCGGATCGAGCAGCGAATACAGCAGGTCCACGGCAAGGTTGATGAGCACGAAGATCACGGCCATGATCAGGACGACCCCGGTGACCACCTCGTAGTCACGGCTGGCCAGCGAACTCAGCGCGAGGCGGCCCATGCCGGGCAGGGCGAAGACCTGCTCGATGATCACCGCGCCGCTCAGCAGGTAACCGAGCTGGAGCCCCAGAACGGTGATGAAGGGGATCAGCGCGTTCCGGACGATGTGCCGGAAGACGACGGTCCGCTCACGGACCCCCTTGGCTCGCGCCGTGGTCACGTAATCCTCGTGCATGACGTCAAGGACGCCCGCGCGGAGATAGCGCATGAACTGGGTCGACAGGACGGTCCCGAGCGTGACAGCTGGCAGGATCAGGCTCCGGAGGTTGCCGATCGGGTCGTCCGTCAGGCGGATGTAGCCAGTCGCCGGGAGCCAGCGCAGGTTGAGCGCGAAGATATACGACAGGATGATCGCCAGCATGAACGCGGGGATCGAGATGCCCAGGAACCCGGTTCCGGTCACGAGCCGGTCGACGAAGGATCCCTTGCGGATCGCCGCGATGATCCCCGCCGGCACGGCGATCAGCATCGCCACGATGAGCGACAGGAACGACAGCTCGAGGGTGACCGGCAGGGCGCTCGCGACGAGGCTGTCGACGGTCTGATTGTTGAGGTACGAGGTGCCCAAGTTGCCCTGGAGCACCTGGCCCAGCCAGATCAGGTAGCGCTCGGGAAAGGGATTGTCGAGGCCCATCCGGAGCCGGACGGCGGCCAGCTGCTCGGCGCCGGCATGCGGCCCCAGGATCACGTTGGCCGGATCCCCTGGGATCAGGTAGGTGAAGAGGAAGACCAGGAACGTGATGATCAGGACGACGGGGATGACGTTGAGCAGGCGCAGCGCAAGGTAGCGTCTCACTCGATCACGCTACCTTGCCCTGCCCCCGTGATGCTGGTCAGCTGGCTCGGATCAGGAGTTCAGCCAGACCGAGGCGTAGCTCTGGTGGAACTGGATGGCTGGGACGAAGCCCATGACCGCGGTGGTCATGGCGTGCGGGATTGCCCGGAAGGCAACCATCGGTCCGACCGCCAGGTCCATGAACTGCTCCTGGATCTGGGCGTACAGGGCGACCCGCTTGGTCTGGTCCTGCTCGCTCGACGCCTGGTCCACGAGGGCGGAATACCCCGGGGCCATTGAGTCGGTGAACTGGCTCAGGTTGTCCTTCGGATCGGGGTGCCAGAGGTAGGTGAGGCCGAAGGTGAGGGCCGGGTCGGAGGCGTGCTTGACGTCGGTATCGAAGCCGACGTCGAACTCATGCTTGGTGAGCTTGTCGACCCAGGTGTTGACGTCGTCCTCCTGGATGGAGGCCGTGCCGCCGAGGGTCTGGATCGCCGCCTGGACGAGGGTCGAGAGCTCCTTGTGCTCGGGGAACCCGGTCGGGATCACCATCGTCACGTTGAAGCCCTTGCCGCCCGGATAGCCGGCCTGGGTGAGCAGGTCGGCCGCCTTGGTCAGGTCGTACTCGTACTTCCCGATCAGCTTCGGGTCGAAGGCCCAGTGGGTCTTGGCCAGTGGGCTATACGCCACATCGCCAAGGCCGCCCAGGAAGTTGTCGACGAAGCCCTTCCGATCGATCGCGTAGCACAGCGCCTGACGAGCCTCGATCTTGTTGAACGGGGCCCGCCCAACGTTGACGTACGCGTCGTACGGCTGGTCGACCGGTGGTGCCAGGAGGACCTGGTACTTGGGGTCGCTCTTGAACTGGGGGACGTCGGTCAGGGCGATGTTATAGAGCAGGTCAGCCTGGCCGGACTGGAGCGCGGCGGTGCGCGTGGGCTCGTCCGTGATCGGCTGGAAGATCACGGCGTCCAGGTACGGCAGGCCGGCCTGCCAGTAGTCGGGATTGCGGTCGTTATTGACGTGGTCGTTGTCCCACCACACCACCCCCTAGAAGGGACCAGTGCCGTTGGGGGGCTTGGTGATCGT
>JBEPUS010000129.1:0-7309 GCA_041691435.1 Chloroflexota bacterium
GCGCCCGACGTGGATCGATTGTGGGACGCCGTGGCAGTCGCGACGCGCCTCGATGAGCTCGACCCGGTCGGCGCATGGCGATCGCACATCGCCCGTCTCGCGGCGCGGGCCGAGGCGCTGACCGACGCTCACCTCGACGCCGTTCGGTACCACGGCGGCGGCAGCGACCTGACGGTCGGGCTCCTGCCTGGTGCCAAATGGCTGGGCGGCGCGGCGCGGACAGCGGCTGGGGTGGAGTTCCTGCCCAACATCCCGACCGAGGAGGTCTTCACGACACCCGACTGGCGGCGGGCCGACGGCGTGATCCGAACGACGGCACCGCTCGTCCTGTCCTCGACGGTCGTACGCGGCCTGCGTCTGCGCCTCGAGAACGGGCGAATCGTGGACATTGATGCGGACGAGAACGGGGACGTGGTGCGTTCCCAGATCGAGCGCAACGAACGTGCCCGCTACCTTGGCGAGGTTGCCCTGGTCGACGGCTCATCGCGGGTCCGCCGGGCCGGGGTGGTCTTCCACGACACGCTATACGACGAGAACGTCGCCTGCCACATCGCGTATGGGACAGGGTTCCCGGAGATCCTGACCGGCTTCACCGAGATGAGCCCTGAGGAGCGCATTGCCGGCGGGCTGAACACGGCGCCGGTGCACACCGACATCACCGTCGGCGGTGCCGAGGTCGATGTCGACGGGATCCACCCGGACGGCCGTGTCGTGCCGATCATCCGGGCGGATGCCTGGGTATTTCCAGGCGCGGACTGAGCGGGAGGCCGTGGGCGCCGGAGCCGGCGGGGGAGTGGTACAGTGAGCGAGTCGCCCACCTTCGCGTAGATTTGAGTAGGTTTTGGCTCGCTCAGACGGCTCCGATCGTGATTGGCTCGGCCTCTCCGGGGCCAGCAAGGTCCTCGGCGTCTCCCCGGCCACCGTGCGCCGCTGGAGCGATGCCGGCCGGCTGCACGTCTTTACCACCCCGGGCGGCCACCGCCGGTTCTCGCGCACGGTCCTCGAGCGCCTGTTGCCCGCTGAGCGTGGCCGCCGCCCAGCCCTCGCGGCCGAGAGCCTCACCCCAGGCCGGATCGCCCGCACGTACCGCCGGGCGGGCCGCGAGGTGGGCACCGAGCTGCCCTGGGTCCTCAGCCTGACCGACGAGCAGCGTTCCCTCTTCCGCGAGCGGGGCCAGATCCTTGCCGGCAGCCTCCTCCAGCACCTCGACGCCAACCAGCCCGAGAACGCGTCCCATCACCTGAACGAGGCCACGGTCAGCGCCGGCGAGTACGGCCGGATTGCGGCCGGCATGGGCCTGTCGCTGAGCCAGGCGGTCGAGGGCTTCCTGCGCTTCCGGGCTCCGTTCCACCACGAGCTGGCGGTGGCTGCCCGCAGGCGGGGCTTCGACGGCTCGGAGACCACCGACCTCCTCGAGACCGCTGAGCGGGCGATGGATCGCCTGCTCGTCGCGACGATGACCGGCCACAGCCTGGCCAGCCGCCCCCGCGCCCAGTGAGCGAACCCATCCGGATCGGCACCCGCGGCAGCATCCTGGCGCGGATCCAGGCCGACCTCGTCGTCGACGCGCTGAGCCGGACCGGCCAGCCCAGCCGGATCGTGGTCGTGGAGACCGACGGCGACCGGCGCGCGCCCGACACGGCCTGGGGCCAGGGTGCCTTCGTCGCGGCGATCGAGCAGGCGCTCCTCGACGGTCGCGTCGATGTCGCCGTGCACAGCGCCAAGGACGTCCCGACAGGGATGGATGCCCGGCTCCGGGTCGGGGCGTATCTGGCCAGGGCGGATCCCCGCGATGCCCTGGTCGTCCGGGCCGATTCGAATGCCCGGCGACTGGAGGATCTCTCTGCGGGGTCGCGAGTCGGCACGGATAGTCCGCGGCGCACCG
This sequence comes from Chloroflexota bacterium, assembly GCA_041691435.1. GTDB lineage: Bacteria > Chloroflexota > Limnocylindria > Limnocylindrales > CSP1-4 > Palsa-1033. The sequence continues at coordinate 1,886 of JBEPUS010000129.1, forward strand.
GCTTCCTGCTCGCCGCTCGCCCGGACCTTCACGTCCATCCCCTCCATGGCAATGTCGATACGCGTCTCCGGCGGCTCGACGATGGGGAGACTGATGCACTCGTGCTTGCCTGCGCCGGTCTCGATCGCCTCGGGCGGGGCGACCGGATCGTGCAGCGGATCGACCCGGCGGGGATGCCGCCGGCCCCTGGCCAGGGGGCGATCGCCGCCCAGGTGAGGACCGACGACGATCGGGTTGGCAGGCTGCTGGCGGCGATCGATGACGCCGGCACACGCGTTGCCGTCGAGGCCGAGCGAGCCTTCCTCGCCGCGTCGGGCGGCGGCTGCCGCTCGCCGATCGGGGCGCTGGCGACGGTATCGGACCGAGGCCTTGAGCTGCTCGGCGGGTATGCCACGCCGACGGGCTCGACGGCATTCACGTTCCGTCGGAGCGGCTCTCGTGACGAGGGTCACCAGATCGCCGTTGAGCTGGCCCGCGATCTCGCCGCGGCCGGCCGCCGGGTCATCGTTGCCCGGCCTGCCGGCCAGGGCGACGACCTCATCGCCGCCCTGCTTGGGCTGGGCCTGAATCCGGTGACGGTGCCGGCGATCGCGGTCGAGATCGAGCCGGCAGGCGGCCGCTTCGACGCGCTGCTCGCAGGTCTTCAACCGAGGGCGTGGGTCGTCGTGACGAGCGCGAACGGCGCCCGAGCGACGATCGCGGCGGGCCGAAGAGCGGCCGTGGAGCTCGCAGGAGCGCGCTGGGCGGCGATCGGCGACGCCACGACCAGGGCACTTGCCGCGGCCGGGTTCGAGGTTGCATTCCGGCCTTCCCAGCCGAGCGCTGACGCGCTTGGCCTGGAGCTGCCGGTCGTGCCCGGCGAGCGGGTCCTGGTGGTCCGTGGCGACCTTGCCGGCACGCGGCTCGCGGATGCACTGCGGCAGCGGGGCGCCGACGTCGACGACGTCAGCGCCTATCGAACGATCGAGGCGCCCGAGGCGTCGCGAACCCTCCTCCAGGAAGCGTTCGGGGCAGGCCCAATCGGGGCGATCGTGCTGACCAGCGCGTCGAGCGCCCGTGGCCTGGCCACCCTCGCCCGCCTCGAGGGGATCGTGATCAACGAGATCCCGGCGATCTGCATCGGGCCAGCTACGACCCTGGCGGCGAAGGCGGCCGGTTTCCGGGTGGCCACCATTGCATCCACGCCCGACCCGATCGCCCTTGCCACAGCCGTGGCAGACGTCCTCGCCCTCCACCCTGAACCACGTTCCGTGCCCATGGAGGCCAGCAGATGAGCATCGACCTCGAAGCGCAACCGCGAGCTGCGGGCGCACCTTCCGGCCCCGCCCTGACGACCCGCCTTCGGCGCCTGCGCCGAACGCCGGGCCTTCGAGCGCTTGTCCGGGAGTCGCGCCTGCATCCGGCCATGCTGGTCGCCCCGCTCTTTGTCCGGCCCGGCCGGGGCGTGCGCGAGCCGATCGGGTCGATGCCGGGGGTCGCTCGCGTCTCGCCCGACGAGGCCGCCTCGGATGCCGCCCGGCTGGCCGAGCTCGGTGTTGGCGGGGTCATCCTCTTTGGCCTGCCCGACGGCAAGGATCCGCAGGGCTCGGAGGCGTCCGCGGACGACGGCATCGTCCAGGAGACAGTTCGCCGGATCGCCGCGCTCGAGCTGCCCCTGGTGACCATCGCCGACACGTGCCTGTGCGAATACACCGATCACGGCCACTGCGGACCGCTCGGCGCAGACGGCTCAGTCGACAACGACGCCGCGCTCGTCCGGCTGGCCGAGACGGCGGTCAGCCAGGCGCGAGCCGGAGCCGACATCGTTGCTCCGAGCGCGATGATGGACGGCCAGGTCGCGGCGATCCGGGCGGCTCTCGACGCGGCGGGGTTGGGCGAGACCGCGATCATGGCCTACGCCGCGAAGCACGCGTCGGCGTTCTATGGCCCGTTCCGGGAGGCGGCCGACAGTGCCCCGGCCTTCGGTGACCGGCGTACGTACCAGATGGACCCGGCCAACGGGCGCGAGGCGCTCCGCGAGATGGACCTCGACGTTGCCGAGGGGGCCGACCTCCTGCTGATCAAGCCGGCGATGCCCGGCCTCGACCTGATCGCCGCGGCCCGGGCCAGGTTCGACCTGCCGATTGCCGCCTACCAGGTCTCAGGGGAGTACGCGATGCTCATGGCCGCCGCCGAACGCGGCTGGCTCGACGGCCGGCGGGCAATCACCGAGGCGGTCACCGGCATCGTCCGGGCCGGCGCGGGGATCGTGATCACCTACGCGGCGGCCGATCTCGCGACCTGGCTGCGGGACGAGCGATGAGCCCCGACGATCAGACCTATATCCAGGCGCTCGCACTTCGCCTCGATCCGGCCTGGCGGCATCGCAGCGACGACGAGCGCCGCGAAGACGGCCGGCAGTTCACCGCGGCGGTGGCCGCCGCCGACACCGACCTCGTCCGCAGCATCAGCTACTCGTCGATCGGGCTGGAGCCCGGCGTGGACCTCCTCTTCTGGCAGATGGGGCCATCGGTCGACGCGCTCGAAGCCGTGGCTGCCCGCCTCCTGCGGACCGGCCTGGGCCGCTGGCTCTCGGTGGAGCACTCGCTGATCGGTCGGATCGGGCCGTCGCAATACGTCCGGAAGGCAACCGAGCAGGAACAATCGCTCTTCGCCGGCGAGCGCTCCCGCTACCTCGTCGTCTATCCATTCACGAAGAGCACGGACTGGTATCTCCTCTCGAAGGAGAGCCGCCAGGGGATCATGAACGAGCACATGCGGGTCGGGCACGAGTACCCGATGATCCGGCAGGCCCTGGCGTACTCGTTCGGCCTCGATTCGCAGGACTTCGTCGTCGCCTACGAGACCGACGACCTGGTTGCGTTCGGGGACCTGGTCCGGGCCCTGCGCGGCACCGAGAGCCGGCGTTCCACCGTCAGCGATACCCCGATCCTGCTCGGCATCCAGCGTCCAGTCGAAGAGATCATCGGCCTCCTCAGCGGGAGTGAAGGTTGACGGCCGAGCGCGGCACCACGATCGCGGCCGCATCCGTGGCCTGCGCCGCATGAACGACCGCTTCGTCCGGGCCTGCCGCCTTGAGCCAGTTGATGCGACGCCGGTCTGGTTCATGCGCCAGGCAGGTCGCAGCTTCGCGGCGTATCGGCAGCTGCGCGAGCGTTACGGGATCCTCGAGCTGGCCAAGACCCCCGAGCTGTGCGCCGAGGTCACCCTGATGCCTGTTCGCGAGCTCGGAGTGGATGCGGCCGTCCTCTTCGCCGACATCATGCTGCCGCTCGAACCGATGGGCGTCGGCCTGCGCATCGAGCCGGAGATCGGCCCGATCATCGACCATCCCATCCGGTCGGCGGCCGACGTCGCGGGCCTGCGACCGTTCGATCCGGCCGAGGTCTCGTTCAGCCTGGACGCCATCCGGCAGGTACGTGCCGAGCTTGCGGGAACGGCCGGCGTGATCGGCTTCTCGGGCGCGCCGTTCACCCTGGCCTGCTACCTGATCGAGGGCCGCCCTTCGCGCGACTTCGCCACGGCCAAGGCCTTCATGTATCGCGAGCCTGCTGCCTGGCACGATCTGATGGAGCGCCTGGCCACGATGGTCAGCGTCTATCTTCGGGCGCAGGTCGAGGCGGGCGCCGACGTGGTCCAGGTCTTCGACTCGTGGGTCGGTGGCCTCGGTCCGGCGGACTATGCCGCGTTCGTCCAGCCCCACGTTCGGCGAATCTTCGAGTCGCTGGCCGACGTGCCGACGATCCATTTCGGGACGGGGACAGCGGCGCTCCTCGAGCTCATGGCCGAGGCAGGCGGCGACGTGATCGGGATCGACCACCGGCAGTCGCTCGGCGCGGCGTGGGCCCGCGTCGGCACCGATCATGGAATCCAGGGCAACCTGGACGCGGCGCGCCTGCTGGCGGGCTGGCAGGCGACCGAGACCGGCGCCCGGGCCGTCCTCGCCGAGGCGGCGGGCCGGCCGGGCCATGTCTTCAACCTTGGCCATGGGGTCCTGCCGGCTACCGACACGGACCTCCTCCGCCGGCTGGTCGACTTCGTCCACGAGACCACGGCCGAGGCGGGCCCCAGGCCTGATGCCGGGGTGGCCCGGTGAGCGGCTCGCTGAGCGTCGCAAGTGGGCGGCAGGGGGTCCTGCTCATGACCTATGGCTCGCCGGCCTCGCTGGAGCGCGCCTCGGTCGGCGAGTACCTGGCCCGGATCCGTGGCGGCCGCGCCGCCGACGAGGAGCTGCTCGACGAGTTCACCCGGCGCTACGCGGTGATCGGGGGCTCGCCGCTGATCCCGATCACCATCGCCCAGGCCGCCGCGCTCGAGGCAGCGCTTGGCTGGCCGGCCACGGCCGGGATGCGCTTCTCCGACCCGTCGGTCGCCGACGGGATCCGATCCCTCACGGAGCGCGGAGTCGAGGAGATCGCCGCGATCATCCTGTCGCCGCAGTACTCGCCGCTGCTGATGAGCGGCTATGCGCGGGCCGTGGAGGCGGCCCGCTCAGAGGTGGGCGCAGGGGCCGCTCTGGTGACCGTGGCCGGAGCGTGGCACCACCAGGCAGCGTTCGTCGGTGCCCTGGCCGCGCGGCTTCGTGAGGCACTGGCCGGCTTGCCGGCCGCGGAGCGCGAGGACGTCGCGATCCTGATGACCGCCCACAGCCTGCCCAGGCGCGTGGCCGACCAGGAACCCGATTACCTCGCCCAGCTGCGCGATACGGCGGCGGCCATCGCGAGCGCCGCCGGCCTGCCCGCCGATCGCTGGCAGTTCTGCTGGCAGAGTGCTGGCCATGAGCCGGGCGAATGGATGAAGCCCGACTTCGCCGACCTGATGCCCGCGATCGCGGCCGCCGGCGGGACCTCGGTGATTGTGGTGCCGGTCCAGTTCCTGGCGGACCACCTCGAGATCCTGTACGACGTGGATGTCGGAGCCCGCGAGCAGGCCGAGCGCGCCGGCATCGCTTTCCACCGGATCGATTCGCTGAACGTGGATGCCGGCCTGGTGGCAGCGCTGGCAAGCGTCGCCCGGGAGACGCTCGCCCGGCCGTAGGTTGTCCCTGACCGCGTCGACTGTCCGGGGCCTCGAGCCGGCCCTGTGGCCCGCGCACGCTCGGCCGGCCTGCGAGCCCGCCCCAAGCCCGCCCTTGTGACCCGCCGTGCTCGCTCCATGAGCATTCCACGCATAAGCGCTGGCTCAACGGTCGATCGCAGCGCTGCTTCGTCCCGGCTGACAGCCAGCAGGCCGTCGAGTGAGCGTGGACGGCCGCTCACATCGCTGAGGATCTGTCGTTCGCCCGGTCCCGATTGAGCCTGAGGCCGGGCTACCCCGCGGAATGCCCATGGAGCGAGCATTCGATGCCTTAACGCCGCTTCTGCGTCGCCTCAACCCCGCTGCGGTCGGTCGGCGAAGGCGCGGTCGGCGAAGGCGCGGTCGGCG
>JBEPUS010000130.1:0-7309 GCA_041691435.1 Chloroflexota bacterium
GTCGAGGTGTAGGGCGCGTTCGCCGGCAGGTTGGCCCCGACCGTCAGGCTCAGTCCACTGGGCACCGACTTCATCGAGAAATTGACCGTCTTCGGATTCAGCCGGACGCTCGTGGTGGCCGAATGTCCGGCTGAATCGGTGGCGGTCAGGTCCAGCTCGAGGTACGACGGGTAGCCGTGATCGGGTGCGTTGAACGACCCGGACGCGACCCCACTGAACGTCTGCACCAAGTGGGTGTGGCAGCCGGCCACGGTGGGGCAGTGGTGGATGATCAGGGTCCAGCTGAGGTCGGCCGCAGGCAGGTTCTGGTGGGCGCTGTTGACCGCCTTGCCGGAGAACGCGATCGCGTCCCCGACGGCATAGGTCAGGGTCGAGACCGGCGTCGTGATCGTGGGCACAGGCAGGCTGTTATCAACGTTGATCTGGACCGTGGCGGTGTTGCTCACGCCGTGGTTGTCGGTGACCCGGAGCGTTGGGTTGTACACGCCGGCGGTGGTGTAGGTGAACGATGCCGTGGGCGTCGTGGCATCGCCGAACGTCCCGTCGCCGTTGAGGTCCCAGCTGTAGCTGATCGTGTCGCCGGCGTCCGGATCGAACGAGGTGCTGCCATCGAAGGTCACGGCCAGCGGTGACGCACCGCTCGTGGCCGATGGAATGACGACGGCCGTTGGGGCGTTATCGCCGTTGTTGTACGTGATCCGGTGGATCGCCCCGAGGTCGAAGTCCACGTAGAAGATGTCACCGCCCGGCCCGGCTTCGACGCCGACCGGGTTGGACGCGCCCTGGACGAAGGGCTGGACGGCATTCGGGTTGGGCAGGCCATTCGAGCCAACGGGCATGATCCACATGCAGTTGCGGGTGTGGTCGGCGAAGACGAGCGCGCCGTTGTCGGCGGCCGGATACGTGCCGCCCGGATAGAAGGCCAGGCCGGAGATGGAGGAGCCGTTGGAGAATGGGCAGGACTCGCCGGCCGCCGTCGCCCCGTGGTTGTACTCGAAGTACGGCGTGATCAGGCCCGTGGGGTTGGAATACAGCGACGAGCACAGGTTGACGGTGGTCCCGCCGAAGGTGCCGCCCACGCCAGGTCCCTCGTAGCACGGCCAGCCGCCATTGCCGACGGTTGCGGCCTTTGGATCCGGGACGCGGTCGATCTCCTCCCAGGTGGCATCACCCACGTCGCCGATCCACAGTTCGTTGGTCCCGGGCTTGATGGTGAACCGGAATGGGTTGCGGAAGCCATAGGCCACGATCCGCTGGGCATTGGCGTTGGCATTGCCGGCCATCGGGTTGTCGGACTTGGCCAGGCCGGTGGTGGGGTCGAGGCGCAGGAGGGAGCCGTTGAGGTTGACGGCCTGGCCGGCCGGCCGGCGAACGCTCTGCGAACGAAGCGCCCCGCCTTCAGCGGTCGGCGGGGTCATCGAGCCGCCCACTCCACCGGGCGGATCACCGCACGGGTTCTTGGGGGTTGTGGCGCCGGTGGTCCCGCCCAGCTGGCCATAGTCGATCCCGTTGAAGCTGGCACCGTCGCCCGCGCTCACGTAGAGCGCGCCGTCGGCTCCGAAACGCAGATCGCCGACCGAGTGGCTGGGGAACTGCTGGCACCAGTCGTTGATCAGCACCTGCTCGGTGCCGGTCATGACGTTGCCGTTGGCAGTCAGGCGCGACAGCCGGCCGCTGACGACGCAGCCGTCGGTGGTTGGGCCTGGGGGCGAGGGACAGGCGTCGTTCCACAGCGGCGGCGTCCCGCCGATCTTGGCGTCGTAGGCGTACAGGACATAGATGTGGGGGTCGGACGGGAAGTTGGGTGCGAGGGTCATTCCGAGCAGACCGCGATCCCAATAGTTGTCGACTTCGGCGCTGAGGTTGGCGAAGATCGTCGGGGTCGTGGCCGCCAGGCTGGCGAATACCTTGATGATCCCGCTCTTCTCGGCCACGAACACCCGGCCGTCCGAGGCGAAGCGCACGGCCGTCGGATTGGTGAGGCCGTTGAACACGACCGTGTCCTGGAAGCCGGACGGCAGGACCGCGTTGGCGGCAACCTGGGCAGCCGACTGCGTCTTGGCCGGCTGCGTCCCACCCAGGAAGCGATGCGTGCTGGGTGTCGCCTGGGGCGTGCTGATGGGACTCGCCGCAACGGCCGAGCTCAGGCCGACGGGCATGCCCGCGAGCACGAGGACGGCCGCCGTCATGGCCGCGGTCAGCAGCCGGTTCGAGCGGCGGATTCGAAGCGGGTCAGACATACCTTGCGCCCCCAACAGCACGGTTCAGATCCTGCGAACGTCGCGGCAATGTGCCGTGGCCCGGAGCACACGCCGGGGGTGTCAACTGCACGCCCGGTGATGCTACAACGGGGCTGGTGCCTTGGGCCACCGAGTATTGGTCATAGGACGTCGTCTCGGTGCGCTCGGGCACCAGTTCGGCCGGTCGGAATCGCGTTTCGGGCCACTCTTGCGAATATCCTCGCGAGATGACACCCAGCCCGCGAGCCACCAGCCAGGCCTTCGTCCGATCGCTCGGCGCTGAGCTCGCCCTGCCCGGGCTCGGTCGAATCGTGTACGGGCTGGTCTGGCTGCTGCCGGCCCTGATGCTTGCCTGGCGGATCGTTGGGGGTACCCTCGCCGGCGACCTGTTCGAGCACGCGGCAGCCGTCCGTGAGCTCGCCACGCACCCCTTCGGGCCGCTCAATCCGATCGTGGCGCTCGACGTCCCGCACACGCTCCTCTCGCCGTATTCCCTGCTGGCCGCGGCGATCGTGCGGCTGAGCGGATTCGACCCGTTCAACGTCCTGGCCCTGGCCGGGTTCGTCAACGTCGTGGTCCTGGCCCTTGGCTTCCGCGCCTTCATGCGGATCTTCAGCCCGTCGAACCTGGCCCTGGTCCTGGCCGCCGTCTTTGCGTTCTTCCTGTGGGGCTCGGCGCCGCTCCACCTGGGAGTGGATCCATTGATCTGGAGCGGCTTCCTGAACCTCCAGTCGCTGAGCTACGGACTGCCGTATCCGTCCGCGCTGGCGATGGGTCTCGCGTTCTTCGGCCTTGCACTGACCGCCGGATACCTGCAGCGCGGTGGTCGCCTCCGCCTCGTGGCAGTCATCGTCATCCAGGCCGTCGTGGTGATCCTCCATCCGTACACGGCGTTCTTCATCCTCGTGGGCCTGGGCGCCCTGATCATCGCCCACGGTTCACGCGCCGAGATCCGGCGCTCGATCGCGGCGACGCTGGCGATCGCGGCGGGATCGCTGATCGCCCTGTTCTGGCCGTACTTCTCGGTCGTCCAGCTGTTGACCGGCCAGGTCGGCGCGTTCGATCCGGAACAGCGCGAGATGTACTCGGCTGTCCTCCTGCGCACCTGGCCGGCACTGGCCGGCATTCCATTCCTCGTCCTGCGCCTGCGGTCCAACCGGCGCGACCCGTTGACGTGGCTGATCGGGGGCCTGGCCGCCGCGTACGTGCTCGGCTTCCTGACCGCGCGCTTCACCCTGGGACGGGAGCTGCCCTACGTCGTCCTGGGCCTGGACATCGCGCTGGCCATCGGCGTGGCTCGGATCCTTACCCGGCCCAACGAAGCCGCGCCGCCCGAGCGCGCGCCGGCCGAGCGCGCGGCGGCCGAGCGGGCGACCGGCTGGCGAGCCCGCGTCACGGCGCGAACGGTCGTCACGATCTGCCTGCTGGCGGTGCTCCTGCTCGGCTCGGCTTCCGTGTTCGAGGTCCTGACCACGGGCGATTCCCATGCCGATGTCGAGGGCCTGGCCATGATGACCGGCCAGTACGACGTCGTCCTGGCCGATCAGCCGTCGTATCCGGCCGTGCCCACCTGGGGTGGCAAGGTGGTGGCCTGGAATGGAGCCCTCGCGTTCATCCCGGACATCGTCCAGCGGCGGGCGGACGCGGCCGCGTTCTTTGGGTCGGACGAGACGCTGGCGGAGCGCCAGGCCATCCTGCGCAAGTACGCGGTGCAGTGGGTCCTGTACGACCGCTCTGGGCCGGCCTTCACCCCGGCGTTCGAGGCCTCGATCAAGGGGTGGGGCAGCCCGTATGCAACGAGTCCGGATGGCACCTACGTGCTCGTTGCGGTGACGCCCTGACGATACGCCTAGCGGCCGAAGCGACGAGCCCTGAGCTGGTAGGTGCGCAACGCTCGCAGGAAATCGATCTCGCGAAACGCCGGCCAGTAGGCCTCGCAGAACTGGAGCTCCGAGTAGACCGATTGCCAGGGCAGGAAGCCCGACAGGCGGACCTCACCCGAGGTTCGGATGATCAGGTCGGGCTCGGACGAGCCGCGGGTGTAGAGGTGGTCGGCCACCGACTCGGCCGTCAGCTCGTCGGCGATCCGGTCGGCCGTCACCCCCGCCGCGGCCGCCGCCCGAACCGTCGAGCGAAATGCCTCGAGCAGCTCGTCGCGTCCGGAATAGGCGAGCGCCACCGTCACGTCCATGGTGCCGTCCTCGCGTGACAGGCCGGCCGAAGATTCGACCACCGAGCGCAGGCCTTCGGGCAGCAGGTCGCGCCGGCCGATGACCCGCAGGTGGATGGGCAGGCGGGTCTTCCGGCGGCCGTCGGCCATCGCCCGGATCGCCTCTTCGGCCACGTCGGTGATCGTTCCGACCTCGTCGGCCGGCCGGCCCAGGTTCTCGAGCGAGAGCGCCCACAACGTGATCTCGTGGATGCCCATCTCGGCGCACCAGTCGATCAGCTCAAGGGCCTTCTCGGCGCCGGCTCGATGGCCTGCCCCCGGATCGGCAAATCCCTCGGCGCTGGCCCAGCGCCGGTTGCCGTCCATGATCACGGCGATGTGCTCGGGCCGCGGCTCGGACAGGACCCGCACCCGCAGCCGCTGGAGATAGAAGGCATAGACCGGGGTGAGCGCAAGGTCTCGCGTCCGGCGGTAGGCAGGACCGAGCCGCTCGCGAAGGGTGCGCGCGCGGCGCGCCGGTCCGGCGACCGGTGCGGGTCGGGCCGGCAGCCCGCTGGTCATGCCGGCCGGTCCACGGTCAGTTCAGGCCGCTGTACGCGTGCAGCCCGGAGAACCACAGGCTGCCGGAGTAGGTGACCAGGACCATCCCGAAGCCGACGACCAGCAGGAGCGCCGCCGGCCGGCCGGCCCACGAGCGCTGGTTGCGCGCGTGCAGGTAGACGGCGTAGGTCAGCCAGGTGACCAAGGCGGATGTCTCCTTGGGGTCCCAGCCCCAGTAGCGCGACCAGGCGATCGAGGCCCAGAAGCTGCCCAGGATGATCATCGTGGCGAAGATCGGGAAGCCCACGATGACCGATCGGTAGGCGACCTCGTCGAGGATCTTGTGCGATGGCAGCCAGGCAAACCGGTCGCGAGTCCCCTGGAGCAGGTAGCCCACGCCGGCGGCGAAGCTGGTCGCGAAGATCCCGTAGGCGATGGTGGCCATCCCGACGTGGATCGTGAGCAGCGGGGCGTTGTCCAGGGCGGGGACGAGCGGGATGATCTCGTTGGGCAGGGTGGTGCTGTACAGGAAGAGGGCCAGGGCCACGCCCGTGGGGATGAACCCGATCGAGCGGATCGGATAGCGCCGGCTCAGGACGAGGTAGCCGACGAGGATCGTGAACGTGAAGGCGACCGTGAACTCCTGCATGTTGCCCCACGGGCCCCGGCCGACCACGATCGCCCGCATGAGCATCGACGTCCCGAGCAGGATGGCCGTGATCAGGGTCAGGCCGTTGGCAAACGGGGCGGCCGCCGATCGCGGTTCGATTCCGGCGGCCAACGCCGCGTCGCGACCGTCGACAAACGAACCGGAGACGGCGCCGGCAAAGGCCGGCTGGCGGCTGGGGCTGAAGGCCGCTGCGATGCGCCGGCCGTGGGCCAGCAGGACGGCATGGATCACGTACGCGCCGAAGCTCAGTACCAGGAGGATGCCGGCCGCCGTGTATAAGATCAGTGAGCCACTCGCCACGCTGCTACTCCTGTATCTGGGAGATCCACTTGAAACGGGTCGCCACCGGGCTCAGGCGGCGGCGGCTCCACCGGGCGGGGGCCCGGCTGGTTGCATCGTCCGGACTGCCACGCGCCGATCGACCTTGAGGACCAGACCGCAGTTGTGGCAGGTCGTCACGTCGGCGGAGCGGGCAATCCCGCACATCGGACAGGTGACCGAAAGGACTTCGCCGGCGTCATTCTGGGTCGTCCCCGGCGGATAGATCAGGCCGCTCCGGATGTCATACGGCTCGCCAACGGGGAAGAGCGGCAGGCCATCGGCCGCCAGGAGCGCCGGGCGCGGCCCTTCGACGAAGCGCACCTTGGTCCGGGGACGGCGGACGAAGTAGTACATCCAGAGCAGCGCCAGGATCGTGATCAGGGGCGCGATCACGCCGATCAGCAGGAAGAACGGCAGCAACCCGATCAGCGAACCCCAGTCGGGGCTGACCACCTTGGCGATCAGGCCGAGCGCCTGCGACCACAGGTGACTGATCTGGTCGGGAAGGTTCACGGCCGAATTCTAGCCCGTCGGCGAGGATTGCCGGTCTTCGTGGTGGCACCTCGGCCGGGCTCCCAGCCGGGGCGCTCGGGTCGCTCGTCCGGGTCGTCCGAAGCATCCGTCGCGAAGCCACCCGCACGCTGCTCGGCCGGTGCGGCCGGAGCCCGGCGCAGGCCCACCGTGGGCGCGGTCAGGCGGGTGCGTCCGAGCCGTCCGATGAGCCAGTCGGCGCTGGCGATCCGGGCACCCCGGCGACGGATCCGCGTGCCCAGCTCACGGTCGTCGGTGACGACCAGCAGGAGATCGCCGAGGCGCGCCGCGGCCTCCGCGCTGCCGCCCGACCCGATGGCGTCGGCCACGAGCCGATCGAGGAGCGAATCCGCCGAGTAGCGCCCGCTGTGGCGGACGGTCAGGCCGTGGGCCAGCCGAACGCCGGCGAGGCCGTGTTCGGGTGCGCCGTCGAGCACGAGCTCGATCCTGGTCGAGGCCGGAATCACGGCCCGCAACCGGCCGATCAAGGCGGCCGGAGGTTGGGCCGCGGATCCGCTCCGGCTCATCTTGTAGAGCAGGTTCGTCCCGTCGATCAGCAGGCGCTCCACGCCCAGGAGGGGATCGTGGCGCGCGCTCTCGGCGGGACGGTTCACGCCGGCCATCGTGACATGCCCAGGCGGGTTCGTCGCCCGGCGACACGGCAGTCACGACCTGTAGGCTTCGGCGGTGCTCCTCCTCGTCGACCTCGACGGCGTCGTCTACCGCGGCAGCGAGGCGATTCCCGGCATCGCCGAGCTCCTCAGCCGGCGAGCTGAGGCGGGCGATGACGTGGTCTACGTCACGAACAACTCGATGTGGTATCGAGCGGACTACGTC
>JBEPUS010000131.1:0-7292 GCA_041691435.1 Chloroflexota bacterium
CGAACGTCACGATCGGCAGGCCCAGCCGCTCGCCCAGCTCCATCACCCGCATCGCTTTGCGGTAGCCCTCTGGGTGGGGCATTCCGAAGTTGCGCCGGATGTTCTCGTCGGTCTCGGCGCCCTTCTGCTGGCCCACCACCACGACCCGCCGGCCGTCGATCCGGGCGAGGCCGGCCACGATCGCCGGGTCGTCGCCGAAGAAGCGATCGCCGTGCAGCTCCACGAAGTCATCGGCGATCAGCGCGAGCAGCTCCAGCGTTCGGGGCCGGTGCAGGTTCCGGGCAAGCTGGACGCGGGCCCACACGGCGGCCGTGGGGTCGGCAATCTCGCCGGGCGGGACGATGGTCTCGCCTGAACCCTTGCGACCACCCCGGCCGATCAGCCGCTCAACCACGGACGACCTCGTCGGGTTCGGACGGGCTGACCCGGTCGGCGAGCGCGCTGAGGAACGAGAGCGGCCGGAAGGCCGGGATGTTGCCGTTGTCGGGGATGGCGTCGGCCGCCGGCAGCGGAGCCAGCAGGACCACCAGCCTGATCAGCTCGTCGCGCAGGTCCGAGCGATGGATCACCCGGTCCACGAAGCCATGGTTGAACAGGAACTCGGAGCGCTGGAAGCCCTCGGGCAGCTCGCCCTGGATGGTGCCTGCGCTGACCCGCGCGCCGGCAAAGCCGATCAGTGCGTTGGGCTCGGCCAGGTTGACGTCGCCGAGGGCGGCAAACGAGGCAAACACGCCACCGGTGGTGGGATCGCTCATCAGCGAGATCAGGGGGACGCCGGCCGACCGCAGGCGCTCGGTGGCGGCAACCGTCTTGACGAGCTGCATCAGGGACAGCGTCCCCTCCTGCATCCGGGCGCCACCCGATGCCGACACGATCACGAGTGGGATCCGCCGGGCGAGGGCCGCCTCGGCCGCGCGGGCAACCTTCTCGCCAACCACGCTGCCCATGGAGCCACCCATGAACGAGAAGTCCATCACGCAGATCGCCACCGGTCGCCCGCCGATCGCCCCGTAGCCCCATACGGCCGCGTCCCGCATGCCCGTCGTTGCCTGGGCAGCGGCCACCCGATCCGGGTAGGCCTTCAGGTCGGTGAAGCCCAGCGGGTCGAGGCTCTGGAGGCCTGGATCGCGCTCCTCGAAGCTATCGGCATCCAGGAGCAGGTCGAGGCGAGCGGCCGCCGACAGCCGGAAGTGATGGCCGCAGTTCGAGCAGACCCGGAGGACCTTTTCGAGCTGCTTGTTGAAGAGCATCTCCTGGCATGACGGGCACTGCGTCCAGAGGTCCGGCGGATACGTGTCGCGGCGCTGGCGGAACGACGGCAGCTTGATCGGCATCAGGCCAGCCCGCTCTCGTGACTGGTCTCGTTGCCGGGCGTTTGGCTGGTCGCGCGGGCCACGCCGCCGTGAATCGCCCGGATGGCCCGGACCATCGGGTGGACCGGCCGGCTGAGGCGCCAGGCAACGAACGCGACGCCGGCCAGCGAGACGGCCGCCGAGGTCAGCGCCCCACCGATCAGGAGCGGGCGGGCGTGGCCGCCGAACGGCTCGCCGGCGACGCTGGGGTGGGCCGGATCCAGCAGGTCGCCCGGATCGAAGCCAGGGTCGAAGGCGCGATCCAAGCCCGGCCCGCCTGCGGTCATGAGCCGCGTGGGCGGGCTCGTCTCGCCGCCGGCAACGGCCGGCAGCCGGATCGTCGCTGCGAAATCGGCCAGGCGCCGGGCCAGGCGCTCTTCGAAGCGGAACGAGGGGTGGACCCGGATCAGCTCGGCGGACAGCTGGTCGACCGTCACGCGCAGGGCAGGGTCCAGCCGGGCATCGTGCGGCGCCAGACGAGCGCCGCGATCGCGAGCCACGAGGATTGATTCGAGGTAGCGATCCACCCGGAGCGCCTCGATCTCCGGCTCGTCGTGCCCGTTCCGGGCGTGATCGTCCCCGCGCATCACCAGCGCCGGCCGCCGAGGTCGCGGGCAACCGCCCGCAGGCCGCGATGGATCAGGACGCGGACGGCACCCTCCGAACGGCCCAGGATCCCGGCAATCTCGGCGGTCGACATCTCTTCCACGAAGCGCAGGACCAGGGCTCGGCGGCGGTCGTCGGGCAGCCGGGCGACCGCGGACCAGGCGGCGCCCGCCTCGTGGCGCTCGCTTACCTCGCCGGCGACATCGTCCGGGCCGGCCACGGCTGCGGCGGCCTCGAGCGGCGCGATCGGATGCCGGCGCCGGCCGCGGTTGACGTTGGCGATCACGTTCCGGGCGATCTGGAAGAGCCAGACCCGGAACGTCGAGGCGCCGTCGCCATCGGCCGGCCGGGCCCGCTCGTCGAAGCGGGTCAGCGCGCCGAGGGCGAGCATGAACGTCCGCTCCGCTGCGTCTTCTGCGTCGTGGTGGCTGCCGAGCTCGTAGTACGCGTAGCTGTACACCTGGGCGAGATACTTCCGATAGAGGGCGTCGAACGCTGCCGGGTCACGCAGGGCGGCCTCGACGAGTGGACGATCGCGATCGAGATGGATCAGGCGGCGATCCTCCTCCGCCGCCTTCACCTTCCTGAACACCGGACGGGCCACGGCGTTACACCCTCCCCGGCAGGCGCAGGTGCTGGATCTCGCCGGTCATGATCGTTCGCTCGCCAATCGCCGCGGTCAGGTCTTCGATCACCAGGCCGCCCGAGCCCACATCCACGCCCAGGGCCCGCGTCTCGAGAGCGCTGCCGTCGGGCAGCTCCAGGCGAACCGGGCGGCCGCTCGTGAGCTGCCGGCTGACCCAGTCGGCGACGTCGAAATGGCCATCGCGCAGGGCGATCGTGCGGGTCTCCACCCGGTCGATAAAGGCGGCGAAGAGTGCCGGCAGGTCCACCGGCCGGCCGCTCGAGGCGACGGCCAGGCTGGTCATCGACGCGGCCAGGTCGGGCGGGAAGTCCGCCGCCGGCCAGTCCGCATTGAGCCCGATGCCGATGATCACTCGCGGATCGGTGGTCCCCAGTCCGATCGTCTCGCCGAGCACGCCACCCAGCTTGCGAACGTCGCCGCCGGCCTCGATCACGAGGTCGTTGGGCCACTTGAGGCGGATCGACCGATCGGTCAGGCCGCCGACCTCCTCGGCCGCATCGGCCATCGCCAGCGACACGATCGCGGCGAGGCGCCACCCGCGGTCAGGAGCCAGCCACGCCGGCCGGAAGCCGATCGAGCACAGGAGACTGGTCCCGGCGGGCGCCTGCCAGGTTCGAGCATCGCGGCCCCGGCCGGCGGTCTGCATGTCGGCCACCGCCAGGCACACCTCGGGTGTCCCGTCGGCCAGCCAGGCCCGGACGATGTCATTCGTGGAACCCACCCGGTCGAACCGTTCCTGGCGGCTGATGAACGCCGGCTCCTCGGCCGGTGGACCGGCGTCCGGCGTCGGATCCCCTGCTGCCAGCTGGGTCACGGCGCCGTTCAAGCCGCGCCCGAGGCGGGCTTGGACCCGGCCGTCGGCTTGCCCGGCTGGCCCGCTTCGCCGTCGATCGCCTCGGGCCGTTCCAGGGCAAATGCCGCATGGAGCGCCCGGACCGCGGTGGTGACCTGGTCCTCGGCGATGATGCAGGTGATCCTCACCTCGCTCGTCGAGATCATCTCGATGTTGACCCCGGCGTCGGCCAGCGCCCCGAACATCCGGGCCGCGTAGCCCGGAGCGTTGTGGATGCCGGCGCCCACGATCGAGACCTTGGCCACCGCCGAGTCGGCGGTCATCTCGCGGAACCCGAGCTCGCGGATGATCGGCTCCAGGATCCGCTTGGCCCGGGCCAGCTCGACCTCGGCGATCGTGAAGCTCATGTCCGTCGTGGCGCCGTGGCCCACGTTCTGGACGATCATGTCCACGTTGATCCCGGCGTCGGCGAGCGGGGCGAAGATCCGGTGCGCCACCCCGGGCTGGTCGGGAACGGCAACCAGGGTGATCTTGGCCACGTTGCGGTCGTGGGCCAGGCCGCGAACCTTGTTGCGCTGCTCCACGAGCGGATCCTCCTTGATCAGGGTACCGGGTGCATCCTCGAACGAGCTGAGGACCTCGATCACCACCTCGTTGACCCAGCCCAGCTCCACCGCCCGAACCTGCATCACCTGGGCGCCCTGGTGGGCCAGCTCGAGCATCTCCTCGTAGCCGATCACCGGCAGCTGCCGGGCATCGGACACGAGGCGGGGATCGGCAGTGTAGATGCCCCGGACATCGGTGAAGACCTGGCAGCGGCTGGCTCCGAGGCGGGCGGCAAGCGCAACGGCGGTCGTATCGGAGCCGCCCCGGCCGAGCGTCGTGGTCTCGGCCTGCTCGAGATTTGCCTCGCTGACCCCCTGGAATCCGGCGACGATCACCACGCGGCCGCGGGCCAGCTCCTGGCGCACCCGGCTGGGATCGACGTTCGCGATCCGGGCCCGGCCGTGGCGGCCGTCCGTGCTGATCCCGGCCTGGGCACCGGTCAGGCTGATCGCCGGGACGCCGAGCGCGTGGAGAGCCATGGAGACGAGGGTCGCGCTCTGGTGCTCGCCGGTTGCCAGGAGCATGTCGAGCTCGCGCGAGTCCGGCTCGTCGGTGATCGCGGCGGCCAGGGCCAGGAGCTCATCGGTGGTGTCGCCCATGGCCGACACGACCACCACCAGGTCCGCGCCGGCAGCGCGCTCACGGGCGATTCGCCGGGCGACGCGCCGAATCCGGTCCGCGTCGCCGACCGACGAGCCACCGAACTTCTGGACGACGATGGGGCGGGCAGGCGCAACGGACGGCTCGGCCGCCAGCTCGGATCCGGGAACCAACATTTCAACGATTCTAGCAGCGGACCCTGGCGTTCCCGCCGTTTGGCGCCGTTTGCCCGACGTTCGCCCGGCCTTCGCCCAGCCATTGCTCGGCGTGCGCCCGGCCTTCGCCCAGCCTTTGCCCGGCCTTCGCCCGACGTTCGCCCGGTGGCGTTACGCTCTCGATGCCCAGACTTGGAGGCCTGCCATGTGCTTCGATCTCGACAGCCACCCGCCGATCGCGCCAATCGCCGGTGGCGCCCTGGACCATGAGGACCTGACGCTCAGCGCGGCCGATGGGACCCAATTCGCGGCCTTTCGCGCCCGGGCGACCACGCCGACCGGAGCCGGCATCGTGATCCTGCCCGACGTACGCGGCCTCTATTCGTTCTACGAGGAGCTGGCCCTGCGCTTCGCGGAGGCGGGCATCGACGCCCTGGCCATCGACTACTTCGGGCGGACGGCGGGAGCCCACAAGCGCGACGCAGACTTCAGCTACCCCGAGCACGTCCAGCAGACGAGGCTGCCCGAGCTGCGGGCCGACGTGACCGCCGGGGTCGAGGAGCTGCGCCGGGACGGCCGCGTCCGCTCCACGTTCACGATCGGCTTCTGCTTCGGCGGCCGCCTCTCCTACACGGCCGGCACGTTCGGGCTGGACCTGGCCGGGTCAATTGCCTTCTACGGGATGCCCGTGACGGACCGGCCGGGATTCCCGGCGCCGATCTCGGTCGCGGCGGCGATGGCCAGCCCCATCCTGGGCCTCTTCGGCGGCGCCGACCAGGCGATTCCTCCCGAGGCGGTCAGCGAGTTCGACTCGGCCCTGACCGCTGCCGGCGTCGAGCACGACCTCGTGACGTACCCGGGCGCGCCGCACAGCTTCTTCGACAAGAAGGCGGCCGAGTTCGGCGAGGCCGCCGCCGATTCCTGGACACGCAGCCTGGCCTTCATCAAGGCCAGGACGCCTGCGGTCTGAGCGTCTCGTTGAGCTCCGCGGCGTGACGAGGTCGCGGGCGTGAGCGTTTCGTTGAGCGGCGTGACGGGGTCGCGGGCGTGACGGGCGGCGCCGAGGGCTGGAGCTCGCGTGCCTGTGAGACGCCGGCCGACTTGCGCCTGATGCAGGCCCTGACCTCGGCCTGCTGGCGGGTGGACTGGCCGGCGCCCACCATCCATCCCGGTGACCTTGACTGGTGGTCGCGGAACGCGGTTGCTGGCGAGCTGCCGCTCGCGGAGCGCGCCCAGCTGTGGTTCGCGGGTGAGCCCGATGATTCGGACCTGGTCGCGTGGGCCTGGTTCAACAAGCCGAGCGACATCGACCTGATGATCCGGCCCGACTACCGGAGCAGCGGGGTCGTGGCGTCGATCGTCGAGTGGGCGGCCGGGCGAGCCGAGTCGGTTCGCAAGGACGGGCTGCCGGCGGAGACGGTCCAGATCTTCGAAGCCGACACGCAGGTGGAGGTGATCGAGGCCCTCGCCAGGCTCGGCTTCGGCGCCGTTGACGGCCACACGGGGGCGAACCTGACCCGGCGCTTCGATGGCTGGGAGATGCCGGCACCGGTCGTGGCCGCCGGATTCGAGCTTCGAAACCTGGCGCCCGAGACTGATCTCGCCGCCCGGGTCGCGTGTGGCCGGGCAGCCTTTCCGCGTTCGCGGATGACGGTCGAGCACTACGACAACGCGCGCCGCACCACGCTCTATCGCCCCGGGCTCGACTGGCTCGTGATGGCACCGGATGGCAGCGTGGCCGCGTTCGTCCTCGGCTGGCTGGACCCGGTCACGCTAAGCTTGGAGCTCGAGCCGGTCGGCGTGCATCCGGATTTCCAGCGCCGGGGGCTCGGACGCGCGACCTGCCTGGCGGTGATCGGCGCCGCTCGCTCGCTGGGCGCCACTCACGGCCTGATCTTCGCCGAGGCCGACAACCCGGCCGCGCTCGGTCTGTATGCCAGCCTCGGCTACGAGATCGCCACCTGGACCCGCCCCTATCGCCGCCCGCTTCCCGGCTGAGCGTGGATCCGCGGCGCAATGCCGCGGACTCGGTGCCGCGGCGCAGGGCGCGCCGCGGACCGCGGGCGCGGTGCCCGGGTGCGGCGGCGGGGTCGCGGCGAACGTTGCAACCGGCGTGACAAAACGTCGCGAATCGAGGCGGATGGGCTCGATCCGGTCAACGACGCGGCCGGAACCCCGTCGCAATTAGCTGTCAGAGGCTAATCGTGAGCGACATCGGCCAACTGAGGGGCACGTGGCCGGGCGAAAGCGGACAGTTGTCACGCTGAGCGAAACATCAAGCCGCCTCGCCTCGCGACGGACGCGACGGACGCACGGACGGGGCCCGGAAACGCCACACAGCGGAGACCGGGCACGCAGCCGAGGCCACCGAGCCGCGGCCGCCCAGCCGAGCCGCGGCCACGGCCACCGTCAGCGGATCAGGCTGACCAGCACCAGGGCGACCACCACGACGAACACGATGGCCACGACCGGGAAGCCACCGGGGACCGCGCTGCTCGCTGCGTGGACGATCGCGCCCAGCGTATCGCCCAGCG
>JBEPUS010000132.1:0-7212 GCA_041691435.1 Chloroflexota bacterium
CCGTCAAGGAGCAGCACGCCGAGCTGGTCAAGCACGAAGTCCAGGTGATCTGGTCCGACTATTTCAAGCCCGAGCACCTGGCGGCCAACCCGGATCTCCACACGAAGGTCTGGAACCTGCTGAAGCTCGCCGGCAAGAACAAGCAGAACGTCGATGCCGACGCGGCCGCCCAGCTCCAGGCCGCCGTCAAGGAGTTCGCGGACATCTTCTGGGCGACCAAGAAGTAGCCTCGAGCGGACCGGCCGGGGGCCGGCGTCCCTGGCGGGTCCAGGTCGCCGAGGGATCGATGCAGCCGGCCCTGGCAGCCGGTGACTGGCTGCTCATCGATCCGACGACTCGGCGCTGGCCGCGACGCGGCTCGATCGTGCTGGTGAGCGAGCCCGGCAGCAACCTGCTGGTGATCAAGCGGATCGCCGCTCGCCCGGGCGACACCGTCCAGACCGGCCAGGGTTCCCTTCGGCTGGGGCCGGACGAAGCCTGGGTCCTGGGTGATCAGGGCGCCGCGTCCATTGACTCGCGTGCCTATGGCCCGGTGGCCGTGGGACGGCTCGTCGGACGAGCCTGGTTTCGCTACGGGCCGGCCGGCCGGCCGCTGGGCGTGCTCAACCGGCGGAGATGACCTCGCTGCCGAGCAGGTCGATCATCGCCAGGTCGCGCGGCAGGAAGTTCTGGAGAACCAGCCGCTCGACACCGATCGCCGCCAGCTCGTCGATCTGGGCACGGGCCTGGTCGGGGGTGCCTGTGATCCACTGGGACTCCCGGCGAGCAAGCCACGCCTCGCCCTCCTCGGCAGTCACGAAGGCCGCCAAGAGCCCCGCCCGCCGAGCGGCCAGCTCGGCAGCGTCGCGGCCGACGAGGACAGCGATCATCGCCGAGCGGGCGATCGACCCCGGGTCCCGGCCGATCGCCTCGCAGGCCCGATCAAGCGCCGCGTAGCGCTCCGCGATCACGGGTCGATGGGTATCGGTGATGTTGAACTCATCGGCAAAGCGGGCGGCGATCCGCAGGCCGCGGGCCGAGCCGCCGCCACCGACGATGATCGGCGGATGCGGCCGCTGGAGCGGCTTTGGGCGGAACACGGCATCGACCACCTGCCAGTGCCGGCCGGCATGAGACCAGCCGTCCGGCTCCTCCCAGAGACCGTGCAGGATCGTGAGGGCCTCCTCCAGCCTGTCGGCCCGCTCGCTCACTTCGGGAAATGGGATCCCCATGCGCCGATGCTCGAGCTCGTTCCAGCCGGTACCCAGGGCGACGTCGACCCGTCCGCCGCTCATCTCGTCGACGGTCGTGACGATCTTGGCAAACGGACCCGGCAGGCGATACGTGATCGGCGAAACCAGGGCGCCGAGCCTGATCGTGCTCGTCTCGCGGGCGATGCCCGCGAGCACGGTCCAGGCATCGGTGGTGGGCAGGTCCTCCCGGCCGGGAAAGCTCTGGTAGTGATCAGACCGAAAGAACGTGCCGAAGCCGGCCGCCTCTGAGCGCTGGGCGACGGCCAGCTGCTCGGCGTACGTGATCCCCTGCTGGGCCTCGAGCATCATCGCGAAGCGCATCGGCAGACATCCTTCCTGGGCAGGGCCCGGCGGACCGGCGGTTCGTTTCAGGCGGGATGATCGATTCGGACACGATCATCGCCCTTGACATGACTGTTCTGTTGGATATGATAGTTCATGCGATGCGAACTATCGATGAGACCCGGGCCGTCCTGATCGGGTCGATCCTGTCCGATGTCGGCTGGTCACTTCGTGAGCTGCGCTGCGCCTCGACGGAGAAGTTCGTCAAGGCGGGCATCAGCATGGCCCAGATCCACGTTCTTCGGCAGCTGGAGCAACACGGCACGATGTCGATGAGCCGGATTGCCGAGCTGCTCGACGTGTCGCTCTCCAACGCAACCGGGATCATCGACCGGATGGCCGAACGCGGCCTGGTGGAGCGGGTCCGAGTGCCGGACGACCGGCGTGTCGTCCTGGTCCAGCCGTCCGAGCTGGGGATCAAGGCACTCGACGAGACCGAGGGCATCAAGCTCGATCGGATCCGCTCGATCTGTGATCGCCTGGACGATGTCCAGCTTCGGCGGATCACCCACTCGCTGGGTGACCTGCGGGTGGCGATCGCCGCCGAGTTCGGCCTCGAGGACGTCGACACCCGTCCGGTTCAACATCCCGCGAAATCCGCCGGCTGATCCGGCCGGCGACCACAACACGGCAAGGGAAGGGATTCATGGAAGCGTCTCCGATTGAAAACGAGTCGGGCGGCTCGACGAAAGACAATGATCCGGCGCTGTTGCTGGATCGACGCGCGAAGTTCGAGATCCTCGGGGCAATCCTGCTGGGACTGTTCCTGGCTGCCCTCGACCAGACGATCGTCGGGCCGGTCCTGCCCCGCATCGTCACCGAGCTGAAGGGCGCCGACCTCTACACGTGGGTCGTCACGATCTTCCTCGTGACCAGCACCATCACCGTCCCGATCTACGGCAAGCTCTCCGACCTGTACGGCCGGCGGCCGCTGCTGATGATCGGCATCGTCCTGTTCCTGATCGGCTCGGCGCTGTCCGGCCTGAGCCAGACGATGTGGCAGCTGATCCTCTTTCGGGGCCTGCAGGGCCTGGGCGCGGGTGCCCTCTTCCCGATTGCCCTGGCGGTCATCGGCGACCTCTTCACACCCGCCGAACGGGGCAAGTACCAGGGTCTCTTCGGGGCCGTCTTCGGGATTGCGTTCCTGGTCGGCCCCGGCCTCGGTGGCTTCCTGACCGACAACTTCAGCTGGCACTGGGTCTTCTTCGTCAACCTGCCGATCGGGATCGTCGCCCTCGCGGTGATCTTCCGGCTCCTGCCGAATATCAAGGGGCGCCGGCGCGACATCAAGATCGACTACCTGGGCGTGGTCACGCTGACCCTTGGATTGATGCCGATCCTCGTCGGCCTGACCCTGGCCGAGACCTCCCAGTGGACCGACCCGGCGGTGTGGGGCGCGATCGCTGCGGGCGTCGTCTTCCTGGTCCTGTTCATCATCGTCGAGTCGCGGGCGGCTGAGCCGATCATCCCGCTCCACCTGTTCCGCAACCGGACGTTCAGCGCCTCGATGATCGCGATCTTCCTGGCCACCTTCGGCTTCGGCGCCGCGATCATCTTCCTGCCGCTCTACTTCCAGATTGTCCAGGGCTCCAGCGCAACGGCGTCCGGTTACCAGCTCCTGCCGTTCCTGATCGGCCTGATCGTCGCCTCGATCGGCTCGGGGATCGTCGTCAGCCGAACCGGTCGGTACAAGGTCATCGTCGTCGGCGGCCTGGTCATCCTGGCCGTGGGCCTGTACCTCATGTCGTTCCTGCGTGCCGATACGCCGAACGTGGTCCTGTGGGGTTGGATGTTCGTCGCCGGCTTCGGCGTCGGACCCACCTTCGCGGTCTTCACGATCATCGTCCAGAACGCGGTGCCGTTCAGCGAGCTCGGGGCGGCCACAGCCGACCTGACCCTCTTCCGCCAGATCGGAACCACGATGGGCCTGACCCTCGCGTTCACGTTCTTCCGGGAGAACCTGACGTGGACGCTGCTCCACGACCAGATCCTGGCCGCCGGCGCACCTGCCTCGGCAGTGCCGACGACGCCACCGCCCGGCTTCGACCTCAGCTCGCTGACATCGGTCACGAGCACGGGCAACCCGCTCGCGTTCGTGAGTCAGCTGCCGGCCCAGCTCCAGGCCATCTTCATCCAGGGCTTCCACCAGGCCTTCACGCTGGCGATCTCGAGCTCGATGTTGCTCGGCGTGGGTGCCGCGGCGATATCCGTCGTCGTTGCGGCGGTCTTCCTGAAGGAGATCCCACTTCGGACGAGCACCGGCGCCCAGGCCGCCGCCGCGGGCAAGCCTGCCCCGGCTCCGGTTGGCACGACCGCGGGAGCGACCGACTGAGCGACGACGAGCCGGATTGCCGGCCCGATCCCTTGACCAATCACCGGCCCTGCTGCGGACGACGCGGCGGGGCCGGTCGTCATTTCCGGGTAGGCTGGGACCAATGACCATCGAACCTGCTGTGTTTCCCCTCGGCCTCCGTGCCCAGGGCACCGCCGACGCACCGTTCACGGCCCTGCTCCGTGTCGCCGAGCTGCCGCCCGGCGCGATGCGCCGGATCAGCCACGGCGACCTCGATCTCCTCTTGGCCCACACCAGCGGGGGCGTGGTGGCCACCGACGATCGATGCCCGCACATGTCGGCGCCGCTCTCGATTGGCGAGCTCGCTGGCTGCATCGTGGCCTGCCCACTCCACAGCGGCCAGTTCGACCTGGAGTCGGGCGAGCCGGTGCGGATGCCGACCACCGGCGGGCTCGATCCCGACGGCCGGTACCACCCCACCTGGTCGCCGGCCGGCACGGCGCCGAAGGATGATCCGCCGGGCAAGAAGGCCGAGGCGCGTCGCCTGACCCGGGTCCGTCGGATCCGCTTCTACCCGGTCCGGATCGTCGACGGCCAGATCCAGGTGGCGCTCCCCCGCTGACGGTCAGCTGCGGAGCTCGGCCTCCTCTGCCGGATCGACGTGATCGTCCTGGGTGTACTCGCGGATCAGCCGCAGCACGTGGTCCGGGTCGTCAGTCACGTGGAACAGGCGCAGGTCGTCCGCGTCGATGGTCCCGGCCGGCAGCTGGACCCGGCGCATCCAGTCGATGAGGCCGCTCCAGTACTCGCGCCCGACGAGGATCACCGGGAAGTGCTCGATCTTGCCGGTCTGGATCAGGGTCAGCGCCTCGAACAGCTCGTCGAGCGTGCCGACGCCGCCGGGCAGGATCACGAACGCATCGGCGTATTTGACGAACATCGTCTTGCGCGCAAAGAAGTAGCGGAAGTCAACGCCAAGATCGACGTACGGGTTCAGCGATTGCTCGTGGGGCAGCTCCACGTTGCAACCGACCGAGATGCCGCCGCCCTCCTGGCAGCCCCGGTTGGCCCCCTCCATGACGCCAGGTCCACCGCCGGTGATCACCGCAAAGCCGGCCTCGGCCAGTCGCCGGCCGATTGCCCGGGCCAGCTCGTAGGTGGGGCTGCCCTCCTTGATCCGGGCCGAACCGAAGACGGTGACCGCGGGCCCGAGCGTGGCCAGGGCGTCGAACCCGTCCACGAACTCGGCCTGGATCCGCAGGACCCGCCAGGGGTCCTCGCTGATGAACGCGGGCCGGCTCGAGCGGGTGAGGAGCTTTTCGTCCTCCGTCCGCTTGGTACCACCGCCGTCCATCCTCGCGGTGGTGGCCGGGTCAACCGTCACCCGGCCACGCCGGCGGCGCTCGGGCGATCCGGACAGCTCGGGACGCTGTTCATCTGGCATCCAGCAAGGATGCACGAGAACCGTTTGGGGCGTCAGCCTCGGGCTGCGCCGGACAGCCAGCCCTTCCAGGTGGCCTCGGCTCGACCTGCACTCAGCTCACTGCCGTGCCGGACGAGGGGCAGGCGCAGGAGCCGCTGGTCCGCCAGCAGGCGTTCGACAACCTCCGCGTCGGTCAGGCGGAGGTAGGCGAACCCTGCCTCGCGAGCCGCTCGTCCTTCGGCATCGAGCAACGACCGGGCGCCCAACCGGTCGGTGAACCGGCGCAGCTCGCCGGCAGCGATCGGCTTGCGACGCAGGTCGACGAAATGGATCGTGCACCTGCGCTCCTTGAAGAACCGCAGGGCTGCCCGCGTCGGCTGGTCGTCGACCAGGCCGAAGACCTGGACCGATGGCGGAACGGGCTGGGCCATCGCGGAATCGTAGCCGGTCCCCCGGCGGTACCATCGAGCCAGCAGGTCCCCCTGGAGGTCCCCGATGACGGTCTGGTTCACGATCCAGCTCGACGATCAGCCCGGTTCGCTGGCCCGGGTGGCCACGGCCCTGGCCGAGCGCCGGGTCAACATCACCGGGATCGTGGGTGTCGCCGAGGATACGGACGGCGCCCTGATGCTCACCACGAGCGACGCCGTCGCAACCCGGGCGGCCTTCGCCGCGCTGGCCCTGCCGTTCGAGGAGCACGATCCCACCGGTGGTCTCGAGCCTGAGCGAATGTCGGTGGCCGACCTTCGCCCGCACGGTTGACCACGTTCGAGCGCAGCTGATGCGCATCGCGACCTGGAACGTCAACTCGCTCAAGGCTCGTCTCGACCGGGTCGAGGAATGGCTCCGGATTGCCGCTCCCGACGTCCTCCTGATGCAGGAGACGAAGCTCTCCGACGAAGCGGCCCCGGTCATGCCGTTTGCGATGGCCGGCTACGAGCTGGCCCATCACGGCCAGGGCCGCTGGAACGGCGTCGCGATCGCCAGCCGGGTGGGGATCAGCGACGTCGTGACGAACTTCGGCGACGGCCCCGTCGTCCCGGCAGCCGGTGCAGCCGGTGCATCGGGTGGAGCCGGCCCGGCCGACGAGGCGGCCGACGACGGGCTGGGTCCCGAGGCCCGGATGATCTCGGCGCGCTGCGCCGGGGTCCGCGTCGTCAGCATCTACGCTCCCAACGGACGGGCCCTCGACACCCCGTTCTACGAGGGCAAGCTGGCCTGGTTCGAGCGCCTCAGCCGGTGGCTCGCGGAGACCCAGGATCCAGCCGATGCGCTCCTCATCGGCGGTGACTTCAATGTCGCCCCGGACGACCTCGATGTCTACGATCCCCGGGCCTACGTCGGTGCCACCCACGTCTCGCCGGCCGAACGAGCCGCCCTCACGAGATTGCGTGACTGGGGCCTGGAGGACGTCGTCCGGCCGTTCCACCCGGAGGCCGGCTTCTACACATGGTGGGACTACCGCGCGGGCAACTTCCACAAGAACCTGGGGATGCGCATCGATCACTTGTACGCTTCGCGGTCTGTTGCCGCTCGGGTCACTGCTGCCGAGCGTGACCGCGACGCCCGCAAAGGCAAGCTGCCGTCCGATCACGCCCCGTTGTATGTCGACCTGGCTGGCTGAGTTGGCCCCGAGTCGCTAGGATTCGCACCTGACCCTTCACGGGCCGTGGCCAATGACCGGGCCACACCCGCGTTCCCGCGGCCAGCAGGGAGTGGAATGACCGAACCGCGCGACGACCCGGGCCCAGACCTCGAGCAGGCGCTCACGGCCTACCTCGCCGCCCAGCGGATGACACGCCGCCAGCTGCTCGAGCGGATCGCGGCCGTCGGCGCGGCGGCTGCGCTCGCCCCCGTGATTGCAGCCTGCGCCTCGGGTCCGGCCTCCGATGCGGTTGCCGCACAGCGGAATGCCGTCGCGG
>JBEPUS010000133.1:0-7196 GCA_041691435.1 Chloroflexota bacterium
CCCCCCCCCCCCTTCCGCTTATGGCCCCCCGGGGGGGCCCCCTACCCGGCCCCCCCCCTTGGGGGGGGGTGTTTTTACCCCCCCCCCCCCCCCCGCCGGGGGGCCCGGGCGCCGGTTTCGCATGACGACAATCGAGCAGCCGGGCCCGATCCCCGCATCGCCGCTCCGACGCCTGTCGGCGGCGCTCTATCGGCGGCCGCGCCTGGTCCTCGGAGCGCTGCTCGCGCCCCCCGTGCTGTGGCTGGTCGTCATCTACCTGGGCTCGCTCGTCGTCCTCCTGGTGTCGTCGCTGTGGCGCCTCGATCCGATCACCACGGCCATCGTCCGAGAGCCGAGCCTCCAGAACTTCAGCGAGCTCCTGTCACCGGATCGGCCCTACCTGCGGGTGGCTGCCCACACGGCCGGCGTGGCTGCCCTGGTGACGTTCTTCGACACGCTCCTGGCCTTCCCCCTTGCCTTCTTCATGGCTCGCGTCGCCTCGCCCCGGACCCGCAAGGCGCTCTTCATCGCCATCACCCTGCCGCTCTGGATCAGCTACCTCGTCCGCGTCTACTCGTGGCGGATCGTCCTGTCCGACGACGGCTTCCTCAACTGGGTCCTCGGATTCGTGGGCCTCCGCGGACCCGGACCGCTCGGCGACATCGCGATCACCCTGGTCTTCAGCTACATCTGGCTGCCGTACATGATCCTGCCTGTCTACGCCAGCCTGGAACGGATCCCCCCGTCGCTGCTCGAAGCCTCCTCGGACCTCGGTGGCCGGGCCTGGACGACCTTCCGACGAATCATCCTGCCGCTGGCCCTGCCGGGCGTCGTAGCCGGCTCGATCTTCACCTTCTCGCTGACCCTCGGCGACTACATCACGCCCACCATCTTCTCGGGCGACCAGTTCATCGGCAACGTCGTCTACGGCCACGTCGGCGTCTCGGGTAACGTGCCGTTCGCCGCGGCCTACGCCACGGTCCCGGTGGCGATCATGGCCGTCTACCTCCTCCTCGCGCGCCGCCTCGGCGCCTTCGACGCGCTCTGATGGGCAGCCGCTCCACCCGCCTTGGCCTTCGCGCCGCGAGCGCCGCGACGCTCGTCTTCCTGTACGTCCCGATCCTCATCGTTGTCATCTATGCCTTCAACGACTCGAAGAACCAGTCCTGGGACCGGCTGATCTCGAGCATCGCGACGAAGGGCATCGGGGGGACCTTCTCGCTCCACTGGTTCGACGTCGCCCTCAAGAACCAGCAGGTGCGGGAGGCCTTCTGGCTCTCGATCCAGGCGGCCCTCGGGGCGACAGTGCTGGCCCTGGTCCTCGGCTCGGCGGCCGCATTCGCGGTCCATCGCTACCACTTCTTCGGCCGCGACACGGTGAGCTTCATCGTCGTCCTGCCGATCGCCCTGCCGGGAATCGTGACCGGCATGGCCCTGAACGCGGCGATGAACGCCGGGATCACCGGCTTCGACATCGGGCCGTTGCACGTCAACGGTCCGCAGTTCGGGATCGCCACGATCATCATCGGCCACGCCACGTTCTGCGTGGTCGTCGTCTACAACAACGTCGTCGCCCGGCTGCGACGACTCGGGCGCTCCCTCGAGGAGGCGTCGATGGACCTGGGAGCCGACACATGGCAGACCTTCCGGCGGATCACCTTCCCGTCGCTGCGAACGGCCCTCTTCGCCGGCGCGCTGCTGGCCTTTGCCCTGTCGTTCGACGAGATCATCGTGACGACCTTCACCGCCGGCACGGAGCAGACCCTGCCGATCTGGATCTTCGCCAACTTCAAGCTGCCCAACGCCCGCCCCATCGTGAACGTGGTCGCCCTGGCGATGATCCTGCTGAGCGTCTTCCCGGTCTACCTGTCGGCCCGGCTGGCCGGGGCGGAGAGCGCCGGCAGCGTTCGCTGAGCCTCGCGCTGCGCCGAGCCGACAACGGGGCCGTGGCGCCGCCCGGGCGGGCCTACATGCCGGTCGGCGTGTACCCCGGCGCGGTGTACTGGGCGGGCGCGTCGCGGAACTCGAGCATGCAGCCCTTGCCGCAGAACCAGAAGGTTCGCCCGTCGTAGTCCATGTGAAGGTCCGGTCGGGCCTCGGGATCAACGGTCATGCCGCAGACCGGGTCGATGGCCGGATCCGGGCTGTGATCGTGGGTGCCGGCGGTCTCGGTCATCGGGCGGTTCCTCTTGGGCGGGCCAGCGAGCGTGTGCGCGGCTCGCGACCGAGGATACCGCGCCGACGCGTTCGTGGCCGCTGCTACGCTTCGACCGTGACCGATTCCGTCGACCTGCCGACCATGCGCGAGGCCCTCACCGCGGAACGGGGACGGCTGCGGGCCTCGCTCGGCGAGCCCATCGAGGGACCGGGCCAGATGACCTATGGATCCCAGGCCGCCGCCGCGACCCACGTCTTCGAACAGCAGCGGGACCTCGCCCTCCGGGACCACGAGCGAGCCCAGCTCCTCCTCGTGGACGATGCCTTGGCCCGCCTCGAGCGGGGTGACTTCGGCGTCTGCGGCCGGTGCGGCAAGCCCATCGCGACCGGGCGCCTGGAGGCCATTCCGTGGGTTGCCCTGTGCATCGAGTGCGCGAGGGCCGCGGGCCGGTGACGTTCGTGGTTCTCGATCCCGCGGCCGTGGGCTCTCCCGAGGCCGCCGGCGAGGCGGCCCTGGTGAACCTCGAGGACATCCGCGCCGCGGCGGCTCGCCTAAACGGCATCGCCCTGCGGACGCCGCTCGTGGAGTTCGCCGCGGGCCCGCCCCGGATCCTCCTCAAGGCCGAGTCCCTCCAGGCGATCGGGGCGTTCAAGATCCGGGGGGCCTACAACGCCATCGCCCAGCTGGATGCCGCCGAGCGTCGCCAGGGCGTCGTGGCCCATTCCTCCGGCAACCACGCCCAGGGCGTCGCCCGGGCCGCGCGCCTGCTGGGCGTTCGGGCAACGGTCGTCATGCCCTCGGACGCGCCGGCCATCAAACGAGCGCGGGTGGAGGCCGACGGCGCCGAGATCGTGACGGTCGGCGTCGAATCGGGCGTCCGGGAGGCGATGGCCACGAAGCTGGCCCAGGAGCAGGGACTCGTGCTCGTACCGCCCTACGACGACGATCGGGTCATTGCCGGCCAGGGCACCTGCGGCCTCGAGATCGCCGAGGACGTCGCCGACCTTGCCCTCGTCCTCGTACCCATCGGGGGTGGCGGGCTGGCCAGCGGGGTGGCCGCCGCGGTCCGGGCCTTCCGTCCGTCGGCGCGGATCATCGGCGTGGAGCCCGAGCTCGCCGCCGACGCCGCGGAGTCGCTGGCCGGCGGCCACATCGTCCGCTGGGACGGTGCCGCAACGGCCCGGACCATCGCCGACGGCACCCGGACCCAGGCAATCGGCGGCCGTAACTTCGCCCATCTCTCGCGGCTGCTCGACGGGGTGGTGACCGTATCGGAGCTGGAGATCGCCCTGGCCATGCGCCTCGCCGCGGAGCAGTCGCGGCTCATCGTCGAGCCGTCCGGCGCGCTGTCCATCGCGGCGGCCCAGTTCCACGCCGAGGAGCTCGGCCTGGAGGGCCTCGCCGGGACGGTCGTCGCCGTGGTAAGCGGCGGCAACGTTGATCCGGAGCGCTACCGCTCCCTGCTCGAGATGACCGAGCCCGGCTGATCCCCGGCCTCGACCGCGCGGCGCAGCCGGAGAGCGACCTCGCGCTCGCGGATCGCCGCCAGCTCGGTATCGGCCTGCCGCTCGGCCTGGGCGGTCCGCTTCGTCTCGTGGCGCATCCAGGCGCCGAGGGCCCCCAGCGTCGCGCCGAGGAAGATCACGTCGCCCACGATCCACATGATCGCGGCCGCGCTCCGCTGGTCGGTCAGGGCATCGATGCCGTAGGGCCCGCCCAGGGTGGCGTAGTGGGCGTACAGCGGGCTCGAGGCGAAGAGGATGGTCATGGCCAGGAACGAGTTCTGGGGCATCTGGAGGAAGACGTAGCCGATCCGGGCCGGGTAGCCCATCCGGTGGGGCGACGGGTCTGCCCCGACCGCCGGCCACCAGAAGAGGAGGCCCACCGAGAGATAGGCCAGGTGCTCCAGGTCGTGCGTGAAGCGGTCCTCGAGCGAGGCGTTGAAGATCGGCGAGAAGTGCGTTCCCCACATCACCCCGGCGAACAGGATCCAGGCCAGGATCGGGTGGCTCACGACCCCCACGATCCGGCTGTGGAGCATGGGCAGGATGAATCGCCGGCGCGTACGCGCTGACGACGCCCGGAGGAGCTGGGTGATCGGCGCCCCGAGGGCCAGGAGCGGTGGCGCGACGAGGGTCAGCAGGAGGTGCTGGACCATGTGGACCGAGAAGAGCGTCGTGTCGTAGCGGGCGATGCCCGATTGGAGGGCCAAGGCGATGGCGGTCAGCCCGGCCAGGAATGCCCAGCGCTGGCGCCGTGGGACGGGATGCTCGGGATGACGCCGGTCGATGCCGGCCAGCAGGCGCCACCACCCGATGGCGACGAACACGAGGGGCAGGGCGACGGCCGGGTCCAGCTCCCAACCAAGCAGGATCGTCCCCACGCTCGGGGCCGCGGCGGGCACCGTGCCGTGGGCCATGGCCGGGCCGCTGGCCAAGACGGCCGCGGCCAGGCCGAGGGGGATCGCGGCCAGGTGCAGCCGGGGAGGCAGCCTGTTCATCGATCCCATGGTCCCACGGAGGACGAGGCGGCACTCGCGCCCGATTGGCCTCGGGTATCATGTCGCTCGGCCCGCGCCGCACGCGGGTGGACTCGTTCGCGCCCCGCCGGAGGGTCGTCCGCCACCTTCGGCATCCGCAACCCTTCAGCCACGCGAGGATCGCCGATGTCGAGCAGCCCCAGGAAGCGGCCCCCCTCCGACGTGCTCGTCGCAGGGCTGGTGGTCGTCATCCTGATCGCGCTCGTCGGAGCCGTCTTCCTGACGGGCTGGGGCTCCTCCCTGTACCCGCCGAATGCGGTCACCAGCCAGGCCCACGAGGTCCGCGGCCTCTACGACATCGTCTTCGCCTTCGCGATCGCGATCTTCATCCTGGTCGAAGGCCTCATCATCTGGAGCGTCATCCGCTATCGGCGACGCCCGACGGACACGGACCTGCCGGTCCAGACCCATGGCAACAACCTGGTCGAGGTCATCTGGACGCTCATCCCCACGGCGATCGTCCTGTTCATGTTCGTGATCTCCTGGCAGACCCTCACCCATGTCGACTACGTGAGCGCGTCGCCGGATGTCCGCATCCACGCCGTGGCCGGCCAGTTCCAGTGGCAGTTCGAGTACCTCGATGCGAACGGCAGGAAGGTCGCCACGCAGCTGGCGCCCGAGTACAGCCCGGCGACCCACCTCGGCGGCATGGCCGTGCCGGTCGGCCGCTCCGTGCAGGTCACCCTCGACAGCCCAGACGTCATCCACGCCTTCTACGTCCCCCGCTTCCTGTTCAAGCGCGACGTCGTGCCGGGTCAGACGAACCGCTTCGAGTTCACCGTCGACACGGCGGAAGCCGGCCAGATCTTCCGCGGCCAGTGCGCCGAGCTGTGCGGGACGGGACATCGGACCATGCTCTTCAACGTGATCGCCCTTTCCCAGGGTGACTACGACACCTGGCTCGCGGCGATCGTCGAGAAGTCCAATGCCACCCCGGCGCCCCTGCCGAGCGGGACCGTGGAGCAGCTCACGGCCAAGGACATCAAGTTCGACAAGGCATCCCTCGAGGTGCCCGCCAACGCCCCGTTTGCGATCACCTTCAAGAACGACGACCCGGCCGGCATCACCCACAACGTCGAGATCAAGGACGCCGGCGGCGCGGTCCTCCAGACCCAGGACACCATCGCCGGCGGGACGAGCGCGAACTACTCGTACAAGGCGCTGCCCGCGGGCACGTATACGTTCTTCTGCTCCATCCACCCCGGTCCGATGACCGGCACCCTGACCGTCAAGTAAGGAACGCGGAATGGCGACCCACGCCCTGAACCCCGCCGTCGGAACCTACTCGCGAGGCCTGCTCTACGAGTGGCTGACGACCACCGATCACAAGAAGATCGGGATCATGTACGTCATCAACTCGTTCGTCTTCTTCCTGATCGCGGGGGTCCTCGCCCTCGTGGTCCGGACGGAGCTCGCCCAGCCGGGCCTGCAGTTCCTGACCGACGAGCACGTCTACAACGAAGTCTTCACGATGCACGCCACGATCATGATCTTCCTATTCGTGATCCCGATGCTGGCGGGCCTCGGGAACTACGCCGTGCCGCTCATGATCGGCGCCCCGGACATGGCCTTTCCCCGGATCAACGCCCTGTCGCTGTGGATGCTGCCGCTGGGCGGGATCCTGCTCGTGTCGAGCTTCTTCACCGGCGGGACCGCCGCGGCCGGCTGGACCTCCTATCCGCCACTGACCCTCGACGGCCCGCTCAAGTCGCCCGGCTCAGGCCAGGACATCTGGATCGTGTCGCTGATCCTCATCGGCACCAGCTCGATCCTTGGCGGCATCAACTTCCTGGTGACGATCTTCAAGATGCGGGCGCCGGGAATGACCCTCTTCCGGATGCCGATCATGGTCTGGACCATCCTGGTGACGAGCGTCCTCGTGGTCATGGCCACGCCGGTCATCACCAGCGCCCTGGTCATGCTCTTCATCGACCGCAACTACGGCGGCCATTTCTTCGACCCCTTCAACGGCGGCAGCGCCCTCCTGTACCAGAACATCTTCTGGTTCTACTCCCACCCCGCCGTGTACGTGATGATCCTGCCGGCGATGGGCGTGATCAGCGAGGTCCTGCCGGTCTTCAGCCGCAAGCCCCTCTTCGGGTACAAGGCCTTCATCTTCGCCACGGCCGGCATCGGGGCGCTCGGCTTCTCGGTCTGGGCCCACCACATGTTCACGACCGGGTCGGTCTTCCTGCCGTTCTTCAGCCTCATAACCTTCCTCATCGCGGTCCCGACCGGGGTCAAGATGTTCAACTGGGTCTTCACCCTGTTCAGGGGCCAGCTGACGTTCTCGACGCCCCTGATCTTCGCCATCGGATTCCTGACGATGTTCCTCATCGGCGGCATCAACGGCGCCTTCAGCGCCGCGGTCCCGGTGGACTTCGCCCTCCACGACACGTACTGGGTGGTCGCCCACATCCACTACGTCCTCTTCGGCGGCTCGGTCTTCGGGGTCTTCGCGGGCCTCTACTACTGGTTCCCCAAGATGTCCGGGCGGATGCTCGACGAGACCCTCGGCAA
>JBEPUS010000134.1:0-7100 GCA_041691435.1 Chloroflexota bacterium
ACGCCTCGCGCAGCCACGCCTCGCGCCGGATCCACGCCTCGCGCCGCCAGGCCGGCGGCTCCCGCCGGGGCGGCCGTCCGGCGCCGCCCGGTCAAGCGGACGCCAGGTGCGACAGCCGGTTCCGTACCCGGGCCAGCTGCCGGCCCGGCGCCGGACGCGGAGACCCGTCCACGATCCCGGAGGTCCCTTCAACGGGACAAGCCCGACCCTGAACAGTCCAGCGGCTGAGCCGCAGAGCGTCCCGGCGAACGTGCCCGTGGAAGCCCTGCTCGCGCCGGTCCTGGCCGCGGGTGCCCAGGTCATTGCGGCAGTCGACGTCGGAGCGAACTCCGTCCATCTCCTGGTGGCCGTCGTCACGGGCCGGCGGCTCGAACCGCTCGTTGACGAGTCGGTCTTCCTGGGTCTCGGCGATCGCGTCGACGCCGCCGGCACGCTCGGTCCTGCCAAGCGTGGCGAGCTCGTCGCCGTCCTGGTCCGCTACGCGCAGACGGCCCGCCGGCTGGGGGCTGAGCGGATCGCCTTCGTCGGCACCGAGCCGATGCGCCGGGCCGGGGATGCGGCGGCGGCCGTCCAGGAGGTCAGTCTCGCCGCGGATGTCCCGCTCTTCGTCCTGGATCCGCGGGAGGAAGCCGAGCTGACGCTCATCGGCGTCACGTTCGGCCGGCCGATCACCCGCGAGCTGGCGGTCGTGGACGTTGGCGGCGGCAGCAGCCAGGTCGTCAGGATCGGGCCGGATCATCCGCCGGTGTCGATCGGCCTCCGCCTGGGCGGTGCCCGGTTGACGGCGGCGTTCGTGAGCACGGATCCCCCGACCGTGGAGGCGATCGAGCTGATGCGTGCCGAGGCTACCCGCCTCGTCGGCCAGATGCCGGCGATCGAGGCGGCCGAGCTGATCGCCGTGGGCGGCACGGCGTCGAACCTGGTCAAGGTCCTGCCCGCCGCGGCACTGGATCGCCGCCTCGACCGCTCCCGGCTCGAGGCCGCCCTCGAGATCCTGCGCAGCGAGCCGTCGTCCTCCGCGGCCGAACGGCACGCGATCAATCCCACTCGGGCGAGATTGCTCCCAGCAGGGTCGCTGATCCTGGAGGCGGTTCTCGACCACCTCGGACTGGGCGAGCTGGCGGTCTCCGAGGCGGGCGTCCGCGAGGGCACCGTGCTCGCCCAGGCCCAGTCGGGAGCCGGCTGGCGGGACCGGCTGGTTGCCCTTGCCCGGGGCTGGGAGGATCCGGCCGTCGACCGCGAGGACTGACGCGCCGGGCTCTCTCGGCGGCCTCGGTCAGTCGGCGACGGGGCCGGGCTTCCGCGCCGGTGGCTTGTGCGGCTTCGGTGCCGGCTTGTGCTTGTGGATCACCGGCTTCGGCCGCGGCTTGAGGTGGTGGACGGTGTGCTTTTTGATCTTGATCTTGGGCGGCGGTGGTGGGGGCGGCTGGAACACCTTGGCCAGGGCCTGCCAGTTGGCCGCCGAGCCGGCGTCGTAACCCAGCGCCCAAAGGCCAACTCCGGCGAGTCCGCGGCTTTTCGCGAGGTTGTACTTCGCCATGAGTGATTTCGGCGTGTCGTAGAACGTCTGGCGCCAGACATGGAGCCGCGCGTCGTAGGTGGCCACCCAGGCCGATGCCTCCACCGGGTCGTAGCCATGGCGGGAGCCCTTGGGCACCTTGATCTTGCTGACCCGGATCGGGTAGGCCGGGGCCCTGCCGTAGGCGGCGTGGGCTGGTGCCGTGCCCGGCTTCGCAGAGGTGGTGGGCCAGCTCATGCCGTAGTACGGGAGGGCCAGCAGGATCTTGTTCATCGGCAGCTTGGCGGCCTTGAATGCGTTCAGCGTCCAGGTGAGGCTCATGCCTCCGCCGCGTCGAACGAGCGGGTCGGTGCTGCCCGTGGTGGTCGACCTCGAGCTCCGGTAGTCATAGCCCATGATCAGGACGCGGTCGGCGTGGCCGGCAATGGCGGCAGCCGCGAGCATCGCCCCGGTCGTCGATGCGCCCACGGCCACGGTGACCGTGCCGATCTTGTCGTGGGCTCGGATAGCGCGTCCGAGGGCATCGACGAAACGGGTGAAGTCAGGCAGGTCGCGGAGGTAGACGCTCTCGAAGTCGACGGTGACCCCGTCGATGCCCCGCGCCGCGAGCAGCGCGACGATCTGGTGGATCGCCCGGCGCTGATCGGTCCGATTGCGCAGGAAGGCGCGATTCTGGAGATAACCGAAGCTGGCCAGGGTCACGTCGACGCGATCGCCGGCGGCATGGGCCGCCCGGATGATCTTGGTGGAGGACGCGCTCAGCAGGGTCTTGTAGCCCACCCAGTCATGGTCGACGCCCCCGTTCGACTTCAGGCCGATGTCGAAGAGCGAGACCGTCGTCAGGAGCTTGTACTGGAGCGCGCTGGCCGTCTTGCTGGTTTCCAGCCAGTACGGCAGGAACCCGTAGACCTCGCCGGTGAGGCGATGGGCAACCTGTTTGGCGGTGAGCTGCCGGAGGGGCGGCTCCTTGGGGCTCGCGGCCTGTGCGCCCGAGATGTTCGCGAACGGCACGAGGACCGCCAGCGCCAGGCCAACCAGCAGGGGCAGTCGGAAGGGCCGCGGGTGGATGGTCTTCATCGGCCGAGGATGGCAAGACGAACCGCACCGGACCACCCCACGATGGTCCCATCCCCTCCGGGACCCCTCGGTCGCTCGTGGGACCGGCGGCCGGCCACAACCGAGTGCTACGCTCGGAGGCGGTGGAGGCGCGAGGTTAACGCGATGAATGAAGGCAGGCACGGACACGCCGGCGGGTCCGGCGAATCGGATCCGAATCAGCCCCACGAGTTCCTGCGGGCCGACACGTACGTGCCGCTCGGGCCGTTCAGCGGCGGCGGTGCCGCGATCCGCGGGCTGCTCACGCCCGAGACGGTCGCGACCGGTCGAGCCGACCGCTGTGCGCTGTGTGACCGGCCGTCAGACGACCCGATCCACCAGGGGCGCGACGCCTAGAGGATCGCGACCGTCCGGCCGAGGGCCCGCCGGAACGTGAGGCCGGAGACGCCCCGCCAGGAGGTGCCCACCGTTCGCTTCAGCCGGGCAACCTCGCGCTCCCGGGAGACCAGGTAGCGCCCGATTGCCTGGGCCTCGGGCTCGGTGAGCTCGTTGCCATGCTCGACGAGGAAGGTCCTGGCCATCATTGCCGCCACCTCGGCGTCATTCATGAATCCGAGGTGGTCCTGGAGCGCCACGACCCGGGCGATCAGTGGTGCGGCGTCCTCGCCGAGGGGTTCGCGCACGAACTCGAGGGTGTAGCGCAGGCGCTTTGCCGCAATCCGCAGCTGGTGGAGGGTCGCTACATCGGCCCAGCGCAGGACGGCCTCGTAGGCCCGGACATGCTCATAGGCGGCCCAGATCCGCGAGGCGGCCGTATCGCGGACGCGGTGGGGGAGCGTCGTCTCGACCGCGAGGATGTCGCGACCCGGGGTTGTCGCAAACTCGACGTACTCGTCGACAAACCGGCGATAGCCCTTCGAATCGAGCTCCGCGATGAGCTGGACCCGGGCGAGGTCGCGGTCACTGCGCCAGCCCGCCAGGAGCGGCTCGAGCCCGGCCAGGTCGGGCATGCCGATCGCCTGTCCGTAGGCTTCGGTTGCCTCGATCAGCACGTCCAGGTCGCGCACGCCGCCGAGCAGCGCGGCGAGCTCGCGCAGGCGCCGCCTGAACGACTTCGTCTTGTCGAGCTGGTAGGCATCGCCGAAGACTCGCCACGCGGCGCGCATTCGGCGGGTGGCCACGCGCATGCCGTGGAGCTCTTCCGGATCGGAGCCATCGCGAGTGCCCGGTTCGCGGGCGAGCATGCGGGCAAGGTGGAAGCGCAGGACCTTGCGGCCCGCCTCGGCATGGAGATCCTCGGCCGTCACTCCGGGGGCCTTGAGCGTCGGCAGCCGAACCTCTGCCTCCCCGACCTCCGGCCTGGCGGCCTTGCCCGCCCGGTTGCGGGGCTTCGGGCCGATCTCCGGCACCTCGAGCGGATCCTCGGAGGCGCGCGGCAGGTCGAGGATCGGCTGCAGCTCATCATCAAGCTCGAGCTCTTCGTCGGGCTCGTGATCGGGCTCGTCGCCGGCGTCCAGGCCGTCGGCCGGTTCGAGCTCATCGAGCTCGAGCACGCCGATCGCCGCACGTGATTCCAGCGGCCCGGCGAGGACCACCTCGTGGGCCTTCGATTCGACCTCGTCCAGGGCGTCGGCCCGTGCGCCGGGATCCGGCTCCGGGCCTGGCTCGGGCCGGGCCACGGCATCGGACCTTGGTTCCGGCTCCGCTACTGCCACGGGCTCGGCTGCGGCCACCGGCTCAGGCACGGCCGGCGCCTGGGGCCGGACCACCGGCTCTCGGCGCGGCGGCGCAGCAGCCCGCACGGCGGCGGCCGCGGCCATCGCCCGGGCAAGCTTCGATTCCACCGTCGGCGAGAGTCCCGGGCGACCGTCGAGCAACCCGAGCAGCGGCCCGAGCGCCGATTCAGGACCCCGGGTCAGCTCGGCCTCGAGCTCGGTGAAGCGCTCGACCGTGTGGCCGTCGACCATGACCCGGGCTTCGTCGAGACTGAGCTCGACCGACGCCTCGTCCGTCGCGAAGTCGCGCTTGCGGCGGTACTGGCGGATGGTCACCACTTCGTGGAGCGGTCGGTCGCCGATCAGCTCGAGGAGCCGGTCGCGGGCAGCGGATTCGGGCCACGAGCCCGGCGGCGTACCGACTTCGGCCGGACCTTCGAGCTCCTCTCGCCGCCGGAAGGCGCCATCGGTGGTCCCCGGCGATTTCACCGTGAGGGTGATCCCGCCATCCTCCGCGCGCAGGCGCACGCCGATCCGGCGGGCATCAAGGAGCCCGTCGGGCGTGTCCAGGTAGGTGTCGTCCTGCTCGGCGATGCGAATCTCGCCGACCGGCACGAACCCGCCGAGATGCTTGGCCGCCAGCAGGCGTTCGCCTATCGCCAGGTCGGCGATCTGGTATTTGAGCTCGACCTCGACTGGACCCGGGGCGGTCACGCCCGTGGGTCCAGCGAGCCGCTGCCCAACCCCGGCCGACGGGGCTGGGTCAGCACGGCGCTGTAGATGAGGGTCCGCTCCTTCATCGCCGCGAACGTATCGATCGTGCCCTCGGTCTGGTTGATGTCCTCGGTCCGCCGCCAGACGGCGTCCGCGCCGAGCTGCCAGGAACGGCGGTCGTCGGCCAGCATCGTGGCCACGACTTCGGCAATCCGCGCCCGGGCCTCGATGTCCTCGACCGGCACCACTGCCTCGATGCGCCGGTCCAGGTTGCGCTCCATGAGGTCGGCTGAGCCGATGTACCACTCGTCGGAGCCGCCGTTGCTGAACCCCCAGATCCGGGAATGTTCGAGCAGCTCGCCCACGATCGAGCGTACGTGGATCCGCTCCGAGACGCCCTCCAGGCCCGGCTGGAGCGAGCAGATGCTGCGAACGATGAGGTCGACGTCGACCCCGGCGCTGCTCGCCCGATAGAGCGCCTCGATGCAGGCCGGATCGACGATCGCATTGATCTTGAGGACGATGTGCGCCGGCCGGCCGGCAGCGGCGTGGCCGATCTCGCGATCGATCAACTCGATCACCCTGGTTCGGACGCCGTGGGGCGCGACGATCAGGCGCCGGAACGTCCGCTGGCGGGAGAGGCCGGTCAGCACGTTGAACAGGTCGGTGACGTCGGCGCCGATCTCCGGCCGGCAGGTCAGGAGCCCGAGGTCGACGTACAGCCGGGCCGTCTTCGGGTTGTAGTTGCCCGTCCCGATATGGACATAGCGCCGCAGCAGGCTGCCTTCCCGACGGACGACCAGGGCCACCTTCGAGTGGGTCTTGAGCCCCACCAGGCCATAGACCACGTGGGCCCCGGCGCGCTCGAGCTTGCGGGCCCAGTCGATGTTCTGCTCCTCGTCGAAGCGGGCCTTGATCTCGACGAGGACCACGACCTGCTTGCCGCGCTCGGCTGCCCGGATCAGGTCGCGCACGATCGGCGAATCACCCGAGGTTCGATAGAGCGTCTGCTTGATCGTGAGGACGTCGGGATCGGCGGCGGCCTGGGCGATGAACCGCTCGGTCGACGCGGCGAACGACTCGTACGGGTGATGGACGAGGATGTCGCCTGCCCGGATCGCCGCGAACACGTCGACGGGCTCGTCCTCGTCCGGCGGAATCAGGCGCGGCGGGGTGACCGGCGTCCAGGGCGCGCGCTGGAGATCGGGCAGGTCGAGATCGGCGATCTGCCAGAGGCCCGTCAGGTCGAGCATCCCGCTGATGTCGTAGGCGTCGTCTTCGGTCAGGCCGATCCCGTTGAGCAGGAGGCGGCGGGTGGCGGCGGGCATGCTCCGCTCTACCTCGAGCCGGACGGCCTCGCCAAAGCGCCGCCGGCGGAGCTCCTCCTCGATCGCCATGAGCAGGTCGTCGGCCTCGTCCTCTTCGATCGCCAGGTCGGCGTTGCGGGTGACCCGGAAGAGGTGCGCCTCGACGATCTCGAGACCGGTGAACAGGATGTCGAGGTTGTTCGAGATCACCTGGTCGAGGAGGACGAACGTCGTTGGTTCGAGCTCCATCAGCCGGGGCAGGACCGGCGGCACCTTGACCCGGGCAAAGCGCCGCTCACCGGTGTCCGGGTCGCGCAGGCCGACGGCGATCGACAGGCTGAGCGTGGAGATGTACGGGAACGGGTGGCCCGGATCCACGGCGAGCGGGGTCAGGACCGGGAAGACCTCGTCGATGAACCGTTCGCGCAGGCGGGCGTGGTGCTCGGGCACGGCTGCGTAGTCGACGATCCGCACGTCGGCCGCGGCCAGCTGGGTGCGGATCCGGGCATAGGCCAGCCCGTGCTCCTCGAGCAGGGCCTGGACCCGCGGGCGGATCGCCGCGAGCTGCTCCTCGGGGGTCCGGCCGTCGGGCGAGCTGCGCACGGCGGAAGCGGCCACCTGCTGGCGCAGGCCGGCGACGCGGACCTGGTAGAACTCGTCCATGTTCGAGGCGAAGATCGCCAGGAACTTCACCCGCTCCAGGAGCGGGTTGCGGTCGTCCTTCGCCTCGTGGAGCACGCGCGCATTCCAATCCAGCCAGGACAGCTCCCGGTTGAGGTACGGCAGCTC
>JBEPUS010000135.1:0-7050 GCA_041691435.1 Chloroflexota bacterium
GGTTGTGGCCGCGGCCGCGCCGCGGACCAGGTCGCGGCCGGCGACCAGCGCCGTGAGCTTGCCCACCGCGAGGTACCGGGCCGTCTGGCTGAAGCCGCAGTCAGGCACCAGCGTGAGACGCTCGGGCGGAACACCGGTCGCCAGGATGGCATCGATCCGGGCGGCGACCTCGGAGGGCGTTTCGACGTGGGAGCTCTTCACGTCGATCACCCCGGCCGCCACGTCCCGGCCGGCGTCGACGATCTCGCGCAGGATGGGCGTCTCGGCCATCTCCCGGTTCGCGAACTCCAGGACGAGCTCGTCGACGCCAAAGCGGAGGATGGCCGCCAGGATCGGCTGGTAGCTCCGTGGCGCGAGCGGGCGGCCCAGGAAATTGCCGAAGCACAGGTGGGCACCGAGGCGAGCCCGGCCGCGGACCGGCTCTGTGGCTGCGTTGAAGAGGGCGGGAAAGTCGGCCGGTGCATCGGGATGGACGGCCACCGACGGCTCGTCGATCTGGATGATCTCGGCGCCGGCAGCGACCAGTCCGCGCAGCTCCGATTGGAGGATCGGCACGAAGGCCTCGGCAGCCGCCTCGCGCGTCCGGTAGACCTCAGCGGGCCCGAATGCCAGCCGGCCCGAGAGGGTGTACGGCCCGGGCAGCGTGACCTTCAAGGGACGGTCGGTTCGCGACCGGGCCTGGCATACTCCTCGATCACGCCGAGGCCCTGAGGTGCGCCGATCGGCTCGAGGACGGCGAAGCGATGGAGGTGGTCGTGCGCACCAATGCCCAGCCGGCGCTCGGCCGGCAGTGCCTCGACCCCGGTCAGGTGGCGGTAGAACTCGGCGGTGAAGAAACCCGCCCGGCGCATCTCGCCGTCGCTGACGACATCGATGCCCGCCGCCTCCTGGTCGCGGATGGCGAGCTCGACCGCATCGTCGAGCATCTCGCCGAGGTCCGCCGGGCCGAACTCGCCACGCTCTGCCGCCCCGAGGCCGTGCGCGAACCAGCCCGGATGGGCGTGGGAGCCAACGACGCTCGTCAGGAGCGGCCCCGGATCCATCACTCGACCTCCGCGAATCCAAACGCCCGGGCGGGATTGTCGACGAAGAGGTGCCGGCGAAGCCTGTCGTCGATACCCCGGGCTTCCATCTCGACGCTGAACGCTCCAAGCAGGTAGGTCAGGCCCGGCCCGCCGCCAAATGA
This sequence comes from Chloroflexota bacterium, assembly GCA_041691435.1. GTDB lineage: Bacteria > Chloroflexota > Limnocylindria > Limnocylindrales > CSP1-4 > Palsa-1033. The sequence continues at coordinate 1,187 of JBEPUS010000135.1, forward strand.
CGCGTAGTAGCCCTGACGAGCAGCATCCATGCCCAGCATGACCTGTCCGAGGAGTCCATCGGCGGCCATCCACTCGAGCAGCTGGAGCGTCCCATTCGAGGCGTCCGGCCAGCGGAAGGCCTGGTCGTAGACGGCAAACGCGCCGGTCGCCAGGAGCTCCCGGTGGTAGCCCCGATCGACCACCTTGTCGACATGGCTGAGCGAGATGTGGGCGGCTGGAACGCCGGCATCCACCAGGATGCGGACCTGGGCGAGGGCTCCGGTGCCTGCTTCACAGTGGGTGTGGACCGGCACGCCGGTTCGACGATGAGCGGCGGCCGCCGCCCGAAAGATCGGCCGATCGCGCTCGGATGGTCCGTCGAGGCTGCCGCCCACCTTGACGATACCGGCCCGGACCGCCGTCCGGTGCACGATCGGCCCGCCGTAGTCGCGCTCGTCGATGCCCTCTTCGACGTCGGCGACGAACAGGTCCGCAAGCTCGGCCTCGCTGGCCCGCAGGCTCCAGTGCGACGGTCCATAGAACTTCTCGTGATGCAGCCCCGTCGCGGCCACGATCTGGACGCCACTCCGCCGCGCCAGGCCGGCCAGCTTGCCCGGATTTCGACCGCAGTCGGCCGGCATCGCGTCGACCGCCGACCGGAGCCCTGCGGCTGCGCCTGCCCGCAGCTCGGCGGCCAGGAGCTCGACGTCGGCCAGCAGGAAGTCCGCCGACATCTCGACCGACCGGCCGCCGTCAATGACGAGGTGCTCGTGCGCATAGGTGATGCCGAGCGCGCCGGCATCGATGTCGCCCAGGACCGTGCGCACGCTGGTCATGCCGCCGGCTCGAGGGCGAGCTCGAGGATTGCCCCGCCGGATCGAAGCCGATCGAGGAGGCCGTCGAGGGGGACGCTCCGAACGGCTGCCGGCGCACCGGCCGGCGCCCGGGTCGCCGCCATTGCTGCGGCCGTCCCGGCAGCCTCGCCCATCGCCATGCACTGGGCCATCGATCGAACAGACGCCTGGGCATCATGGCTGGCCGAGAAGCAACGCCCGGCGACAAGCACGTTGGTCGCGTCGCGGACAACGAGCGTTCCCAGTGGGATCCCGACCGCGGAACCCTCGGGAAGATAGGCCCAGCGCGTATCTGGTCCGGCCCGATGGTCCTCGATCGGCGCGCCACAGAGGCCGATCTGGTCGGGAAACTGGCGGGCGGCCAGGACGTCGTCGCGGCTGAGTCGAGCGTCCCCGTAGACCCGCCGGGTCTCCCGGATCCCGATCTGCGTTCCGAGGGCAACGAGCGATGCCTGCTCGTAGCCGGGCACCCGATCGACCAGGAAGCGGGCGTACTCCAGGGCCTGGCGGCGGCCTGCGATCTCGGCCGCGGTCAGCACGTCGGGATCGATGGTGTTCAGCAGGCCCCGGATGGCATCGATCACGGTTGGCTCGATGCGGGTCATGATCGTCGCGGTCACGCCGTCGATCGGCGTGACGTGATCCGAGCCCTCCCGGCGCGGCAGCTGGTAGCCGTCCGCGGCCGCAACGGCCATCAGCCCATGGAGGTCGGCCCGGCCGATCGAGCCGCGCCGCCCTCGATCCACGTTGGCCATCCGAAACGTGGTGGTCAGGGTCTGGGCCGGGTCGAACTCGCCGGCGGTCTCGTAGCCAAATCGCCCGAACGCACAAAGGTCGGCGTCGCCGCTGGCGTCGACAAACGCACGCGCCCCGACTCGGCGCAGACCGGCCTTGGTTGCGACGAGCAGGCTGGTGACCTGCCCGGCGATGTCGCGCTCGACGTCCTGGAGGGCCGCGTGCAGGAGGATCCGGACGCCAGCATCGGCCACGAGCTGCTCCCAGGCGACCTTCAGGTGCTCCGCGAGGTAGGTCACGCCGGTGCCCGCGCCGTAGGTATTGGGGCGTTCCAGGACCGGCCCCAGGGCGCGCAACCCGGCCACGACTTCGTCGGCGATCCCGCCGACCACCTTGCGCGGCGCCGCGCCCGGCGTCCAGAAGCCGTAGATCGTGTCGAGGACGGCGGTGCTCGTGCCGCCCAGGAAGGGCAGCTTCTCGATCAGGACCACCGTCGCCCCGTTCCGGGCCGCCGCGATCGCCGCCGTCGAACCCGCGGCGCCGGAGCCGACGATACAGACGTCGGCATCGGCCAGGAGCGGGACTGTCGGCCAGGCGCTGTTCATGGGGCCGCGGCGCCGGAGCCCACCGACCAGCCCCCGTCCACCTTCAGGATCTGGCCGGTGATCGCACGGGATTCGTCGGAGAGCAGGAAGACAGCCGCCTGGGCGACTTCGTCCGGGTCCATCAGCGGACCGGCGAGCGGCTGCCGGCGGGCGGCATAGGCGCGAATGAGCGGGTCGCCCGCCGCCCGGCCGGCCATCGGCGTTGCCGTCAGGCCGGGCGCCACCACGTTCACCCGGATCCGATCATGGAGATAGGTCGCAGCCATCGTGGTCATCAGGGCGTTGATCGCGCCCTTGGCCGCAGCGTAGGCGTGGGTCGCGAAGTACTCCGGGGCAGGGTCCGTGGCGGTCACGCTGCCCATCAACAGGATGGAGCCGCGGCTTCCGGAGGGTTGCGGCTCCTGGGCGAGCATCTGCCGGATCACCGCCCCGCACACGAGCGCCTGGGTGGTGAGATTGAGCTCGAGGGTCTGGTCCCAGGCGGCCCGGCCCACCAGGTGGATCGGCCCATCCCCGAACCGCCGGCCGCTGCCCCCGGCGACCGAGAACACGCCATCGATGCGCCCGTACTGAGCGACACAGGCCTGGATCGCGGCGCCTGCGCCGACCTCGTCGGCGAGGTCGGCGGCCAGCCCGGTCGCCTTCCCTCCTGACCGAATGATCGCCTCGGCCAGCTCATCGGCATGGCCGGCGGTCCGGGAGACGACGAAGATCCGGGCGCCCTCGGCGGCCAGTCGGCGGGCAGCAGCGGCGGCCATGCCGGTGGAGCCAGTGACGAGACAGACGTGCCCGTCGAGGCGGTTCACCTGCCCGACCCCCGGGTGGCCAGCATGGCCTCCGCGGTCGGGGCATCTGTGACCAGCACGTTGATGACCCCGGCTGCCAGGGCGCCCCTGATCGCCTCCACCTTGGCCAGGCCGTTCGCGACCGCGATGACGCTCGGGACGCGGCGCAGCTCGGCGATCGAGATCGCGATCGACCGCTGGCCGAGCTCGGGCGAGACGAACCGGCCGTCGGCGTCGAACGGATGCACGAGCAGGTCACCGATCGCGCCGAGCTGCGTCAGCCTGGCCAGGTCGGTGCCGGCCAGGGCTCCCGAGCGCAGCAGCGAGGAACTGGGCGCCGTGCCGGGCGGTCCAAAGGCACCGATCCCGAGCAGGGCCACGTCGAGCGAACCGAATCGCGCCGTCGTGGCGGCGATCTCGGGCTGTCGGAGGAGGGCGGCCCGGAGCTCGGCCGACTCGACGAACGCCGGGGCGTGAATCCGATGACAGCCGGCTCCCAGGCGTTCGCCGAGGAAGAGCGCCAGGTCACCGGCGTCGGTTCCCCGGTCGAGGCTGGTCGAGCTGCCCGCCAACTGGACGATATCGATCCCGGGGTCGTCGCGGGCCGGCATGGCGCGCACCACGCGGCCGACTGTCGAGCCCCAGGCGATGCCGATCGATCCGCCCCGGCCGAGCTGGTCATCGACGTAGTCGGCTGCCAGCCGGGCCACGGCCATGTCGTCCGCGTCGGCCCCTGCCACGACGCCGTGGGCGAGGGCGAAGCGCTGCTCCACCGCCCGGCCGAGGCCGTGGTCCTGGGGCGGCGCGTCGCGGTACTCGATCCGGACGACGCCGCTCGAGCGAGCGTGGTCCAGCAGCCGGGCAACCCGAAACCGCGAGATGCCAAGGCGGGCGGCAATCTCGATCTTGGTCAGCTGACGGTCGAAGAAGAGCCGCGCGACGCGGCCGGCAAGGCCGGCGTCGGCCGGACCGTCGATCTCGTCGGGAATGCGCCCAACGGTCATCGGGCCGACCGGACCGCTTGGAGCAGGGCGGCTCGCTCGGTGCCGGTCATCCGGGCAAGCGCCGAGCCGACGCCGACGGCGACGGCCCCGGCCGCGATGAGCTCGCCGGCATTCCCGGCATCCACGCCGCCGGTCACGATGACCTCGATCTCGGGCAGCGGCCCGTGCATCTCCCGGACGTGATTCGGTCCCAGCGACGAGCCCGGAAAGAGCTTGACGAACGTCGCTCCCAGCCGCCACGCACGGTCGGCCTCGGTGGGCGAGTAGGCGCCCGGCACGAACGGCAATCCCGCACTGAGCGCAGCGCCGAGGATGGCTTCGTCGAGGACTGGGCTCACTCCGAAGTCGGCACCCGCCCGGACGGCGGCCTCGACATGGTCGAGCGTCCGGACTGTCCCGGCACCCACGTACGACGGCTGGTTCGTCCGTGATTCTCGGGCCGTCGCCAGGTGCTCGCGGACGGCCGCCAGCTCGCCGGCCGGCTCTGGGCCATCGAAGGTCACCTCGAAGATCCGGATGCCAGCGGCCAGAAGATCACCGACCAAGGCCAGCAGGCGCGCACGCGGCTCCACCCGGCGCAGGACGGCGATCAGGCGCGCATCACGGATGGCCCCGGCGACGGGCGCCGAGCGGAGGCTGGCTGGATCGGTCCGCATGGGGCGAGGATAGGTAGTGCGCAGATGTGCGTCAATTGCTCAAATGAGCGGAGGTCAGGCGCGCCGGGCTGCGCGCGTTCGTGACGGCCTGTTTCAGGGGAGTTGGCTCCGGCGGTAGGACTCGAACCTACGACCAAGCGGTTAACAGCCGCCCGCTCTACCACTGAGCTACGCCGGAGCGAGGACCGCCAAAGGCGGTGCTGGGGACCGGGCCGAAGTCGGTCACGCCGGCCGAAGGATAGCACGGGCAGGCCCTGATTCCTCCGACTCCGCGTCCGGCTGCCATACTCCGGTCATGTCCCTGATCAGTCCCGAAGAGCTTGCCAGCCGGATCGACGAGCCGGATCTGCGGATCGTCGACGTCCGCTGGTATCTGGGCAAGCCGGGCGCCGGCAGGGCGGCCTACGACGCCGGCCACCTGCCCGACGCCATCCACCTTGATATTGACGGCGAGCTGGCCGCGTCCAGCGGACCGGGCCGCCATCCCCTGCCCGAGCCCGCCGAGTTTGCCGAACGCCTGGCCCGAGCCGGCATTGGCGATGGCGACTTCGTGGTCGCCTACGACGACGTCGGGGGCTGGATCGCCGCGCGGCTGTGGTGGATGCTCGACAACCTGGGCCACGCCAGGGTGGCGGTCCTGGACGGCGGCCTTCCAGCATGGACGGCCCTCGGGTTGCCGGTCACCACCGATGAACCTGATGCCCAGGTCGCCGACCTGCGCCTGGCCGGCCATTGGTCGCACACACTTGACCGGGGCGAATTGCTGGACAAGTTGCGCGCGAGCAAGCCGCCCACGGTGCTCGATGCCCGGGCCGGACCTCGGTATCGGGGCGAAATCGAGCCGATCGATCCGGTCGCCGGCCACATTCCGACCGCCCGGAATGCTCCGATCGACGGCAATCTCGGTCCAGCCGGCCGATTCCTTCCGCCCGACGCGTTGGCGGAGCGTTACACCGGGCTCGGCGCCGGTGCCGGCGAGGTCGTGATCTCATGCGGCAGCGGCGTCTCGGCCTGCCACCTGGCGCTGGCGATGCGCGTCGCCGGCCTGCCCGACCCGATCCTGTACCCCGGCTCGTGGAGCGACTGGAGCACCGCTGGCTACCCAGCCGCGACCGGCTCCGAACCTGGCGTCCTGCCTCCTCGGTAAGCTCGCCGCAACCCGCGGATAAGAGGCGCCCGTCAGGCTTCAGGCATGCCTCCCAAGGAACGCGCCGTGGATCGCGGCACTCGGCGTGGGAATCAGAT
>JBEPUS010000136.1:0-7016 GCA_041691435.1 Chloroflexota bacterium
GGGTGGCCTTGCGCCGGGGGCTGCCCGCGCCAATCCCAACCCCGCCCGCCCAGCCCCGGTTTGGTTTCGGTCCGGGGGGGGCCCCGGGCGGCGGGGCGGGGGGGGGCGGCGCGCCCGACCCGATCCGGTCGAACGGCGGTCATCGCTGAAGGGGCTCCGTTGGCGGCGAATTGGTCAAGGTGGTGACGGAACGATCCGGCTCAACGGGCCGGCCCACCAAGCGTAGCACGGGCTCCTGAAGGCCCAGCCACCCCCCGGAGGTCAGTCCTCGGCCATGTACCGTCGGTCGCCCGTGGCCGGCTGCAGGTAGACCCGCATCCGGCGACCAGACGAGGGGTCCACGAAGACCTCGGTCGTCGCGTGAAAGCCTGGAGGCAGCGCCCCGACCGGCTCGCCGCCGCCGGGACCTGGGGCATCGTTGCGCAGGTCGGCCTCGACCGATCGGTAGCGGGAGCGCTCGTAGACCACGGCGATCAGGATCGCCGACCCGATCAGGATCGTGACCAGGCCCGTTGACCGGTCACCGTCGGTCACGATCAATCCCAGCCCGAGCAGGATGGTCGCCCCGCCCACGAAGGCCAGGATCACCCGGGCAGCGGCCATCATCATTGGCCTACTCGGCAGCGACTGGGGCGCCAGCGTCGGGAACCAGGACCACCGCCGTTCCGTAGGCCACGATCTCGGACATCGTCTGGCCGATCTCGGAGCTGTCGAAGCGCATCGACAGCACGGCGTTGGCGCCCATCAAGGTGGCGTTCTGGACCATCCGGTCGATGGCCTGCCGGCGGGTGTCCTCCAGCAGGCTGGTGTACTCGTGGATCTCGCCGCCGACGAGCGAGCGAAGGCCGGCCGCGAGGTTGCCGGCCAGGCCGCGGCTGCGGACGACCAGGCCAAAGACATGGCCCTTGGTCTCGGCGACGCGAAATCCACCCACCGATGGCGTGGTCGCGATGATCATTTCCTACCTCCAACATCCGATGCCGGTCGATCGGCCGGGGCGGGTTCGTGACTGGCATGGCTGGTCCGGGCCAGGGTCGGCCGCCCGGCGGCGTGGCGGGCCGCGGTGCACTCGGCACAGGGGCACATTTCCCGGAGCGCAGTGAACGTGTAGAAGCCCGTGTGGTGGCCGTCGCCCCAGGTGGGCGCCACCGCGTACTGACCGACCAGCGCGATGTCGACGAGCCGGACCTGGTCGGGCGACAGGGTTGGCGCCGAGTCGAGCCAGCCGGGCAGGCCGGCTTCCCCCCGGCAGTAGGCGCACGGGCAGAGCCAGCGCAGGGTGGTCGTGGGATAGGTGGTCCCGTGGCCATCGCGCCATTCGATCGTCAGCGTGCCGGCGGCCCGGTCGGCGTGAATGCGCGCCGGGTCCGATGAAGTTGGCATGGCCTGATGGTACGCGTCCGCGCCGGCCGCGCCGAGGCTGGGACATCCGTACTGCGGTTGCACCGGCCGGTCATGTGCGATCCTCGGGCAGATGACCCTCGTGATCGATCGCCTCTCAAAGCGCTACGGCGACGTGGTGGCCCTCGACGCGGTCGGATTCCAGGTGGAACCGGGCGAGATCTTCGGGTTCCTTGGCGCCAATGGAGCCGGCAAGACCACGACGATGCGGATCGTCCTGGACATCCTCCGGGCGGACAGCGGGACCGTGACCTGGCGCGGCCGGCCAAGCACCGAGCTGCCCCGCCGCACGTTTGGCTACCTGCCCGAAGAGCGCGGCCTCTACCCGCGGATGCGTGTCCTCGACCAGCTGGTCTTCTTTGCCGGCCTGTACGGCGTCCCGCAGCGTGACGCCCGGCACACGGCGCTCGACTGGCTCGATCGCTTCCGGGTGACGGACCTGGCCGGGCGTCGGGCGGATGAGCTCAGCAAGGGCAACCAGCAGAAGATCCAGTTCATCGCCGCCGTCCTCCACGACCCAGAGGTGGTCCTGATGGACGAGCCCTTCACCGGTCTCGATCCGGTCAACGTCTCACTCTTGCGGTCGGCCTTCCTGGAGCTCGCAGCCAAGGGCCGGACGCTGATCTTCTCGACGCACCAGATGGAGGTGGTCGAATCGCTGGCCGGTTCGATCGCGATCATCGATCGCGGGCGGCTGGTCACCGGTGGCCTGACGCGCGACGTCCGCCGACGGGCGGGCCGGCCGGTCGTCCGCCTGGCGGTTGAGGGCGATTCCGAGCTCACCTGGACCGCCGGCCTGCCGGGCGTCCGATCGATCCGCGCCCGAGCAGACGTGACCGAGCTCACCGTCGCCCCGGGGACGGATCCGCAATCGATCCTCCATGCCGCCCTCGACCGCGGGGCGATCGTGACCTGCTTCGAGATCGCCGACGCCTCCCTCGAGGATGTCTTCATCGAGCTCGTCGGGCGACCCGTCGAGCCTGGCTCGCTGTCGAGCGGTCCGCTGACCATCGAGTCCGCGGCTTGAGCGGCCATCCCGACAGCGGCCTCCTGCCCAACGCCCGGTTGATTGCCCGCCGCGAGTACGTCGAGAAGATCCGCAGCCGGGCGTTCGCGGTGGCCACCGCAATCCTGATGGTCGTGGCGATCGGGGCCGCCCTGGTCCCCATCGGCCTGCGCGCCCTGGATCGTGGTCAGACAACCCGGATCGGGGTCACGTCCAGCGACCCGTCGGTCACCGCCGGGGTGATCGGCCTGGTCTCCCAGTATCTCAACCCCATCCCGGCGGGGGTGGATCCGGCCACGGTCCGGGCGCACTACGCGCTGAGCTCGGAGCCCAACCTCGCGACGGGCCTGACGGACGTCAACTCCGGCCGGCTCGACAGTGTCCTGGCCGTCGCGATCGGCCCAACCGGCGGTCTTGACTTCACGTTCCACGGCAATGACGGCCCGACCAGCGCCACGATCCAGCGGCTCCAGGTGGCCACGTTCGGCGCGGCCGTCGTCCGGTACTCGCAGGGCCTCGCCGGCACGGGCTCGTCGGGTCCCACCTTCCATGTGCCCTCGTTCGAGCTCCAGCCCACTGATCTTGGCTCGAGCGTCGCGCCGGTCGATCCGGCCGCCACGGGCAGCCGGACGCTGCTCGCCTCGATCCTGGTCGTCCTCATCTTCATCACCCTGACGGTCTACGGGATGTGGGTCGCCACGAGCGTGGCATCCGAGAAGGCCAGCCGCGTCATGGAGCTGCTGATCAGTGCCGGGACGCCCCGCCAGCTGCTCGTCGGCAAGGTGGTGGGGGTAGGCGCCGCCGGCCTCACCCAGTACCTCGCCATCCTCCTGCCGGCCCTGCTCGTGCTGGCCCTCCAGGACCCGATTGCCACGGCCCTGATCGGTCCGGCCGATCCCGGCGAGGCGCCCCTCGTGGGCTTGACCGTGCCGATGCTGCTCGCCTTCGGGGCGTTCTTCATCCTGGGTTTCCTGCTGTATGCCTTCGTATATGCCGCCGCCGGCTCCCTGGTCAGCCGGCCGGAGGACATCCAGCAGCTGGCGATGCCCCTGAGCTTCGTGTCGATGGCCGGTTATTTCGCGGCGATCTTCGGGATGACCGCGATCAACTCGCGGCTGATCGAGATCCTGTCGTTCGTGCCGTTCTTCAGCCCGTACGTGATGCTCGCCCGGGTCATGCTCGGCCACGTCGATGCCTGGGAGATCGGGCTGTCGCTGGCCCTGCTCGTGGCCGCGATCGGCGTCTCGATGTGGATCGCGGCGCGGATCTACGGGGCCGGAGTCCTGCTGTATGGCCAGCGACCGGGCTTCCGGACGTTCCTGCGGGTGGCGATCCGGCCCGGCGGGGGCTGACCCTAGCCGGTCGAATCCTCGAGCGGCAGGCGCCGAATCAGGGCCAGGATCGGGCTGCCGGCCGCCTCGTCCAGGGACGCCAGGTCGCTGGGCCCGGCGGGGCTGCTGCCGGCCACCGCCTCGGGATGGACGGCGATGAGCCGCCACAGGCTGCTCCGGATGCCGGCGAGGTACGGGCTGCGCCGGTCGCGCGCGAGGACCCAGCCAACGCCCTGGCCGGCAGCCGCGATACAGAGGGCGACGCCCTCGCCGGCGATCATCGGGACGGGCACGATCGAGGGCGACGGGCTGAGCAGCCTGGCCAGCCGTGAGCGGCGTCGCTCGAGGGGTTCGGCGACGAGCGGCCGTCCATCAAGCACGAGCAGGTCGTAGACGAGGTATGCCAGGCCGGGCCCCGGCTGGCCGTCCAGGCGGGCGGCCAGGCCGGCCTCGTCGAGGCGGCCCGACGCATCGACGGCCACGAGGGTGCCGTCGAGGACCGCCGGCCGATTGCCCAGGCGTTCGGGCAGGTCGGCAATCTCTGGCACCCGCTCCGTCAGGACGACACCGTCGGCACTGACCAGCCGCAGGCCGAGGGACTCGCCGCCGACATAGGCCAGGACTCGCTCCCCACCCCACCACGGCTCGAACAGGTCGTTCGGGTCGTCGAACGGAACGTCGGCCTGCTGGGCGAGCATCGGTCGGATCGGTGCAGGCCAGCCGGTGACATCCGGCTCCAGGCGCAGCGAGAGCTGATCGGCCATCGGTTCGATGGTAGCGGTAGACTCGGGGAATGGCGCGAATCCCTCGGCCAGACGACTACTATCGGCTGCGCATTCCAACCGATCCCCAGCTCTCTCCGGACGGCGAACGAATCGCGTTCACGGTCCAGACCGTGGCGGCCGGCCGGGACGGCTACCGGCACGGAATCTGGTCGGCACCGTCGGACGGCTCAGCGCCTGCAGCGCCCTTGACCATCGGCAGCAAGCACGACACCGCGCCGCGCTTCGCCCCGGACGGCCGGACCCTCGCGTTCCTGTCCGATCGGCGGCTGGCCGTCGAAGACGAGCCCGCGGCGGCCAAGGACCGGGAGGACGGCGTCCAGGTCCATCTCCTGCCGCTCGACCGGCCCGGCGAGGCGCGCCGCCTGACGGACCTGCCCCGTGGCGTGCAGGACCTGGCCTGGTCGCCGGACGGGCGGCGGCTCGCAGTGGTCAGCTCATCGCATGGAGCATCTGTCGCCGAGGACGCCCGCCGGCGCGGCCGCCGGGCGAAGGCGCCCGCGCCGGGCGAGGCGCCCAGAAGCGATTTCCACTACATCGATCGACTCCGGGTCCAGGCCAACGGCGCAGGCTGGGTCTACCACCAGGTGAGCCGGCTGTGGGTGGTCGACGTGGCCAGCGGGGCGGCGACCCTCGTCCACGCTGGACGCGCACCCGTCGGTGAACCCGCCTGGTCGCCCGATGGCAGCCGGATCGCGTTCAGCGCCGACCGGGGCCGCGACGACGATCTGGGGTTTGGCCAGGACGTGTGGGTCGTGGCCGCAGGCGGCGGCCGGGCGATCCGGGTCACGGGCGGCGGCAGCCGGCTGGGCATGCGCGGTGTCTTCGGTTCGCCGGCATGGTTGGCGGATAGCGCCACGCTGGCCATCCTCGGCCATCGCTGGCCGGCCGGGGCGGGCAGCCGGGCAGACGTGTGGCTGATGGCCGCCGACGGCTCGGATGCCACGAGGGCGGGCGGGCGAAACCTGACGGCGGCCGCGGACCTGGTCATCGATTCGGGCATGAACAGCGACGTGACGGTCGGCGAGGGCAACCGGATCGCGGTCCCGGCGGATGGCCGCTCGGTCTACTTCAGCGCGCCGCTCGAAGGGTCGTTCGAGCTCTGGCGCGTGCCGATCGACGGGGGCGCCGTCGAGCGACTCACCAGCGGGCAGCACTACTACTCGTCGTTCTCGATCGGTGCCGGGTCGCGCGGCGCGGTTCGAGTTGCGGCGATCCTGTCCGATCCTGTGACCCTGCCCGCCGTGGTGGCCCTGGACGTGCCCGCCGGGCGAGTCCGTGCCAGCGTGGCCGAGCGAGTCGTGAGCGATCTCAACCGGGAGCTCCGCGACGAGCTGACGCTCGTCGCCCCCGAGACGCGCTGGGCCGAGGTGGATGGCCGCCGGGTCCAGGGCTGGTACTACCCGCCCAGTCCGCTCGCCGAGCGAGATCTGAAGCATGCCCAACGGGCGCCGCTGGTCCTGGAGATCCACGGTGGACCGCACACCCTGTACGGCTGGAGCCCGATGTGGGAGTGGCAGGTCCTGGCCGCTGCCGGGATGGGCGTGTGGGCGGCCAATCCGCGTGGCTCGCAGGGCTACGGCGAGGCCTTCAATGCGGCCAACTTCCGGGACTGGGGGCCCGGCCCGATGCGCGACGTCCTGGCCGGCGTCGATAACCTGATCGCCGAGGACCGGGCGGATCCCGAACGCCTCGGCGTGACCGGCGGCTCGTACGGCGGATACCTGACGAGCTGGATCGTGGGCCACACGACTCGCTTCCGGGCCGCGATCACCTGTCGCTCGGTCAATGACCTGATCAGCCAGATGTCGACCGGCGACATCGCCGGCCCGAGCTTCGGCCGCCTCGAGTTCGGCGCGGCGCCGTGGGAAGATCCGGACCTCTACCGCGAGCACTCGCCGCTCACCTATGCGCGCGCCATCCGGACTCCGCTCCTCATCCAGCACTCGGAGCGGGACCTGCGGACGCCGATCGGCCAGGCCGAGGAGCTGTTCACGGTCCTGCGATCCCTCCGCCGGCCGGTCCGGCTGATGCGGGTACCCGACGAGTCGCACGAGCTGACCCGGTCGGGCACGCCCTTCCGGCGCGTCGAGAACGCGGTCCAGATCCGGAACTGGTTCGAGCACTTCCTCGTCCAGGGCCGGCGCAGCCTGCCGCCGCTGCCTCGCGACCGGGCCGGGCTCTAGCCGGTGGTCCGCCCCTCGTGACGACCGTCCGGCCGGCTCGCGACACGGCCGCCCGCGAGAAGGCGACCGAGCTCATTCGCTCGTTCGATGCGCGGGCCGGCTCCCTGGGCAGCCTGCTCGGCCGGGTGACCCCCGTCGACCAGGTCGGGATCGAGGAGCGGGTGGACTCGCTCAAGCGGCGCTCGATCAAGGCGACCTCGAAGCTGTGGGCCCTGGACCTGGCAATCCGGATGATCGATCTGACCACGCTCGAGGGGAAGGACACCCCGGGCAAGATCCGGGCCCTGTGCGCCAAGGCCATCCAGCCGCT
>JBEPUS010000137.1:0-6992 GCA_041691435.1 Chloroflexota bacterium
GCCGTAGGTCCCGCCGTGGCTGCCCGGCGGCCACTTCTCGATCAGCTCGCGCTTGGCCAGGATCCCGCTCAGGGGCAGGCCCGAGGCGATCCCCTTAGCCATCGCCAGGATGTCCGGCTCAACATTCCAGTGCTCGACGGCGAAGAACCTGCCGGTCCGGCCGTAGCCCGTCTGGACTTCGTCGGCGATCAGCATGATCCCGTGCTCACGGGTGATCTCGCGGAGCCTGGGCAGGAAGCCCGGCGGCGGGACGATGTAGCCGCCTTCGCCCAGGATCGGCTCGACGATGATCGCGGCCACGTGCTCGGGGTAGATCAGCTGGTGGAAGGTCAGCTCTAGCTGGGCTTCCCAGTCACAGGTGCAGGCAGACGGATCGTGGCTGCCCGCCGCAGCCCGGTAGCAATAAGGATAGGCCGTGTGGTAGACGGAGCCCGGCAGCGGCTCGAAGTGGCCGCGATAGACGTCCTTGGCGGTGGTCAGGGCCATCGTCTGGGCCGTTCGCCCGTGGTAGCCGCCCCGGAAGCCGATGATCACCGGCCGGCCAGTGGCAATCCGGGCCAGCTTCACAGCGGCTTCGATCGCCTCGGCCCCGCTGTTCGACAGGAAGGCACCCCAGCCGTCGCCCGGCAGCACGTGCCGGAGGCGCTCGTGGAGTCGGAGGCCCTGCTCGTGGTACACGATGTTCTGCTGGCCGTGGAGCAGCTTCGTGGCCTGGGCGGCGATCGCCGCGGCCACCCGGGGATGGGCGTGGCCGGTATTGACCACCCCGATCCCGGAGCTGTAGTCGAGGTAGCGCTCGCCTTCGGGGGTGATCAGCCAGCTGCCCTCGCCGCGCTCAACCGGGATATTGGCAATCCGGCTCCAGACGGCCGGGATGACCGACGGATCGGGCCAGGCCTGGCTGCCGGTCAGCCGCTCAGCCTTGGTGTCGACCACGTCTAGCGGTTCGCCCGGGCCTGACGGATGTTGGACAGGCCCACGATCGCCACGGCGCTCAGGAAGACCATCGAGCCGACCACGTTGATCTGGACGGGCAGGGCGTTCTTGATGATGCTGTAGACCCAGATCGGGAAGGTATTGGTCGTGCCCGACACGAAGCTGGTGATGATGAAGTCATCGATCGACAGCGAGAAGGCGAGCAGGCCGGCGGCCAGCACCCCCGGGAAGATCAGCGGGAAGGTGACCTTCCAGAAGGTGGTCAGCTCATCGGCGCCCAGGTCCATGGCGGCCTCTTCCAGGCGCCGGTCGAAGCCCGCGATCCGGGCCTTCACCGTGACGACCACGTAGCTGATGTTGAACATGATGTGGGCGATCAGGATCGTCGTGAAACCGAGGGGGAACAGGAAACCCTTGGGCGCGATCCCGTTGAGCATCCCGCCCTGCAGGCCCGAGTTGACGAACAGCGTGAGCAGGCTCGAGCCCATGACGATCTCGGGCGTCGCCATGGGCAGGAAGATCAAGCCGTTGATCACCCCGCGGCCCTTGAAGCTGTAGCGGGTCAGGGAGAGGCCGATGAACGTGCCCAGGATCGTCGAGCCGATCGTCGACAGGAGGGCGATGAGCAGGCTCGTCTTGATCGCGTCGGGCAGCCCCGGCCAGTCGAACGGGTGCAGCCAGCCATTCAGGGTGAATCCGTGCCAGACGAAGTTGAACTTGCCCTGGTAGTCGTTGAAGCTGAACACGATCATCACGGCGATCGGGATCAACAGGTAGAAAATCGCCAACACGGTGAAGCCCGGCAGGAACCAGCGGTCGAGCACGTGCAGGAATCGGCGCGGTGGCCGCCGGTTGACGGCGGCGCCAGCGGGCGCGAGGGGACGGCTGACGGCGGTCATCGCGCTACCCCGTCAGCTGCTCGGTGCCCAGCGCCCGGGCGTAGATCGACACGGCGACCAGGATCGCGGCCATCAGGATGAATGAGAGGGCCGCCGCCACCGGATAGTCGCCCAGCAGCAGGAACCGGCTCTGGATCACGTTGCCGATCATCTGCGTCTGGGGGCTGCCGAGCAGGATCGCGTTGACGTAGTCACCGAGGGCCGGGATGAACGTCAGGATCGAGCCCGCGAAGATCCCCGGCAGGGCCAGCGGGATCGTCACCCGCCGAAACGCGCCCCAGCGGCTGGCGTAGAGGTCGTTGGCGGCCTCGATCAGGCGGGGGTCGATCTTCTCGAGGGCGACATACAGCGGCAGGATCATGAACGGCAGGAAGTTGTAGGTGATCCCGGCGATCACGGCGATCGGCGTGCCGATGACCGAGGCGTCGGCCGGCAGGATGTGGAGGGTGTCGCGCAGGAACGAGAGGACCGGCCCGTTGTCCAGGAGGAGGACCTTCCAGCTGATCGTCCGGATCAGGAAGCTGGTGAAGAACGGGGCGATGACGATGAACAGCAGGAAGTTCTTCCATCGGCCACCCCGGAACGCGATGGTGTAGGCCACCGGGAAGCCGATCGCGAACGTCAGCAGGGTGGCGATTCCGCCGTACAGCAGTGAGTTCAGGAACTGCGGCCCGAACTTGGTCAGCGCCGTGACGTAGGCGGCGCCCGAGAACGTCAGCTTGAAGCCGTTATCCAGCGAGCCCGTCGAGACCGACGTCAGGAACATCTGGAACGTGGGCAGGATGAAGAAGATCAGCAGCCACAGGATCCCCGGGGCGAGCAGGAGATAGGGCGTCGCCTTGCCAATCCGCTGGCGCAGGCTGGGGCCCGTCGGTCCGCGGCGAGCCGGCAGGCTGGAGGAGGTCATGGGCTGCTCGGGTTGGCGAGGCTGGAGCTCAGCCGCCGGCCAGGTCGAGATACAGGCCGTTCAACGCCGTCTCGAGGTCGTCGGACAGGAACTGGAAGTTGTGCTGCTTGGCAACCACGTCGTCCGGCGGGAAGAGCAGCGCGAACAGGGCCGGGTCCAGCGGCGCGGATGCGTTGAGCGACTTGACCACCACGTCGGCGCCCTTGACCGGCGAGACGTAGTACACGAAGTTGGCAATCTGGCCGGCGATCGTCGGGTCGTACACGAAGTTCATCATCAGCTCGGCTGTGTAGATGTTCGTGGCGCCCTTGGGGATGATCATGTTGTCGGTCCAGAGCATCGTCCCCTCGGTCGGGTAGACGAAGATCTGGTCGGCCGAGCCGGACGACGCCAGGTCGCCCGACCAGACCATCGCGGCCCAGGTCTTCTTGGCGGCGAAGTTCTGGAGGTACTCGTTGCCGGTGAAGGTGAGACCGCCGCCGACGAGCGGCTGGATGTCGTCGTGGACGGCCTGCAGGTCGTCCTTGGAGGTCTGCTGGGGATCCGCGTTCTTGCCCAGCTTCAGCAGGCCCAGGCCGAAGGTGTCGCGGGCCTCGGACAGGAACGACAGCTTCTTGGGATCGATCTTGTAGAGGTCGGCCAGGCTGGCCGGCGCGGCGACCTTGGCCGCCGCCAGGGAGGTCTTGTCGTAGCCGATCCCGGTCATGCCCGACTGCCACGGGTAGTGGTAGTCGTTCTTGGGATCCCAGACCTGGCCCTTGAGCGGATCGCGCAGGTTGTTCACGCAGTTAGGCACGTTCGACTGGTCGATCTGCTCAGCCCAGCCCTTCGTGATCACCTTGGCCGCCAGCCAGTCGGTGATGACGATCAGGTCCCAGCCCGTCGGCGCCCCGGCGACCAGCTCGGGCTGGATCGTGGCGTAGAACGTGTTGTTGTCCTCGATCTTTTCCTCGTAGTCGACGTCGACCTTGTACTTGGCCTTGAACTGCTCAAGGGTCGGCGACGAGCCGGCGCTGTACTTCAGGTTCGTAGCCGCCTTGCCGGTCAGGTCGATGTACGCCGGCCATTGCGCCCAGTGCAGGGGACCGCCGACAACCTTGGGCGTCGGGGCGACCGACGGGGCGGGCGTGGCCGGGGGCAGGGTGGGGATCGAGGCGTTGCTCGGATTGACGCTCGGGCCAGCCGGCGCATTGGTCGCACCGCCGCTGCTGCAGGCGGCCAGGAACGCACCGACGCCGGCGAGGGCGGTGCCCTGGAGGAAGCGACGCCGGGTGACGGCCGGCAGGACGGGTTCCTGGTCGTTGGTGCTCATCGATCTCCTTCGCGAGGTATCGGAAGTCCGGCCGGGTCAGCCGCCCGGCGCTGCCGCCGGCGCGCTGCCGACGACGAAGGTGTGCTCGGGCATCCAGGACAGGCGGACCGCGTCGCCCTGGCGGTAGAGCGAGCCGTTGGTGGTCCGCTCGATGTTCTGCTCGTAGATGGTCATGGGGATGCCGCTCTTGGAGTCGACGATGTACTGCGTGCTCACGCCCACGTACGAGACGTCCGTCACGGTCCCATCCAGCTGGTTGGCGGCGGCTGGGATCGCGTCGGTGGGCGTGTTCATGCGGACCTTCTCGGGCCGGATCCCGACCTCGATCTGGGCGCTGCCGTCGACCAGCGCGGCCGGGACCCGCAACCGGGTGTCGTCGGCCAGCTTGATCAGGGCGTACCCGTCGGCCGTGCCATCAACGGTGCCCGCAAGCAGGTTGCTGATCCCCAGGAAGCTGGCCACGAAGCGGGTCTGAGGCCGCTCGTAGAGGCTCTCCGGGTCGCCCAGCTGCTCGTACTTGCCTCGGTTCATCACGGCGATCCGATCGGACATCGTCATCGCCTCTTCCTGGTCGTGGGTCACGTAGATGAACGTGATCCCCACCTCCCGCTGGATGCGCTTGAGCTCGACCTGCATCTGCTTGCGCAGCTTGAGATCGAGGGCGCCCAGCGGCTCGTCGAGGAGCAGGACGGCCGGCCGGTTGATCAGGGCCCGGGCGAGGGCGACGCGCTGGGCCTGACCACCGGAGATCTGGTTCGGCTTGCGCTTCTCGAAGCCGGGCAGCTCGACCAGCTTGAGCATGTCGGCGACCCGCGACCTGACCTCGGCGTCCTTGACCCCCTTGCGGCGCAGGCCGAAGGCGACGTTCTCCTCGATCGTCAGGTGCGGGAAGAGCGCGTAGCTCTGGAAGACGGTGTTGACGTTGCGCTTGTACGACGGCAGCCAGGTGACGTCCTGGCCCTGGAGCTCGATCAGGCCGCTGGTGGGCTGCTCGAACCCGCCGATCATCCGCAGGGTGGTGGTCTTGCCGCAGCCCGACGGTCCGAGCAGCGAGAAGAACTCGCCATCGTTGACATCGAGGGTGATGTGGTCGACGGCGTTGCTGTCACCGAAGCGCTTGACCACGTCAACGAGCCGGACATCGATTTCGGACACGGGCTCTACGAACTCCTGTGACGGGGGGTTCGACCATTCCCCAAGGGGAGGCGAGCGCTTATCGACGGCGCCTCCTCGCTGCGCGCGAACGCCTCCGATGGCCGCAGGATAGGGCCGCGCCGAAACGGGTGTCAAGGACGCGCCGGCCGTGCGTTCTTCGTGGCTTCAGGCAGCCATTCCGACGAAAATCGTACGGCCGCCGGACCGGATGACAGCGGATCGAAACGGCCGCCTGCCGCCGGCCCGGGCCCGGGGGCGAGTTGTCCCGGCCGGCGCTACGATTGCGACACGAAACCTGTCAGAACCGGCAACCTGCTGCCGTGCCCGAGGAACCCAGCCAGATGATCGTACTCACCGAGGACGCGATCCACGCGGCCCTGCGCACCGTCCAGGAGCCCGAGCTCGGACGCGACATCGAAACCCTCAACATGGTCAAGAACGTGGCCATCGACGGCAGCCGAGTGGCCTTCACGATCGAGCTGACCACCCCGGCCTGTCCACTCAAGGACGAGATCGAGGGCAACGCCCGGGCGGCCCTCCAGGCGATCGGCGCGGAGGCCGTCGAGATCACCTGGGGCGCCATGGTTCGGCGGGCAGCACCGGCCCAGGCCCAGCAGCTCCTGCCCGGCGTCAAGAACATCATCGCGGTCGTGTCGGGCAAGGGCGGTGTCGGCAAGAGCACGGTCAGCGTGAACCTGGCCGTGGCCCTCGCCCAGGCCGGCGCGTCGGTTGGCCTGCTCGACGCGGACATCACCGGCCCCAACATCCCGCTGATGATGGGCGTCGAGGGCCAGCCCAAGGCCAGCCCCAACAACAAGATCACCCCGCTCGAGCGCCATGGGGTCAAGGTGATCTCGATCCAGTTCTTCGTGCCCGAGGGTCAGCCGGTCGTGTGGCGCGGCCCGCTGATCGGCGGAGCGATCCAGCAGTTCCTGCGGGACGTCGAATGGGGCGAGCTCGACTACCTGGTCGTCGACCTCCCGCCGGGCACCTCCGACGCCCAGCTGACCCTTGCCCAGGCGGTCCCGATCTCCGGCGCGGTACTGGTGACCACGCCCCAGGAGGTTGCCCTGCTCGACGTGACCAAGGCCCTCGCCATGCTCCGCCGGATGAACGTGCCCGTGACCGGGATCATCGAGAACATGGGTGCCTTTGTATGTGGCCACTGCGGCGAGGTCACCGAGATCTTCGGGCGCGGCGGCGGTGAGCGCTTCGCGCGGGAGCACGGCATCGACTACCTCGGCTCGGTGCCCCTCGACGTCACGGTCCGCCAGGGAGCCGATGTGGGCATCCCGGCGGTTGCCCAGCGCGAACCGGGCCCGGCCGCCCGGGCCCTGGCTGACATCGCCCGCCAGGTCGCCGCGCGGATGAGCGTCGCGGCGGCACGCAACGAGGCGCCCGTCCTGTCCATGTCCTGACCCGCACCGAGTGTCACGGCTCGCGGAGTTGTAACATCGGCCCGAAATGCTCATGCCGCGCCCATCGGTCCAGGTGCTGGCAGCGCTGCGGCTTTTCGAGGAGATTGACGCCGCCGACCTGAGCGTCATGAGCGCCACGATGGGCGTCCGGCGCTATCGCTCGGGCGAGGTGATCTTTCACCAGGGCGATCCGGGCGATGCCCTCCACGTGATTGTCAGCGGTTCGGTGAAGCGGACGCTGCCCTCGCCCAATGGTGACGAGGCCATCCTGGCGACGCTCCGCGGGCAGGCGTTCTTCGGCGAGCTGGCCATGTTCGACCACGGGCCGCAGTCGACCACTGCTGTCGCCCTCGAAGCCACTGAGA
>JBEPUS010000138.1:0-6989 GCA_041691435.1 Chloroflexota bacterium
TCGCGATCCCGACCGGGGTCAAGATGTTCAACTGGATCGCCACGATGTTCCGCGGTCAGCTGACCTTCTCAACCCCGCTGCTGTACGCCCTCGGCTTCCTGACGATGTTCCTGATCGGCGGGATCAACGGCGCCTTCAGCGCCGCGGTGCCGGTGGACTTCGCCCTGCACGACACGTATTGGGTCGTGGCCCACCTCCACTACGTCCTGTTCGGTGGCTCGGTCTTCGGCGTCTTCGCCGGGCTGTACTACTGGTGGCCCAAGATGTTCGGGCGCAGGCTGAACGAGACGCTGGGCAAGATCCAGTTCGTGTTCATGTTCATCGGCTTCAACCTGACCTTCTTCCCGATGCACATCCTGGGCTTGAGCGGGATGCCCCGGCGGATCGCCGACTACGACCCGAACGCCGGCTGGAACGACCTGAACCTGCTGGCCACGATCGGCGGCTTCACGATCGCCTTCAGCATCCTGCCGTTCCTGTGGAACGTGTTCATCACGTTCCGCAGCGGCGAGCCCGCGGGCGACGATCCGTGGGAGGGCAACACCCTCGAGTGGGCGACGTCCTCGCCGCCGCCACCCTACAACTTCGACCACCTGCCGGAGATTCGCTCGGAGCGGCCCGTCTTCGACGTTCGCCATGGGGCCACCCACGCGTGAGCGCCAATCCCATGGCCCTCCAGGTCAGCGATCACAGCGAGCACGACGACGCCGGTGGGCACGGCGCCGAGCAGGGGATCAGCAACGTCATCCTGGGGATGATCCTGTTCATCTGCTCCGAAGTGATGTTCTTCGCCGGCCTGTTCGCGGCCTATTTCAACGTCCGGGCGAATGCACCGATCTGGCCGCCCGAGGGCAACGAGCACTTCCACGTGGCCAACGAGATTGCCCTGCCGCTGATCATCACCACCCTCCTGATCATCAGCTCGTTCACCTGCCAGCTGGGCGTCTGGTCGATCCGCAAGGGCGATCGTGCGGGGCTGGTCCGGAATATCGCCGTGACCCTCGTCCTGGGCGTGATCTTCCTGATCGGCCAGGGCTACGACTACACGCAGCTCGGCTTCACCCTCGCCGACGGCACGTTCGGCACGACCTTCTTCACCCTCACCGGCTTCCACGGCGCGCACGTCCTGGGCGGGGTCATCATGCTCAGCGTCGTCCTCTACCGGTCGATGGCCGGGCAGTTCTCGAGCAAGCACCACGACATGGTCGAGGCGGTGTCGCTCTACTGGCACTTCGTCGATGTCGTCTGGATCGTGCTCTTCTCGCTGCTCTATCTCGTCCCGACGGCGTCCTGAGGGAGAATTGATGCACCCGATCCCACGCCCGCGCCTGGCGATCTTCACGGGGGTGCTGTTCGCCGTGGTGGGCCTCGCCTACTACCTCGTCAGCCACGACATCAGCGGGGCGTCGATGGAGGCGATCCTGGGCATCGCGATGAGCTTGATGGCCTATGTCCTGATGACCGGCTCCCCGCGCGGCTGAGCGCGCCAAGCGTGACGACGAACCGAACCTGATGGACCAGATCTGGAGCTCGATCCTCACGTTCATCACCCAGTTCGTGTCGCCCGACTGGGGCAAGCTGGTGGGCCTGATCCCACTCGGGTTGTTCGGGCTGGTTGGCCTCTACATCCTGTGGCTGATGCGCAAGCTGGCCACGATCGGGCCCAGCGAGCGGGGCGGCCAGCCGGTGGCCCCGGCACCACCCGCAGGCGTGCATATGCCGGGCGGCTCGCTGGCCCCGTTCTTTGGCGCCGCGGGCCTGGCGCTGGTCGTCTTCGGCCTCGTCTTCCGCGGCTGGATCACCGTCCTTGGCCTGATCGCCCTGGTCCTCGCCCTCGTCTACTGGCTGCGGGAGGGGATGCGCGACTACGACCACGTCGAGGGGACCGCGGTGACCCTGCCGGCCGTCATCCACGATGGGCCGCCCGCCGGCGTCCACATGCCCGGGCCCTCGTTCCGGCCAATCCTCGGCGGCCTGTCGCTGATGGTCGTGATGTTCGGGCTCGTGTTCGGCCTGCCCCTCCTGGCGGCCGGCGTGGTGATGCTCGTGACCACCCTGATCGGCTGGCTGCACGATGCCCGGACCGAGTACGGGCTGGTCGTGGAGGCGGACGAGACGGGTCATCCGCGCAACGCCCCGCCGCCTGGCTACCCCACGACCACCCTGACCTTCTTCGGGGTGGTGGTGATCGCCGCCCTGCTCGTCAACTACGGGATCATCCCGCCGGCCGACGCCAATGCTGGAGCCGCTGCGGCCAGCGGCGCGCCGACGAGCAGCGGCGCTGCCCCGTCACCCGGTGGTGCCGGCCCGAGTGCCCCGGCGGCCGACGTCACGATCGTTGCCCAGAACATCCAGTACACCACCACCACGGCCACGGCGCCTGCCGCCAAGGCATTCACGATCGCGTTCAACAACGAGGACGCGGGCACGCCCCACAACGTCTCGATCCACAGCGGTGGGGCGGGCGGCCAGCAGGTCTTCCTCGGCAAGATCGTGACCGGGCCGATCATCGAGGTCTATGACGTCCCGGCGCTGCCCGCCGGCTCCTACACGTATGTCTGCTCGGTTCATGCCAACATGACCGGGACGCTGACCGTCAAGTAGGGGCACGGTCATGCACCAGCAAGGCGACCGCCGGTGGTTGCGCGTCCGTCGACCGGCACTGGGACTCCTGCTGGTCCTTGCCCTGGTCGCCTCTGCGTGCAACGGCGCGGGGGCTGGATCGTCGGCGCAGGCCCGCGCGGAGCCGGGCGTTGCGGCCCCGGCGATCATCGGGACCACGCTGGATGGCAAGCCCTTCGACCTGGCTTCATACCTGGGCAAGCCTGTGGTCATCAACTTCTGGGCGTCCTGGTGCGGGCCGTGCCAGGCGGAGTTCCCCCTCTTCGAGGCTGCTCTCGCGGCTCATTCCGCCGCCGGCCTCAGCTTTGTCGGGGTGATCTACCAGGACACCCCTGATGCGGCGCGGGCCTTCGTGGCAAGCCGCGGAGCTGGCTGGCCGGATGTACTGGACGCGAGCGGCGCCCTGGCAGCCGCTTACACGGTTGTCGCGCCGCCTCAGACGTACTTCATCGACCGGACCGGGATCCTCCGCTCGCGCCAGATCGGCCAGATCACCCAAGCTGACCTCGACCGGCAGCTCGCCGCAATCCTGCCATGACGTCGGCCGCCGCCGGGGCGGCGATTTCGGTCCGAGACCTGCGCAAGAGCTACCGCGGCCGGCCCGTCGTGGACGGGCTGTCGTTGCGGGTGGCCGCAGGCGACGTCGTTGCCCTCCTGGGTCCCAACGGTGCCGGCAAGACGACCGTGGTCGAGATCCTCGAGGGCTACCGGCGGCGCGACGCCGGCGAGGTGCGCGTCCTGGGCCTCGATCCGGCGGTCGCCGGGGGCGAGCTGCGGGGACGGATGGGCCTGATGCTGCAGGGTGGTGGGATCTATCCGCAGGCCGTGCCCCGCGAGATCCTGCGCCTGTACGCGCGGTTCTATCGCCATCCTCGCAACCCGGACGAGCTCCTCGAGCGTTCGGGCCTGGCCGACGTGGCCGGGACCCGCTACAAGGTCCTCTCGGGCGGCCAGAAGCAGCGGCTCGGACTCGCCCTTGCGCTCCTCGGCCGGCCCGAGCTGGCGATCCTCGACGAGCCGACGGCGGGCATGGATCCCGCGGCGAAGGCCGGCACCCGGGACCTGATCGGGAGCCTCCGCGACGAAGGGATGACGGTCCTCCTGACGACCCACGAGCTGGCCGATGTCGAGCGGATGGCCAGCCACATCGCGATCATCGATCGTGGCCGGATCGTGGCCGAAGGTTCGCCGGCCGAGCTCGCGGCCGGCACGCAGCCCCGCCTGCGCTTCCGAATCGAGCGGCCGCTGGCTGCCGCCGACCTGGCCATGCTCGCCGCGGCGCTGGGCCGTGGGACGATCCGCGACGATCACGGCCTCGGCCGGTACCTGGTGGACGGGCTCGAGTCGACGCCCGAGCGCGTTGCGGCCCTCGGCGCCTGGTGCGCGGAGCGCGGCCTGCTGATCGCCGAGCTGCGGACGACCGGAGCCACGCTCGAGGAGCGCTACCTCGCCCTCACCGGGGAGCACGGACTCGATGGCTGAGCCGGCGGCGATGCCCGGGGCGGCTTCCGCGCCGCGGCCCACCAACGCCGCGCCCGCCCTGCAATCGACCCGGGCGCAGCTGGGCATGGAGCTGCGCCTGACCGCGCGGCGCGGCGAGAACCTCTTCGTGATCGTGGTCCTGCCGCTGATCCTGCTGGTCTTCTTCTCGCTCGTGCCCGCGCTGACGCCGAACACGCCCCGCCCGATCGATTTCCTGCTGCCCGGGATCCTCGCCCTGGCCGTGATCTCCACGAGCCTTGTCAACCTGTCGATCGCGACCGCGTTCGAGCGCTCCTATGGCGTCCTCAAGCGGCTGGGTGGCTCACCCTTGCCGCGGGCCGGCCTGGTCGGGGCGAAGATCGGCGCCGTCCTCGTCGTCGAGGTCCTGCAGGTCGTCCTGCTGGTCACCGTGGCCGTGGCCCTGTTCGGCTGGCAGCCCGGTGCCGGCTGGAACCCGCTCGTGGTCGTCACTGCCTTTGGGCTGGGCACGCTGGCCTTCGCCGGGCTGGGGCTGCTGATGGCCGGGACGTTGCGCGCCGAGGGCACGCTGGCGGCCGCGAATGGGCTCTTCCTCGTGTTCCTGCTGCTCGGCGGCGTGATCCTGCCGGTGGACCACCTGCCCGGCGTGCTGGCCGACCTCGCCCGGGTCCTGCCGGCGAGTGCCCTCTCGGACGCGTATCGAATTGGCCTCGGATCGGCGACCGGCGACGTCCTGCCGCCACTGCTGGTCCTGGCCGCGTGGGGCGTCCTGAGCTCGATCCTCGCGGCGCGCGTCTTCCGCTGGGAATAGGCACGGCGCACTCGTTTCAGCAGGTTCGTCCTCATCACGCGGCGATTGGCCCGAACGGAGCCCGCGTTCTTGCCGATTAGCGATCCCCGCGCTACTCGGCGCGAACCGGCGGCCATGTGGAGCCCGGCCCGCGCTGGATTCGGGATCGGGAGTGCCGACTCGTGCACGAATCGGACTCGATCTGGACGACCTGAAGCGGCAAGCGGAGTCCGCATCGTCCGAATCCTGGAATACCAGCACCCCGGTCCGTAAACGGCATGGACGAGCCCGGCTATCGATTGGACAAAGAGGAACCCCGGGTGGTCGGGACCCGGGGTTCAGGGATATGCGGCTTGGTTGCGGGGGGCGGATTCGAACCGCCGACCTTCGGGTTATGAGCCCGACGAGCTGCCGCTGCTCCACCCCGCGAACCCGACTATAGCACAGGGCCTCCAACAGCCCCTCCGGCCGCGCCGGCCCGGGCCACCTCGCGGCGGGCGGCAAGATCGAGGATGGCGCGCGCGCCGATCACCAGGCTCAGGACCAGGGCCACGGCTCCAGTGAAGCTCGAGAACCAGAAGGGCAGGCGCAGGTCGAACGTGGCCAGCCAGCCGGCGATCACCGACGACAGGATGAACCCGACCGTGCCGGCCGCCCCGAACAGGCCCTGGGCGGTGGCCGAGCGGCCCGCCGGGCTGGCCGCCGAGACGATCGCGTAGAGCGCCGGATAGGCAATCGCGATCCCCGACGACTCGAACAGGATGATCGGGATTGCCAGCCGGACGTCCGGCATGATCGTGTACAGGATGGCCGCGATCGACGGCGCGATCGTGCCCAGGATGATGAACGGCAGGCTGCCGCGCCGGTCGACGAACCGGCCGGCCCACGGCGACAACAGGATCATCGGCACCGCGAACATCGCGAAGGTCGCGCCGACCAGGTCGAGGCCGGCTCCCCGCGACGTCAGGAAGAGACTCCAGGCCACCTCGTAGGTGCCGGTCGCGAAGTTGCTCCCCAGGTTCACGACAATCGCCACGATCAACAGGCGATTCACGAGTCGGATCGGGCGGCCGGCATCGTCCAGGGCCATCTCGCCGTCGCGGGCCCGGCCGTCGGCCGTCGCGGCCATCTCCCCGACGCCCTCGGAGGGCACCGTCGTCCGGGCCGCGCTGCGCGGATGCTCGCGGACGAGGGCGAGGACGGCGATGCCGGCCAGGGCCGTGGCGATCCCGCAGAAGACGAAGACGAAGCCGTCCGAATGGGTGGCATAGGCGCCCAGGCCGCCGATCGCCGGCCCGAACAGGAGCCCGCCCATCTGGGCCGCGCTGTAAAGCCCGAACGCCTCGCCCTGCCGGTCGGCCGGCGTCGTGTCGACGAGGAAGCCGCGGGCGGCCGGGTCGTAGACGGCCGTTGCCGCCCCGGTCAGGGCTCGCAGGACGAGAAAGGGCACGATCCCGAAGCTGATCAGGTTTAGGGGAATCAGGCCGGCGGTCACGACCAGGGCGATCACCATCAGCGGCTTGCGCCGGGTCCGGTCGGCGATCCAGCCAAAGATCGGCTCGAAGATCAGCCGTGCGGCGGGCCAGGCGGCCACGACCAGGCCCAGGTTGGCCAGGTCCACGCCGTGATGGGTGGTGTACAGCGGGAGGACGGGCAGCAGCGCCCCGAAGCCCACCCACAGGATGAATTCGGCCAGCAGGAGCGGCAGGATGGGTCCCCAGCGGACCAGCCAGGCGGCGCTCTTGGGCTCAGGGGACGCGGTCATCGAAACGGGCTCGTCCGGTGCGGACGACCATCGTACGTGGCCGGGTGGACTGCTCGTTCTCCTGGCCGCGGCACGGTCGGGATGTTGCAGCCGGCAGGACAAACCGGTCGTTGGCAGGCCCTGATGAGGGCCGAAGCGGTCCGGCCGGCGGGCATGGCGGCCGATTTTCGCCCAGGCCACGCTGACGCGCGCGCAAGGCAGGGCGCGCTCGGCGACGATCCGAGGCGCGTTGGTCGAGGATTGGCGGGCTTGTCACGCTGCGCGCAACAGCTGCTCGGCGCGCGGGACGATCGTGCGCTAGCTGCCTCGGACGACGATCGCGAACCCAGGGCCACCAGGGCCGTATCCTGA
>JBEPUS010000139.1:0-6986 GCA_041691435.1 Chloroflexota bacterium
TCCACGACGAGCTGGATCCGGACGTCTCGGCGACGATCCTCAAGGAGCACATCGGTGACGGGATCGAGATCGCCTATCGAGCCCACCTGCCCAAACCCCTGATCGCGTTCATTCCCCAGCACCACGGCACAGCCCGGCTCAGCTACTTCTACTCGAAGGCCCGGGACGAGGCCGCGGCACCGTATGGCGGGCTGGCGACGGCCGAGGGCGAGAAGGCCGCCGATGCGGTCGACCAGCGCCTCTACCGCCACAACGGGCCCAAGCCCCAGACTCGCGAGGCCGCGCTGCTGATGCTGGCCGACGGA
This sequence comes from Chloroflexota bacterium, assembly GCA_041691435.1. Lineage (GTDB taxonomy): Bacteria > Chloroflexota > Limnocylindria > Limnocylindrales > CSP1-4 > Palsa-1033. The sequence continues at coordinate 306 of JBEPUS010000139.1, forward strand.
GTCGAGGCCTCCGTGCGCTCGCTCTCGTCGCGCGATGAGCCAGCGATCCGGGCGATGGTCAACCGGATCATCGCCGAGCGGCTCCAGGACGGCCAGTTCGACGAGTGCGACCTCACCCTGCGCGATCTCGAGCGGATCCGCGAAGCGTTCGTTGCCCAGCTCCTGGGGATGTATCACCAGCGGATCGCCTACCCGCAGTCGAAGATCGTCGAGCTCGAGGCCCGGCGCGCGGCGGCCGGCGGTGGGGGCGGCACGACCGAACGAACCGGGCCGACGAGCGATGGAGCCTGACCCGCCGTCGAGGTCGCGTTCGATCTACCTCGGTCCGTGGCGGATCGACATCACGACTCGATCCGAGGTTCCAAGCCTGGTTCCGCAGTCCGCCCTGGCCCGGGCCGTTGGCGCGGCCCTCGATTCGGCCGGCGCGCCGCGGCCGGCATCCATCGGCCTGATCCTGACCGGCGACGTGGAGCTCGCTGGCCTGAACGCCACCCACATGGGCAAGGATGGGCCCACCGACGTCCTCTCCTTCCCGCTCCTCCCGGCGGAGGCGTTCCCGGCACCCGGCGACGGGCCACTCACCCGGCCCTCCGGAGTGGCGCGGACGGTGGTGCGGGCAGGGGCGCTGGGAGCACGAGCGCGGACGGTGGCGCCGGCGGCGGCGGCGCGGGCGGGGGCGGCGGCAGCGCGGGCAGGGGCGCCTGCAGCGGTCGACTTCGCCCTTCCCCCAGGCCGCCGGCTTCATCTCGGCGACATCGTTGTCTCCGTCGAGCGCGGGATCGAGCAAGCCGAGGCGGGCCGCGGCGGCCAGACCGGCGACGTGCGCTGGTCGCCAGCCGATGAGCTCCGATTGCTCGTCACCCACGGCGCGCTCCACATCTGCGGCTGGGACCACGCCGATCCGGCCGACGAAACCGCGATGCGCGCGCTCGAGCAGCGCCTCCTCGCCTGAGGCTCGAGAGGCACGTGCTGGCTCGGGCCGGCTCGGGTCCCCTCGGGCCGGCTCGGGCCCCATCCATCGTTGCGCTGACCGCGGGTAGCGGGCGCCCGCCGACCTCGGCCGCCCATTGGGCTGCCCATCTACGGGCCGGCGGTCCGGCTTGCACGTGGTGCAAGTAACCGACCAGGTCGCGGCCCAGTCGGGTCGTTTCCTTGCGCCCTACGCAGGAATCGGACCAAATTCGCCGAACGTCATCGCGCTTTTGCACCACGTGCAGGGTATCGACGACCTACGGCCGATCGTGGTCGGTTACTTGCGTCTGATGCAAGTCCCGGGGAGGGCCGGATCCGGGCCGAGAGCACGGCTCTCAGGGAGGGCCCGGTCCGGCGAGAGCACGGGTCCCAGGGAGGGCCGGATCGCGGCCGAGAGCACGGCCCTCAGGAAGGGCCCGGTCCCGGTCCCGGCCGCCCAGCGGTCCGATACGGGCACCCGGCCGCCAGTCGCCGCCCGCCCGCCGACGCTGATACCATCGGGGCAGGGCCCACCGAGGACGGTTTGGGTCCGTTCAGCGTGCACGCGCACCGGCGCGGAGCACGCCCTTTGGCATGCCACGGAGCGTTGGTGAAGATCGTCGTGGGCCTGGGTAATCCGGGCAGCCAGTACGCGAAGACCCGCCACAACGTGGGCTGGATGGTGCTCGACAGGGTCGCCGATCGGGCCGGCTGGTCCGGTCGTGGGCGCACCCGTGACGCGAGCTCGGTGGTCCAGGGGCGTTTTCGTGGCCTCGACCTGATCCTGGTCAAGCCGCTGACGTTCATGAACGAGTCGGGCCTGGCCGTTCGCAAGGTCCTCGCCCGGCACCATGCTCCGCTGGTCGACCTCCTCGTGGTTGCCGACGACTTCGCCCTGCCGTTCGGCAAGCTCCGTTTCCGCGAGGGCGGCAGCGCGGGCGGTCACAACGGCCTCGGGTCGATCATCGACGAGCTTTCCAACGAGGGCTTCAGCCGCCTCCGAGTCGGGATCGGGGACCCCGAGCACGGAGCTCTCGATCACGTCCTGTCGGCATTCAGCCCCGACGAGCAGGCCCGCATGGATGAGCTCATCGAGGCCGCCGCGGACGGCGTGGAGGCATGGGCCCGCGACGGGACGTCGAAGGCCGCCAACCGGTTCAACAGCTTCCTGCTCCGGCCGGCCGATGCGCAGCGGCAGGCCGCACCCGGCGAGATTGACGGACCGCCGGGCGTGGACGGCGTGCGCCGGACGAAGACCGGCTGGCGCAAGCCCCGGCCGGCCGAGCCCGACGGAGATGCGGGCGAATGACCGGAGATGCGGGCCGATGAACGAGCGCCCACCGTTCCGGGGCAAGCGCGGCGCCGAACGCCGGCTCGTCGAGCGGATCTCGACCGAGTACGCCGAGCGCAAGGCCAAGATCGATCCCGCGCCGGTGTTTTGCGCCGGCCCCGCGGCCTATGCCGCGGCCGCCCATCCGCGGGGGGCCGTGGGGGCCGCGGCGCCCCGCCCCCCCGCCGCCCGGCTGGCAGCGACGAAGGCCGCTGCGGCTCGATCGGCGCGACGGGTCCCGGACCTGTCCGTCCTCCCGCCGCTGCTCGTCGCCACCGGCTCGTTCGAATCGCTCCAGCATCGGATCGGGTCGCCGGCCGCGGCGATTCCCGCGGGTGGCCGGCACGCCGGCCTGACGACGATCCCGCACGGTGCGAAGAGCTTCCTCGGCGCGGCCCTGGCAGCCACCGGTGAGCGACTCCTGTGGATCGCCCGCGATTCCGAGATCGGCGACCGGCTGGCCGAAGAGCTCGCGGCCTGGCTGGGCGATCCGGAGTCGGTCGTGGTCCTGGAGCCGCGGACGGCGCTCGCCTATGAGCGCAGCGAGCTCGTGCCCGACGAGACGGCGGCCCGGGTTGCCGCGCTCGCGTCCTGGCGGAGTGGCACTGCGCGGGTGATGGTCGCCAGCGTCCAGGCGCTCCTCCAGCACACCCTGGCTCCGGCCGACCTGCCGGCCGACCCCCGCCGGCTGAAACCGGGCGACCGGCTCGTCCTCGACCGGTTCCTCCTGGAGCTGCTCGGCCTCGGCTACCAGCCCGTGATCGAAGTGGCCGGCCGGGGTGAGTTCGCCCGGCGTGGCGGGATCATCGATGTCTTTCCGCCGGGCTCGGCGCTGCCCGTGCGGATCGAACTATTCGGCGACGAGGTCGATTCCCTGCGCAGCTTCGACCCGACGGACCAGCGCACGACCGAGCGGATCAACTCGATCAACCTCCTTCCGGCCACCGAGTTCCTCATCCCGGGCGGCGGGATCCAGGCAGTCCGGGCCGGCCTCGGCCGGGCGGCGGCACGGTTGCCAGAGCGCCTCCAGGCCGACCTCGCAAGGTTCGAGGGCGCCCGGGCGGAAGGCGCCCCGGCGCAGTCGGACGCGGCCGGTGGTGGCCGCGCGCTGCATGCCGGCGACGCGGCCGAGATCTGGGCCGGGATCATCTGCCCAGCGACGGGCTTCGACCACATCCTGCCCGAGACGCTGGTCGTGCTCGACGAGCCCGGCGACCTGGCCGAGGCGGCCCAGTTCCTGTGGCGCCAGGCCGACGAGCGGCGAGCTGAGCTGGTGGAAGGCGGTGACCTGCCCCGGGACTGGCCGGTCACCTACCTGGGGCCGCGCGACTGGAAGAGCCGGCTGGTCCGATCGCGGACCCTCGAGCTCACCTGGGAGTCCGAAGGAGTCCTGGCCGCCGGGACCGCGATGGCGGCCCGCGGCCTGTCGTCGGGCGACCTCTTCGGCTGGCGCGAGCCGGTCGTACCGGCTGCGCGCACCGGCCGCCTGGCCGAAGCGCTCGACGCCTGGCGAGCAGAAGGGGCTCGGATCGTCCTGGCCTCGGACCAGGCGACAAGACTCGCCGAGCTGCTGGCTGAGGCTGGCCAGCCGACGGGCGTGACCAGTCGATTGACTGCGCCGCCGCCGCCCGGTGCCGTCGCCCTGATCGAGCGCAGCCTGAACGGCGGATTCACCGGCGGGCCCGATGGCCTGGTCGTGATCACCGATCGCGAGCTGTTTGGCTCGGTTCGCGTCCGACGGCCCAAGGCGCTCCGCCGGGTGGTTCCCCGGGACATCCTCGAGCGGCTCAAGACCGGCGACCTGGTCGTCCACATCGACCACGGTGTCGCCCGCTACGAGCAGATGCTCCGGCGGGGGGCCGCCGGCGAGGAGCGTGACTACCTCGAGCTGAGCTTCGCCGGCGGCGACCGGATCTATGTGCCGGTTGAGCAGATCGCCCGGGTCAGCCGCTATTCCGGGGGCGAGCATCCAACCCTGAGCCGGCTGGGCGGCACGGACTGGCTGCGCACGAAGCAGCGGGTGAAGAAGGCGGTCGACGACCTGGCCGAGGAGCTGCTCGAGCTCTACGCCACCCGGGCCGGCGCCGAGGGTCACGCCTTCGCGGTGGATACACCCTGGCAGGGCGAGATGGAGGCAAGCTTCCCGTACGAGGAGACGGTCGACCAGCTCCGGGCGATCGCCGAGACCAAGGCCGACATGGAGTCGCGCCGGCCGATGGACCGGCTCGTCGTGGGCGACGTGGGCTACGGCAAGACCGAGGTCGCGATCCGGGCGGCGTTCAAGGCCATCCAGGACGGCCGCCAGGTGGCGGTCCTCGTCCCGACCACCGTCCTGGCCGCCCAGCACGACACGACGTTCTCACAGCGCTTCGCCGCGTTCCCCCTGACCGTCCGCCTCCTCAGCCGGTTCGTGCCGGCCCGGGAGCAGGCCGCGACCATCGACGGCCTCGCCCGGGGCTCGGTGGACCTGGTCATCGGGACGCACCGGCTCCTGTCGCGCGACGTCAAGTTCCACGACCTGGGCCTGGTGGTGGTCGACGAGGAGCAGCGCTTCGGTGTGGCGGCCAAGGAACGCCTGAAGCGCCTGCGCCGCGAGGTCGACGTCCTCACGCTGTCGGCCACGCCGATCCCGCGCACGCTCAACCTGGCCCTCGCCGGCGTGCGCGATCTGAGCGTGATCGAGACCCCGCCCGAGGATCGGCTGCCGATCCAGACCCGGGTCGCCGAGGCAACGGCGGGCCTCGTCCGGGACGCGATCGAGCGCGAGCTGGACCGCGGCGGGCAGGTCTTCTACGTCCACAACCGGGTGGAGACCATCGAGGCCCAGGCCCAGCAGCTGCGCGGCATGCTGCCCGACGCGCGGATCGTCGTGGGCCACGGCCAGATGCCCGAGGGCAGCCTGGAGCAGGTGATGATCACCTTCGCCGGCGGGGCGGCGGACGTCCTCGTGTGCACGACGATCATCGAATCGGGCCTGGATATCCCCAACGCCAACACGATCATCATCGACCGGGCCGACACGCTCGGACTGGCCCAGCTCTACCAGCTCCGCGGCCGGGTGGGCCGGTCGAGCCGGCGAGCGTTCGCCTATCTCCTCTATCGCCGCCGCGAGCGACTCTCCGATGAGGCCCGCAAGCGCCTCCAGGCCATCTTCAACGCCTCCGAGCTGGGGGCCGGCTTCCAGATCGCGCTGTCCGACCTCGAGATCCGCGGCGCCGGCAACATCCTGGGCGGCGAGCAGTCCGGGCATATGGCGGCCGTGGGCTTCGACCTGTACAGCCGCCTGCTGGCCGATGCGGTCGAGGAGGTCAAGGCCCGCCGCGAGGAGCGCGAGCCGAATCTCGCTCCGACCCAGGCCGTCCTCGACCTGCCGATCGACGCCCACCTGCCCGACGACTACGTCGGCGACGAGGCCCAGAAGCTGGAGCTCTACCGCCGGCTCGCCCGGGCGCGGACGACCGAGGACCTGGATGCCTTCCGGCGCGAGGCCAGCGATCGCTTCGGTCCGCTGCCACCGCCTGTCGAGCGGCTCGTCCAGGTTGCCGCACTGCGCCTGGCCGCGGAGGCAGCCGGGATCGCCTCGATCTCGCGCGAGGATGGCCAGCTCGTCGTCCGCTTCGGCGCCCTGAGCCGGGCCACCGCGATGCGCCTGCTCGCGCCACTCGGGGGCGGCCCGCGCGCCGTGGGCCTGGGCCTGCCCGGCGTTCGGCCTGGCGACGTCACGTTCGCCAGCAACCAGGTCCGGATCCGGCTGCCGCGGGACGTGCGGGCGGGCTGGGTCCTCACCCAGGCGGTGGTCGCGCGCCTGTCGGAGGCGGAGCCAGTCGCCCAGGATGCTTGAGGGCATGGAGCGGGCCGCCGACCATGGCGGCGAGAGCTTGCCCCCCTCCGACGACGGCGGACTCTTCTCGGCCGGCCGACGCAGCCTGACGCTCGGCCTGGTCCTGACCGTCACCCTGGTCGCCTTCGAATCGCTGGCCGTTGCCACGGCGATGCCGATCGTCGCCCGCGAGCTGGGCGGGATCCAGCTGTACGGCTGGGTCTTCAGCCTCTTCTTCCTGGGCGACCTTGTCGGCATCGTGGTCATGGGTCTGCTGATCGACCGGGGCGGGCTGGTCCGCCCGTTCGGCCTGGGGCTCGGCCTGTTCGCGATCGGCCTGCTGATCGGCGGCAGCGCGCCGACCATGCCGGTCCTGATCGCCGGTCGCCTCCTCCAGGGGTTCGGGGCAGGCGGGATCGCGCCGGTGGCCTACGTGGCGATCGCCCGGGCCATGCCGGTTGGGGTGCGACCGCGGATGTTCGCCGTCCTCTCGACCGCCTGGGTCGTGCCCGGCGTCATCGGGCCGGCCCTCAGCGGAATCATCGCCGAGCACCTGAGCTGGCGGCTCGTCTTCCTGGGC